>NZ_JBFAWD010000010.1:276772-297053 GCF_040680135.1 Nocardia sp. NPDC052112 | reverse complement strand
CGACCGTTCCGGCGCAGGGGCTCCGGCCATCGAGTTGCCGAGTCTGCGGTGTCGACAGACTGATCGAAGGACACGGTCACGAGGCCGACCGGGCGATTGCCCGGCCGGCCTCCGCCGTTTCGGCCGCGAATCGCTTCCCACAATAGATTTCGGTGTTGTGAGCAGCGCGGATATCCCGTGAAACGTGCGTGAGACGCGGGTGAAAGGCATCGCCCGGATGATTGTTCGCAACCGCACCGACCGGCTGGGAGGAGCTGGCGCGGAGCGGAGAACAGGATCTATTTCGCGGGGAGGATATCCATGTCCAGCAGCGTCCGTCGGTGCGTTGGATTCATCGGTGCGGCAATCGGTCTCGCTATATTGTCGACCTCTGCGACACTGCCCGCAGTGGCCACGCCGAATGTCGGTGTGACCGGCGAGCAACTCAGCAAGGCGACTGTCACCGAGCCGATCCATATCGCTCCGGACGGCCCCGTCGATGTCCAGTTCTCCGTGCTCACCTTGGCCCCCGGCGGCAGTGTCGGCTGGCATTCGCATCCCGGTGACGTACTCGTGAATGTCGCCGACGGCATCGCAACTCGATATGAGGCCGACGACCGGCAGTGCGCACCAACCACATTCGGCGTCGGTCAGGGGTGGGTCGAGCACCCGCGCCATGTACACACCGTGCGCAACGAAACCGCCGAACCGCTGATGCTCGATGTCGTCCTCGTCACGCCCGCCGGCCAACCATCCGGCATCAGCGAACCGGACCCCGGCAACTGCCGGTTCTGAAACCCGAACTCGCACAAACGAAAGGAGGTAATCCCATGATCGAGACAGGAGTCGACGACGGCCCGACCTGCTGAAACCGAGGGGATCGCCCGTGCGTACCGGGCGATCCCCGCTTCCATCCATAGGAGATCAGTCATGCGCCATGGCGCGCTCGTGGTGATCGCCGCAGGCTCCAGCGCATCCCTGGTCCTGCCGCTCTATCTGACCGAACTTCGTAAGACCCAGCCCGGCGAGATCGTCGTGCTGCTCACCCGCAGCGCGGAGCGATTCGTGCCACGGGAAGTCGTCGGCTGGTTGGCCGACGAAGTCATCACCTCCGACAGCCCGACCCTCAATCCGGTCGAACTCGCGCTGACCTCGAACGGCATCGTGGTGCTCCCGGCCACCGCGCATCTGGTCGCCGCGTCGGCGCTGGGACTGGCGTCGACGCCCGCGACAACCACACTGCTCGCTGCGCCTCGACCCTGCCTGTGGTTTCCACATATGAACAAGGTCATGTGGGACAAGCCGGTGATCCAGCGGCATGTGGCGACTCTGCGGGCGGCGGGCGAAACGGTGGTGGAGCCGGAATCTCGTGTCGTGTACGAGATGTGGCGTGGGGCGCGCGGGGACGGCGTGTCGATGGTGCCGCCGGACAAGGCGGCCGTCATCGTGCGCGAGTGGTTCGATGAGCACACGTAATGTATTGCGGCAGCGCGATTTTCGATTGCTCCTCGGCGGTCAGACGGTGTCGATGGCAGGGGATGCTCCTGCGGTGCTCGCGCTCACCTTCGTCGTGTTGGAGATCGGCGGATCACCTGCTGCGCTGGGGGGCGTCCTCGCCGCCCGCTTCGTGCCCCTGACCGGATTGCTGTTGCTCGGCGGGGTGCTCGCGGACCGGTTTCCGCGTCGCGAGTTGATGATCGCGGCGGATTTCACCCGCGCGGTCACCCAGGCCGTACTGGCCGTACTGCTCGCATTCGGGGCGGCTCAGCTGTGGCAGATCATGGTGTTGCAGGTGATCTACGGCGGCGCGCAGGCACTGTTCACTCCGGCGTTGGGAGGCATCGTCGCGCAACTTGTGCCTGCCGACTCACTGCGCGCCGCGAACGCGCTTGTCGCCATGTCGAGCAGCCTGCTGCGTGTTGCCGGCCCGGCGCTGGGTGCGGTGCTGATCGCGGCGGCGGGGCTCGGTGCGGCCGTGGCGGTGGATGCCGTCACCTTCCTGATCAGCGCGGTTGTCCTGCTCGGGGTCCGTCGCCCGGCCGCCGACGAGCGGACGACGCCGGAACCTCTATTGATCGCACTGCGAACCGGCTGGCGCGAGGTGGCCTCCCGCGCCTGGCTGTGGACCTCGATAGCGAACTTCACCGTGTTCAGCGCGGTGGCGGTGCCTGCCGTACTCGTGCTCGGGCCGCAAGTCGCGCAGCTGGAATTCGGCGGTCCGGACGGGTGGGCGGTGATCATGGCAACATTCGCCGCGGGTGCCGTGCTCGGGAGCGCGGTCGCGCTGCGCATATCCGCTGCCCGCCCGGCCGCGGTCTGCGCGACACTGCTGGCTGTCGCGGCGGCACGTCCCGCGCTGCTGGTCAGCGGGCTCGGTCTGTCGATCATCGGCGTCTACAGCGCGTTGTCCGGAGCCGCCGTCTCGATGGCAATGGTGTACTGGCGCACACTCTTACAGGAGCGGATACCGCTGGCGGTGCTATCTCGCGTCAGGTCGATCGATGATTTCGGCTCGACGCTGCTCACACCCGTCGCCTACCTCGCCACCGGTCAGCTGGCGGCTTATGCCGGGCTGCACGGGGGAATGGTGCTGCTGACCGCGATCGCGGTCGCCGCCAGTGTCGCGACCATCGCCGTTCCCGCCGTTCGCCGCGTATCCGGCGGCAAACCTGCCGCGCCGCTCGGCGATGTCGCCGTGCGGGTCGCGGCCATGTCGGAGGTCCGCAGTCCACATGTCCGGAATCCATTGGACGCCAACACTATCCACAGGAATGCTATCGGTGGGTTCGCTGCCGATCACAGTGGTGAATCGTCGGAGTAAATCGAGGCGACGGCCACCGGCGTACCGGAGCCGGCCGAGGCGCAGCCGCAACGTCTCTCGCGACGGTTGCGACCGTTCCGCCGTCGGGGCTCCGGCCATCGGGTTGCCGAGAGCGCTTCGGCAGCGTCGACAGACTGATCGAAGGGCGCCGCCACGGGTCCGGTCGACACCCGCGACCGTTGGCCAGTGCGGGTTGACCGCGTACGCAGTCAGCGATCCCGGCTACCTCCACGCGCATCCAGGAAATGCCCACATGCGACGCTGAGATCGTCGCCGAGCATTTCGACAACTATGCCAGCCGCAACCCCCCGAGCTGGCACGGCTGCGCGATCACGCCCGAGAGTCTCCGGACCATTTACAGGATGCGAGCCGACCGTGTACCCATACCGATTGTGAGACTTGCGGCCAGGATGATGACGGTCCGAGGTAACCGGCTGACGAAACCTACCGAGCGGCACTCACTCCCGCGCAGCGCCGTCCGGCCAGACGATCTCGACTGGCATGCCGCGCTCACGGGCAAGCTCGACCGCCGTGCCGGTGCTGCCCGGCTGACTTGCATCCCCATCCCACACCGCGACTAGACGCGTACACGATGACAGCATGGCTTCGTTCGCGGCTTCGTACGCCTCCCTGCCAGCGTCGTCGAAGTCCATCACGTGCACCTTCGACGCGCTGCTGAGCAGCTTGTCGAACAGTTCGGCATCGTCCGGTTTCACCTTGCGTCAACGCCGCGTTGCGGGAAGTCGGCCAGCGGCTGGTCCGCATGCGCGCCCTCGCCCGGCTCGGCGAGATGGCCGACCAGGGTGAGTTCGACGAGTTCCTCGGGAACAAGGCGGCCTACCGTCGGTGACAGTAGCCATCTACCTCATCGATACCTCTGGGCTGTTCCGGATCCTGCAGGAGCCGTGCCGGAAGGCGTGGGCCGATCAGTTGGCTGCCGGAGTGATCGCCACCTGCCCGATCGTAGAGCTAGAGTTCCTGTATTCGGCGCGGTCCCTGGCCGATCGTCTGGAGAAACAGCGGTTGCTGCGCGACTTGTTCGGTTGGACGCCGATGTCGGATCGATCCTACGAACGAGCCGGCGAGGTTCAGCAACTGATGACCGAGTGCGAAGCGCATCGTTCGGCCGGTCCAGTCGATTTGCTCATCGCGGCCACCGCGGAACATCATCGGCTGACCGTCCTATGCGACGACAAGGAATACCGGACCATCGCCCGCGTGACCGGCCAGCCAGTGGTGTTCGTGACGGCGGCCGATCAGCCCTGACCGGGATCTGCTACGCCGGTCACCCTGGTACGTCGGCACTGCGGCGGCATCGGTTGGTCTCCAAAGCGTCGATCGACGACCGAACACGACTCACCGAAGACGATCGGCCCGCTCGGAATGCCGTGGGATGGTGCGCTGACCACCGGGGATGCACCGGGCGGGGAATACCGGAAGGTGGTCGACGGGTTGCGCATCGTGGGTGAGTCGCGGACAAAACAGCGAAAGCGGCGAGATACCCCGAAGATATGCAGGTCAACGGTGGGATAGGCTTTGACGGTCATGAAGTCGGCTTTTGCGGGTTCGGTCCATGGGGCGCCCCAGACGGTCTACCTCGATCATGCGGCGACCACTCCGATGGTGCCTGCCGCGATCGAGGCGATGACGGCCGCCCTCGGCATGACGGGTAATGCCTCGTCACTGCACGGTTCCGGACGTGCGGCCCGGCGGATGCTGGAGGAGGCGCGCGAGTCGATCGCCGCCGATCTGGGCGCCCGGCCATCGGAGGTGATCTTCACCTCCGGCGGGACCGAGAGCGACAATCTGGCGATCAAGGGCATCTACTGGGCGCGCCGCGCCGCCGAACCGCGCCGGACCAGAATTATCGCGGGTTCGACCGAACATCATGCCGTCATCGATGCCGTCGAGTGGCTCGAGCAGCACGAGGGCGCGCAGGTGACCTGGCTGCCGGTCGACTCCGAAGGTGTGGTGTCGCCGCGGGTGCTGCGGGCGGCGCTGGCCGAACACGTCGACGAGGTTGCGCTGGTGACCATCATGTGGGCCAATAACGAGGTCGGCACCATCGCGCCGATCGTCGAATTGGCCGCGGTGGCACAGGAATTCGGCGTCCCCATGCACAGTGACGCGATCCAGGCCGCCGCGCAGCTGCCGATCGATTTCGCGGCGAGCGGGCTTTCGGCGGCCAGTTTCGCCGGGCACAAGGTCGGTGGACCGCACGGTGTCGGCGTGCTGCTGCTCGGCAGGCAGGTGCCGTGTGTGCCGCTGTTGCACGGTGGCGGGCATGAGCGCGATATGCGCTCCGGGACTTCGGATACCGCCGCGGCCGTCGGACTCGCCACCGCACTGAACTACACGGTGACCGAGCTGCCGACGCGCACAAAGGAGTTGACCGCGCTGCGGGACGAATTGATCGAGGGCATCCGCGATACCGTTCCGGATGCGGTGCTGAGCGGTCCGGCCGGCGAGCAGCGGTTGCCGGGCAACGTGCACTTCACTTTCCCTGGCTGCGAAGGTGATTCGCTGCTCATGCTGTTGGACGCGGCCGGGATCGAATGCTCTACCGGGTCGGCCTGCAATGCGGGGGTGGCCACCCCGAGTCACGTGCTGATCGCGATGGGCGTACAGCCGTGGCAGGCCCGCGGATCACTGCGCTTTTCGTTGGGGCACACCTCGACTCGCGCCGATGTGGACGCGGTGCTGAATGTCTTGCCCCAGATTGTGGAAAGGGCCAGGGCCGCGGGTCTGGCCGGTGCGAAGGGAGGTGTCTGATGCGGGTACTCGCCGCGATGAGTGGTGGTGTGGATTCGGCCGTGGCGGCGGCACGTGCCGTCGATGCTGGTCATGAGGTGGTCGGCGTACACCTGGCGCTGTCCGCGACACCGGGCACCCTGCGCACCGGTTCGCGCGGTTGCTGCTCGAAGGAGGACGCGGGCGATGCCCGGCGTGCCGCCGACGTGCTCGGCATCCCCTTCTATGTCTGGGATTTCGCGGACCGTTTCACCGAAGACGTGATCGACGATTTCGTCGCCGCCTACGCCGCGGGGGAGACCCCGAATCCCTGCCTGCGCTGCAACGAGAAGATCAAGTTCTCCGCCCTCGCCGACCGTGCGGTGGCACTCGGCTTCGACGCCGTGGTCACCGGCCATTACGCGCGGCTCGAGGACGGTGTGCTGCGCCGTGCCGTCGACGCCGACAAGGACCAGTCCTATGTGCTCGCGGTGCTGACCGCGCAGCAGCTGTCGCGGGCCATGTTCCCGGTGGGTGACACCCCGAAGCCGCAGATCCGCGCCGAGGCGGCCGAGCGCGGGCTCGCGGTGGCGAATAAGCCCGACAGCCATGACATCTGCTTCATTCCGTCCGGTGACACCAGGGCCTTCCTGGGTGCGAAGATCGGCATCCGGCCGGGTGCGGTGGTCGATGCCGACGGACAGGTGCTCGGCAATCACGAAGGTGTGCACGGGTTCACGATCGGTCAGCGCAAGGGGCTCGGTCTGCCGGGTCCGGCCGCCGACGGTAAGCCGCGCTATGTCACCGAGATCGATCCCGACTCCGGCACCGTCCGTGTCGGTTCGGCCGAGGATCTGCAGGTGTGGACCGTCCAGGCCGACCGCGCCATCTGGACTTCCGGTGCGGCGCCGGCGGGGCCGATCGAGTGCGTGGCGCAGGTGCGCGCGCACGGTGGTACCGCACCGGCCGTGGCCGAGGCGGTCGACGACGGGCTGATCGTGCGCCTGCGCGAGCCGCTGACCGGTGTGGCCCGCGGTCAAGCGGTCGTGCTGTATCGCCCGGATGCCTTGGGCGATCAGGTGATCGGTAGCGGCACCATTTCCGGTACGTTGCGCGCAGCGTCGGAATCGGTGCCGAGCGCGAGCACCGCGCAGTGACCGAATTCGCCGCGGAATCGGGCGCGGTCGAGGCGAGGACGCGCATTCCCGGTGGGGTCGCGACCGCGATCGGATCGTGGCCGGGTACGGATTCGCGGGAGGCCGCGGCCACCGTTATCGGTGAGCTACCGGATCTACCGCATCTGGTCGAATTGCCGGGGCGCGGTGTGGGTTCGGACATGATCGGCCGTGTCTCGGCGCTGTTGGTGGATATGCGATTCGACACCACCACACGGGGTTATCGGCTGGCGGCCAGGCCTGGTGCGGTCTCGCGGCGGGCGCGTGATCTGCTTCGGTCGGATCTGGATGCGCTCGAAGAGGCCTGGGCGACAGCCGGTTCGGCGGGCACGGTGAAGCTGCAGGCCACCGGTCCGCTGACCCTCGCGGCGCAACTCGAACTACCTGTCGGGCATCGTGTGCTCACCGATTCCGGTGCGGTGCGCGATATTTCGGAATCCCTCGCCGAGGGTCTCGCCCAGCACGTGGATGAGGTGCGTAAACGCCTTGGCGCGCAAGTCGTGCTGCAACTGGACGAACCGGCACTGACCGATGTGCTGACCGGCTCGCTTCGCGGCGTGAGCGTGCTCGACACGGTGCGCGCGGTCCCCGAACCGGAAGCGCTGGCGGTGTTGGATGCGGTCATTACCGCACAGGCTGCTCCCGTCCTGGTCCACACCTGCGCCGAGGTGCCCGCCCTGTCCTTCCTGCGCGGCAGCGCGGCCACCGCCGTCGGCTTCGATGCGGCCACCATCACCTCCCGCGCGCTCGACGATATCGGCGAAACCCTCGACGCCGGAAAGCAATTGGCCCTCGGACTGATTCCGACGGCGCCGCCTGGCAAGCCGCCGACCTGGCGCGATATCGCCGAACCCGGCGTCCGCCTCATCGACCGCCTCGGCCTGGGGCGCTCCGTGCTGGCCACTCAGATCCTGGTCGCCCCGGCCTGCGGCCTGGCCGGTGCCTCGCTGGAATGGGCCCGCCAAGCCCTCCGCCTCGCCGCCGAGGTGGCCCGTGCCTACGCCGAAGAGCCGGAATCGCTCGACTTCTCCTGACGCCTCGGCGCGCGGACGGTGTTGCCGCCGTTCGATCGGCGGGTTCCGGTGCGTGCACCGCGCTGCGCGATGCGGCGCGGTTGACCGCCGCGCTGACCGACGCCGCCGCGGATGGCGATCCGATCACCGCATTGCGTGCGTACGAAACGGCGATGATCGACTACGGATTCGCGGCGGTACGGGCGGGCGCGATCAACGGGCAACGTCACCTCGGACCGGACCCGCTACCCGGTTAGTCCGCCGCGACGTGCGGGAATGTGGCGGTGACTTGTCGGTGGGCTCGACTAATGTGCGATGCGTGAGTGACACCGACATTGCGGCGGACCCGGCTACGGCAGAGCAGCGGGTGGAGTGGCAGCGGCTTGCGGACGAGGTTCGGGAGCACCAGTTCCGGTATTACGTGCGGGACGCGCCCATCATCTCCGACGGTGAATTCGACAAGCTGCTGCGGCAACTGCAGGCGCTCGAGGATGCACATCCGGATCTGCGCACGCCCGATTCGCCGACGCAGCTGGTCGGCGGTGGATTCGCGACGGATTTCACGGCTGTGGACCACCTCGAGCGAATGATGTCACTGGACAATGTCTTCGACTTCGACGAGCTGCGCACCTGGGCGAGCCGGGTCGAGGCCGAGACGGGGTCGGATCTGCACTATCTGTGCGAAGTGAAGATCGACGGTGTCGCCCTGAACCTGGTCTACGAGAAGGGGCGGTTGGTGCGCGGCGCGACCCGCGGCGACGGGCGCACCGGCGAGGACGTCACGCTCAATGCGCGCACCATCGAGGATATCCCCGGCGAGTTGACCGCGACCGCGGAGTTCCCGATCCCGGACCTGCTCGAGGTGCGCGGCGAGGTCTACTTCCGGCTGGCGGATTTCGAGACCCTCAACGCCGCGATCGTGGCCGAGGGCAAACCGCCGTATGCGAATCCGCGCAATACCGCGGCGGGTTCGCTGCGCCAGAAGGATCCGGCGGTCACCGCACGGCGTCGGCTGCGGATGATCTGCCACGGCTTCGGACGCATCGAGGGTTACACCCCGGCCTCACAGCACGAGGCCTACCGCGCGCTCGCCGCTTGGGGTCTGCCGGTCTCCGAGCACACCAAACTGGTGCAGGGCATCGATGCGGTGATCGAGCGCGTCAATTATTGGGGCGAGCATCGGCACGATATCGAGCACGAAATAGACGGCCAGGTGATCAAGGTCGACGAAATGGCCTTGCAGCGCAGGCTCGGTTCGACCTCGCGCGCCCCGCGCTGGGCCATCGCCTACAAGTACCCGCCCGAAGAGGCCACGACCAAACTGCTGAATATCGAGGTGAATGTCGGGCGCACCGGCCGGGTCACCCCGTTCGCGGTCATGCAACCGGTCTCCATAGCGGGCTCCACGGTCGCCATGGCCACACTGCACAATGCCTCCGAGGTCAAGCGCAAGGGCGTGCTCATCGGCGATACCGTGACCATCCGCAAAGCCGGTGACGTGATTCCCGAGGTGCTCGGCCCGGTGGTCGACGCGCGCACCGGTGCGGAGCGCGAATTCGTCATGCCGACGCATTGTCCGGAATGTGGCACCGAACTGGCGCCGCAGAAGGAGGGCGACGCCGATATCCGCTGTCCCAACCAGCAGTTCTGCCCGGCACAGCTGCGGGAACGGGTATTCCATGTGGCCGGGCGCGGTGCGTTCGATATCGAATCGCTCGGTTACGAGGCCGCCAATGATCTGCTGAAGTCGGGCGCGATCACCGACGAGGGCGATCTGTTCGACCTCGACGAGGCGCGGCTGCTCACCACCACGCTGTTCGCCAATAAGGACGGCGGCCTGTCCGCGAACGGTAAGCGCCTGCTGGAGAACTTGCAGACCGCCAAGAATCGGCCGCTGTGGCGGGTGCTGGTCGGGTTGTCCATCCGGCATGTCGGGCCCACCGCGGCGCGGGTGCTGGCCAGGGAATTCGGCAGTCTCGATCGAATCCAGGATGCCGCGGTGGAGGAGTTGGCCGCCGCCGACGGGGTCGGTCCGACCATTGCCGCCGCCGTCGCCGAATGGTTCACCGTCGATTGGCATCGCGCGATTGTCGACAAGTGGCGCGCCGCGGGTGTGCGGATGGCAGATGAGCGCGACGAGTCCATCGAGCGCACCCTCGAGGGTCTATCGATCGTGGTAACAGGGTCGCTGGAAGGGTTTTCCCGCGACGGCGCCAAGGAGGCGATCCTGGTGCGCGGCGGTAAGGCCGCGGGTTCGGTCTCGAAGAAGACGGCATTTGTCGTGATCGGTGACTCGCCGGGTTCGAAGGCCGCGAAGGCGGAGGAACTCGGTGTGCCGATCCTCGACGAGGACGGATTCCGCAAGCTGCTCGAGGCGGGCCCCGCGGCGGTGACGCCGGAGACAGCCGAAGAGGACGCCGAAGCCGAGGAGTAGATATGCGGTCGGCGAACGATCCTTGACCTGAACTTCACTTCAGGTATGACGATCGACTGGTAGGCAACTATCAGGAGATTCGAAATGACTCACCGCTCTACCGCTCTGATCACCGGTGCTTCGGCGGGATTCGGGCTCGCTCTTGCGCGTTCGCTCATCGGGCGCGGCTGGCGGGTAATCGGTACCGCCCGCCGCGCCGACCGGCTCGCCCGGACAGGGGCCGAACTCGGCAAAGCATTTCTCGCGGTGCCGGGCGATATCACCGATCCGGCGCATCGCGCCGAACTGGCCGAGACCGCGCGCGAATTCCGACATCTCGACCTGGTCGTGAACAATGCGAGCAGGCTCGGGCCGAGTCCGATGCCGCGGCTGGCGAACTATCCGCTCGATCAGCTCGAACTGGTGTATCGGACCAATGTCATTGCCCCGCTCGCGGTTCTCCAGTTCGCCCTGCCGCTGCTCGATCCGGATGGTGTCGCGGTGAGTGTCAGCTCCGATGCGGGCGTCGAACCGTACCCGGACTGGGGCGGCTACGGCTCGTCGAAGGCCGCCCTGGATCAACTCACCGCCATCCTGGCCGCTGAGCATCCGGAGCTGTCGATCTACGCCTTCGATCCCGGCGATATGCGTACCGAAATGCATCAGGCCGCGTTTCCCGGCGACGACATTTCCGATCGACCCGAACCCGAGACCGTCGTGCCCGCGCTGCTGCGGTTGATCGAGCAACGGCCCAAGAGCGGCCGCTATACTGCCGCCGATTTCACCGTGGGGATCGGCCGATGACGACCGCGTTGAACGAATGGGCCGATATCCTGCCGCCCGAGCGAAATGCCGCCGCTCCGCCGGAGGCGCGTGGACTGGCCCGCGACGAGGTACGGATGCTGGTGGCGGCGGATCGTATCACCCACAACACATTCCGCGAATTGCCACGGCATTTGCACGCGGGTGACCTTGTAGTGGTGAACAATTCGGCGACCATGGCCGCCGCGGTCGACGGCACTCTCGACGGCATGCCGGTCACGCTGCATCTGTCCACCTGGCTCAATGCGCTCGTCGACGGGGCGAGTGGTCCACCGGACACCTTCGGCGGCTGCGACGGACTTTGGGTAGTGGAGGTACGCACCCGCGACCGCACGCCTTATCCTCGTGACCTGCACCCGGGCCACGAGATTCAGCTGTCGGAAGGTGCCGCCGCCACCCTGCGTGAACCCTGGCTGCCGGGCGCGCGCCGGCTCTGGATCGCCGAACTCAGTGCGGATCCCACCTGGCTGCTGGCGACCCACGGCTATCCGATCACCTATTCGTATGTGCCGCAACGCTGGTCGCCGTCGTACTACACAACGGTCTTCGGTCGAATTCCCGGCAGTGCCGAAATGCCGAGTGCGGCACGCCCGTTCACGCAAAGACTGGTGCTCGATCTGGTGACCTCGGGCGTCGCGATCGCGCCGATCACCCTGCACACCGGGGTCTCCTCGCCCGAGGCGGGCGAACCCCCGAGCCCGGAGCGGTTCGCGGTACCGGCGACGACCGCACGTCTGGTGAACGACACCAAGGCGGCGGGCGGGCGCGTCATCGCGGTCGGCACCACAGTGACGCGCGCGCTGGAGACCACAGCCGATCGTCACGGAATCGTGCATCCGGCCCGAGGGTGGACCGAACTGGTCCTCGGGACGCGACATCCAGCCAGGGTCGTCGACGGCATCATTACCGGCTGGCATGCACCCGGCGCATCGCATCTGGATCTACTTGTCGCGGTAGCGGATGCGGCCACCGTCCACGAGGCGTATGCCACCGCCCTCGATACCGGATATCTCTGGCATGAGTTCGGCGACAGCGCGTTGCTGTTCGGCCCCGACGCTAGGAGGGGCTGATGCTCACGGTCGAGTCGAGCTGACCGGCGATGGTGACCCGTCCGCACTGACCGTTGCTGAGATCGAGATGGTCGGTCCTGGTCTTGGTCCGGCTCTTCTGGACCGTGGTGTCGACGATGACCTGGACCCTGCCCACCGAGCACACCTTCACGAGTGCCGGTGTGCCGTCGAAACTGTAGGTGCCGCCACTTTGGCAGGTGTTGGTCTCGTCGTGGAAGAAGATCCGGGCGGTACCGTCCGGACAGGGCGCCTCCGCGGTGGCCTGCGGTGGGCCGAGTACGACCAGCGGGCCGACTGCGAGCGCGGCCGCGACAGAGCTGCGGGCCACTAGACGACGAATCGTCGATTCCATCGTTGAACCATCCCTCATCAATACATATCCGGCAGATGCCAACGGATAGCCGCGGCGCCTGCATGGTATCGCGCGACGTGCGCATTTGTCCGCCGGAAGCCCGGCGGCGAGGGCTGTCCCGGCCGGTGACGCGGGTGCGGTGTCGCGGTCCGGCGAGCGAACCGACAGGATGGCGGGATGCTGCGCAGTTTTCAGGTGACGAATCACAGATCGCTGGCCGAACGGCAGGACTTGCGTTTGAGCCGGGGGAGCGGGCCGGTGGCGGTACCGGTGACGGCGGTGCACGGCGCGAGTGCCGCGGGCAAGACGAGTCTGGTCGATGCGCTGGGGCAGATGCGCGATGCCGTGCTGAATTCGGTGACCGGCTGGGATCCCTACGCGGGGCCGGTGCGCGCACCGCACCGCGGATTCCCGGATCGCCCTTCGGAATTCGTGGCGAGCTTCGTCGCCGAGGGTGTGCCGTACACCTATGGATTCCGCTTGGACAATGCGGATGTGACGGCCGAGTGGCTCTACACGCATCCGCGCTCACGTAAGCGAATCGTGTTCGAGCGCAACGGCGAACAGATCAAGATCGGTCCGATGTTCGAGGCCGCGCGCTACGGTATCGCCGCATTGTTACCGCTGGTCCGGCCGAATGCGTTGCTGCTCAGCCTCGCCGGGCAGATGTATGCCGAGGCGCTGGTGCCCGCGTATCGGTGGTTTTCCGCGATGCTCGAGGTACAGCACGGCGCGACGGATGCGGCGGCGGTCGCGCATCGCCTCGGCAGTCACCTGTCCGCGGCACCGGACCATGCGGTGCGGCTGCTGATGCTGCTGCGCACCGCCGAACTCGGCATTACCGATCTGCTGATCGCCGAACCGGACCCGATGTACGCGGACTATCTGCGCGAACTAGACGCGGATATCGCGGGAACGGCCAAACAGGTGGAGTTGTGTGCGACCTCGCCCGCACATGCTGACCAGTTGCTGCGGGAGAACGGCATCACCGAGGTCATGCTCGAACGCGAGTTGAGCAATCTGAAGGCGGCACGCGATGCCCTCTACACCCGGATGGTCGAGCGTCGCGGCGTCGGCCTCGGACTGGTGCACACCGGCATCGACTCCGCCTTCGATATCACCGAGGAATCCGCAGCCACCCTCTCGATGCTGCGTTTGCTGCCCACCATGCTCGACGCGCTGGACTCCGGCCGGGTGCTCGCGATCGACGATATCGGCACACATCTGCCGGCCGAGGAGACCGATCGGCTGATCCAGCTCTTCCAGAATCCGGAAACCAATTCCCGGGGCGCGCAACTGATCTTCACCACGAACAATCGCTCGTTGATAGATCGCACGAATGGTCGGTCACAGCGCACCCGCACCGCCGTCTGGCAGATCCGCCGCACCGATTACGGCACCAGCGAACTCGCCGCGCTGTAGTCCGTGGCATCGGCCGCATGAGGCCATTCATCGCTGCCGGTGAGCGTGCTGCGTTGGTGTCGGTCGCTGCCGTGCCCAGAAGTGGCGCGGTTTACCTGGGCCGAGCATGGGTGGCTCGGTGCTGTTCGTGATGCTGGCGAGTGTGCTGCGCTGGCGTCGGTTGCTGCCCTGGCTGGCGGTGCCGTGGTTTGTGCTGGGACCGATCGCGGTCGGCGTTGCTGGTTGGTGGGCCGCGCTGGTGTCGCTG
The DNA here is from genome assembly GCF_040680135.1 of Nocardia sp. NPDC052112. Lineage (NCBI taxonomy): Bacteria > Bacillati > Actinomycetota > Actinomycetes > Mycobacteriales > Nocardiaceae > Nocardia > Nocardia sp. NPDC052112. The sequence goes on along the minus strand of NZ_JBFAWD010000010.1, from coordinate 283,009 downwards.
CCGTGGGATCGAGCGCGGGTGGTGTGCTGCGGTTGGCGCTACCCATGAGCGTGCTGCGCTGGTGTCCGTCGCTGCCGCCGTGCCGAGCGGCGCGGGCTGTCTGCGCGCCCGGACCAATAGCATGGTCGCCATGGTGCAGTTCGCAATGCTGGTGATCATGGTCGGCGCCTTGGTGGCGGTGGTCATGCTCTACTTGCGTGGGCGCAACGAGGTCCGGCTGATGAATCCCGAGACGGGGACGCTGTATGTCACCGGAGTGAGCCCGCGGCCCGACGCTATGGGCGAGCAGTACGTGACCATCACCGGCAACCTGACCGGTCCGTCGGTGCCCGGCACCGTGGTGTACGGCCGCTTTGTGTGGGACGTGAACAGCTGGCCCGCCATCGGGGATCTGATCCCGGTCGTCTACCCCTCCGGCAAGCCGGAACGCTGGCAGATCTCGCATCCGGGCGGGCGTCCGGGGCTCGGGTCCTGACCCGCCGCGAGGTGCGGACCGACTGACCTGTCGCGTCGGCGCGCCCGCCCGGCCCTGCGGTGCGGGTCTCGACCGACCGGGTTGTTGCGCAACGGCTGCTCGGGCGGTGGGAGGATGCCGGTATGGATGTGCAGGGCTCTCAGGTCGTCATTCGGGACGCTCGCCCCGACGAATATGACGCGGTCGGTGACCTGACGGTCGAGGTCTACGTCGGCGAGGGCTACGTTCGCTCCGGCAGCCCGTATGTCACCCAACTCGCCGATATCACCCACCGCGCGGGTGCGGCGCAGGTGCTGGTCGCCGTGCACGACGATCGGGTGGTCGGCTCGCTGGCGGTGGCCCGCCCCGGCACACCGTATGCCGAGATCGCCCGACCGGGGGAGTTGGAGTTCCGGATGCTCGCCGTGTCGAAGTCGGCGCGCGGGCTAGGTGCGGGAACGGCGTTGGTGCGCACCGTGCTCGAGACCGCGCGCGCCGAATCCTTTGCCGCCGTGGTGCTCACCACGATGCCCGCCATGGTCGACGCACGGCGGATCTACGACAGATTCGGTTTCGTCCCGGTGCCGGAACGGGATTGGAAGACCGAGGCGGGCGAGTGGCTGTCGGTGCTGCGGCTGGATCTCTCGGCCTGATCGGTCTCAGCCCAAGACGGTTGCGACGATCCCGGCGAGATAACCGAGCCGTGCGATCTCCGAGGGCCGGAAGTCGGGTCCACCGGGTCGTCCGAGCAGCAGCACCTTGCCGGTATTGCCGAGCGGCGCGGCGGCCAGTTTGGTGTCCATATCGCGCCAGATCTGCGGCACCCAATCGCCCTCGGGATCCAGCACGGCAGGTTTCTCCAGCGGCATCCACGGTGCCGAACCGGCCTGCGTCTGCGGTGCACTCTGGCTGCCGACGACGCGGTAGGCGCCCTGCGGCCCGATATCGATGATGGTGCTCCAGCCGACGCGCAGCACTCGCGGCACACCGTCGACGAGCACCTGCAGCCGATCGTCGCGTGCGCTGGCGACCTGATCGATCAGCTCGAGTTCCCGGTGGGTGTCCAGCACACCGGAATATGGGCGGATGGAGTCCACATGCACATCGCCGATCGATTCGGCGGCCGTGATCAATGTGTCCGGTAGCGCACCCTGCGGAACCTCGACCACGAGATCGTCGACCGCGAATCCCGCACCCCGCTCGACCACGTCGAGGGAGAGGATGTCGGCGCCGACGGAGCCCAGTGCGAGCGCGAGCGCACCGAGGCTTCCCGGTCGATCCGGAAGTTGCACGCGGAGCAGGTAAGACACGCGCGTTCCTTTCCTTGGCGGCCGAGGCTGTGAAACGGATACCCGGGTCACGCAATACTTACACCCCTGAGTCCGGGTTATCGACTCGAAGTGCGGCCAGTGACGGATGCCACATCGTGAATTCGCGCGGCCGCGGCGTGTCACGCTAGCCGGTGGGGTGTGTCGTCGCATGTGCGGCTCCTGTGAAAATTACACAGTGGGGAGTCGCTAGGCTGTTCGGTGGCCGTTCACCAAGCTCAACCATGCCGAAAGGGGTCCGCGGTGCCCGCCATCTCCCGCGACGAGGTCGCACACCTCGCCCGGCTGTCCAGGCTCGCCCTGTCCGAAGCCGAACTCGATCAGTTCGCCGGTCAGTTGGATTCGATCCTGAGTCACGTGCGGACCATCTCCGAGGTCGCCGCCGCCGATGTGCCGGCGACCGCGTCGCCGAATCCGGCGACCAATGTGACGCGTCCGGATCAGGTCATCCCGTGCCTGACCCCAGCGGAGGCGCTCTCGGGCGCTCCGGCGGTCGAGGACCAGCGGTTCCTGGTTCCGCAGATTCTGGGAGAGGGCGAATGAGTTCAGCATCGCGTAGCGATTCCGTGGGGGGTGGCGGTCGGGCGACGGGTGGGCGCGATCTGACCGCATTGTCGGCCGCCGAGCTGGCGGCGAAGATCCATAGCCGCGAGGTCACGTCGGTGGAGGTCACCCAGGCGCATCTGGATCGGATCGCCACCGTCGACGGTGAGTACCACGCATTCCTGCACGTGGCCGGAGACCAGGCGCTCGGTGCGGCCGCCGCGGTGGATGCCGCGCTCGCCGCGGGCGAGACGCCCGCCTCACCGCTGGCCGGAGTTCCGTTGGCGCTCAAGGACGTTTTCACGACCACGGATATGCCGACCACATGTGCCTCGAAGATTCTCGAAGGCTGGGTCGCGCCGTACGACGCGACGCTGACCAGCCGGCTGCGCGCCGCGGGCATCCCGATTCTCGGCAAGACCAATATGGACGAGTTCGCGATGGGCTCCTCCACCGAGAACTCGGCCTTCGGTCCGACCCGGAATCCGTGGGATACCACCAGGATTCCGGGTGGTTCGGGCGGCGGCTCGGCGGCCGCGCTGGCTTCGCATCAGGCGCCGCTGGCGATCGGTACCGACACCGGCGGCTCGATTCGGCAGCCCGCCGCGGTGACCGCGACCGTTGGCACCAAGCCGACCTACGGCACCGTCTCCCGGTTCGGTCTGGTCGCGTGCGCGTCATCGCTGGATCAGGGCGGGCCGTGTGGTCGCACCGTGCTCGATACCGCGCTGCTGCACGAGGTGGTCGCCGGGTACGACCCGCGCGATTCCACCTCCCGCAATGTGCCGGTGCCGCCGGTGGTCGCCGCGGCCCGCGAGGGCGCCAAGGGTGATCTGCGTGGCGTGAAGGTCGGTGTGGTGAAGGAACTACACTCCGACAGCTACCAGCCGGGCGTCATCGCATCGTTCGATGCGGCCGTCGGCGTGCTGAAGGATTTGGGTGCCGAGGTCGTCGAAGTGTCTTGTCCGCACTTCGAATACGCGCTCGCCTCCTACTACCTGATCCTGCCGAGCGAGGTGTCCTCGAACCTGGCGCGCTTCGACGCCATGCGCTACGGACTGCGCGTAGACGACGACGGCAACCACAGCGCCGAGCAGGTCATGGCCGCGACCCGCGCCGCCGGATTCGGCCCGGAAGTCAAGCGCCGCATCATGATCGGCACCTACGCGCTCTCGGCCGGATACTACGACGCCTACTACGGTCAGGCGCTCAAGGTGCGCACGCTGATCGCCCGCGACTTCGACAAGGCCTATGAGCAGGTCGACGTCCTGGTCTCCCCGACCAGCCCGTTCACCCCGTGGAAGCTGGGCGAGAAGGTCGACGATCCGCTGGCCATGTACCTGTCCGATCTGTGCACGCTGCCCACGAATCTGGCGGGGCATGCGGCGATGTCGGTGCCGTCCGGATTGAGCAAGGACGACGGGATGCCGGTGGGTTTGCAGATCATGGCGCCCGCGCTGGCCGATGATCGGCTGTACCGCGTCGGTGCGGCGTATGAGGCCGCGCGCGGGCCGATCGCCTGACAAGAGCTGGCCTGGGCGCCCATTCGTCTCGATCACCCACGTGAATTCGAGAGGAATGGGCGCTCGGTACCGCCTGGCCTGCGAAACCCACAGCGCGCCATAGAAATTGGTGTCCATCCGGGCGCGAATCCCGGTGGTCTCTTTGGCCTGCCCGGCCTGCCCGAGTCCTATGCCGACGCCATCCTCGAAGCCGCACTGGCCCACCTCGCGTCCTGACCGCCGTGTGCCCCGGCATCGGTGCCGTCACGACAGTCGTATTCGATGCCGACCTCGCCCGTTGGTGCCGACCGGTCCGCAGGCGGGGATCCACAGCCAGCTGGCTGTGGATTCCGAGATAGCTTGTGGATCAATGTGATTCGGCGGGCCGAGCGCTCGGGCCGCCGGGGATGCCGGCCTGCTCTCCGTCAGCCCGCTGGCCGGGATCCGCAGCTGACGCGGAGGCGATCCCGACAAAGGGGTGGATCGGAGTGTTCGGTTGGGTGGTGATGATCTGGGCCTGCTCTCCCGCCTGGCTCGCCGGCCGGGAAACGCATCGGATTCGCGGTGCGGCTATCCCGAGATAGGTTGTGGATCAAGGTGATTCGGCGTACCGCGCACGTTCGGGTGGTGATACGGCCATGCCCTCCCCCGGTTGGGTGGAGGGCAGCGCGGGTCAGCGGATGTCGGCGACATCGATGGTTGCGGCCATGGTGCGGTACCCGGCGTCGTTGGGGTGCAGGTGGTCGCCGCTGTCGTAGGCGGGGGCCAGGCGGTGCGGGTTGGTCGGGTCGGCGAGGGCGGCGTCGAGGTCGACGACGTCGTCGTATTCGCCTGCCGTGCGAATCCATTCGTTGACCGCGAGGCGTTTGGTTTCGGCGGCTTCGTTGAAGTAGGGCGAATCGCCGAAGGGGAGCAGGGTCGCGCCGAGGACCCGGAGTCCGGCGTCGCGGGCCTGGCGGATCAGGTCTCGGTAGGTGGCGATGAGCTGTTCGGGGGAGACGTCGACGACGGTGTCCGCTGCGATCGCACCGGAGCTGAGGCCGATGTCGTTGGTGCCCTCCAGGATGATCACGGTGCCGACACCGGGCTGGTCGAGCACATCGTGCCGGAAACGGGTCCGAGCGCTGTCACCGAGCCAGCTGGAATCCACGGTGACGCGATTGCCGCCGATACCCTCGTTCAGCACGGCACGCGGTGTGCCCGCCGCGTCCAGGCGTTCGGCGAGTTCGTCCGGGTAGCGGTTGTCGGCGTTACCCGTGGAGCCGACGCCGTCGGTGATCGAATCGCCGAAGGCCACCACGGCGGAGCGCGGCGGTGCGAGATTCGCGACTTCGACGCCCGCCAGGTAATACCAGGATTGGCTGGTCTCGGTGAAGGCCGCGGCGGTCGCGTCGGCGCGGTGGTCGCCGTTGGCCCGGTAGGTGGTCGCGAAGGACTGGGCGTGCTGGGTCGCCGGGCCGGTCGGTTCGGCCAGGTACAGGGTGATGGTGACCGACTCCAGCGGCGCCAGCGGCAACACGGCCGGATCGGTCACCAGATCGGCTCCCGGCGCGATGTGGAACGACGGTGCGAGGCCGACCGTCAGGTTCTGCACCGTCTCCGGACGGATCGCGCCATCGGCGGCGCTGCGGGCAATCGTCGCACCCGCGACCGCGAGCGGTGTCGTCCCGTAGCGGTTGGTCAGCCGCACCCGGGTGGCCAGACCGCCGTCGCTGACCCGAACCACCTGGCGCACCGTCTGATTCGCGAATCCGGTCTCGGCCCAGTTGACTACGGATGCCTTGCTCGGCCGATGCGCGGAGGTCGCCCAGACTGTCGTCCAAACGAATGGCTTCGGCGGATTCGCGCCCGCGGTACCGACCGTGGCGGGCAGTAGCAGCAACAACAGCGCTACCAGGGCACGAACTGAACGCACGAAGAAATCCCTTCTCTTGCGGTGGATCCGATCCGTTTCATCGAACCGCCCACACAACCACCCGACCCGGACCCGCATTCCCCCACCCGGCCTTTACCCGGACGAGACCCTGATCACACTCCTGATCCACCATCAACCCCCGCGCACGCCCGGCAACTCGAGATGTCGCAACGGCGATCGTCGGTCCACACACTCCCACACCCGTCTGTGCGAGCGCGGCTCGGGATAGCTCAGGGTTCGGTGTCGAACTCGAACTGCGTGTCTGCGCGCGGTCGATCCGCCCGTTCCCGCAGACGCTCGCTCGAGCGTGTGCCGGGATTTCGCACGACTCCGAGCCGTGCTTTGGTTGCCCGCGCTGGCACGGTCGACCGGCGTCGCCGCGGACATTCGTCCGATAGCGGGCCATGGTCTCTCGAGGCTCGGCATCGACTCCGAGTTCCGCCCGGTGCGGTCGACACATGCGCCGATGCGAATGCTCGTACGAGAGCGGCTCGG
>NZ_JBFAWD010000010.1:172685-276675 GCF_040680135.1 Nocardia sp. NPDC052112 | reverse complement strand
CGGGACGTCTCAGGGTTCGGTGTCGAGCTCGAACTGCGTGTCTCGGCTCATCCGACTCGCGTGCTCTTGCGGATGTTCGTTCGAGCGTGGTTCGGGACGTCTCAGGGTTCGGTGTCGAGCTCGAACTGCGTGTCTCGGCTCATCCGACTCGCGTGCTCTTGCCGATGTTCGTTCGAGCGTGGTTCGGGACGTCTCAGGGTTCGGTGTCGAGCTCGAACTGCGTGTCTCGGCTCATCCGACTCGCGTGCTCTTGCGGATGTTCGTTCGAGCGTGGTTCGGGGATCTGAGGGTTCGGTGTCGAGCTCGATTGCGTGCTCTGCTGTGGTTGAATCGCGCGCTCTTGCGGACCTTGGTTCGAGAGCGGACAAGGGGTCTCGGGGCTCGGCATGGAGCCCGAAGTTTCGCCCGGCGCGGCCGTCAGTCGGTTTCGCGCATGTTCTCGTACGAGGCTCGGCGTATCGGGCCTCGTGGCGGTCTGCGACGTACTCGGGTAGGCGTGCCGCAGCCGCGCCGGGATCTCAGGATCAGACGGGTGCGTCGTCAGTGGGCGCGCAGGGATTCGGCTTGCTTCTGGATGCCTTCGGTCATGCCCGCGAACCCGCGCTGGAGGTTTTTGCCGAGGGTGGCCACTACCAGGGGGTGCAGCCAGCCGCCGAGTTCGAAGTGGGATTCGTAGCGGGTGCGGTCGGCGCCGAGTGGGGTGACGTGGTGCGAGCGCAGGCTGTGTAGGGCGCCGAGGGGGACCGGCTTCATCGAGTAGCTGAGTTCGGTGCCCGGGGTGTGCGAGACCATCCATTCGCGCTGGCGGCGCGGCTTGGGGCCGGAGAGCGCGACCAGCATATCGATCGGTTCGCCGGGGACGAGGGTGCTGCGGCATTCGATGCAGAAGGGGTTCCACTCGCCGTAGCGGGGGAGGTCGGTGATCACCTGCCACACCAGTTCGGCGGGGGCGTCGATCTCGACGGTGGCATCGATGACAAAGGGCATGGTTAGCAAACTAGAACATGTTCTATAGGCGATCAAGCCTCTCGGCAGCATGATCAGCAGCGGCCCATGGCGGTGCCCTGATCGGTGCCGTAGCGGTGGCCGTGGCCCGGCGGCGCATTCAGCGCGGCGAGCAGATCGGCACTGGTCTGCAGGAAGCTGACCACCGGAAGCCATTGCGGCGCAGGAGCATCCACCCGGACATCGCGGAGTTCGGGCGCGCGCCACAGCAGCGACGGCGACCAGTGCACCACCGGATCCGAGCTGTTGGCCAATACCGTCGCGCCCGCCCGATGCACCTGACCGGCGGGCGGACCCGCCCACAGCGTCGCGCAAGTCCGGCGATCCTGATCGGCGTCGTCGGTGAATATCGAGCTGCCGCCGAGCGCGCCGAGGCTCTGCCCATAGACGTAGAGCTCGGGTTTGTGGTCGAGCGTACCGATGCGACGCTCCACGGCATCGAACAGCGCCCGCGCGGAGGCGACCGCATCGTCGCGCCCGAAGACGAAGGTCACCCAGCTGGGGGCGTAGGAGTACTGCATTCCGACGAGGGCGACATCATCGCCGAAGCGTTCGTAGAAGCCGCGCACCGCATTCGCATCGATCCATCCGGACCCGGTCGGCACCGCGAGCACGATATTCGACCGCTCGAATCCACCGGACCGCTCCAACTCCCGAATGGCAAGGGCCACACGAGAATCGAGGTCGGGCGCGGAGTCGAGTCCGACGTACACCCGTCTCGGTCCGGCGGGTGATCCGGCAACGAACTTGCGCCCCTGTGCGCCCAGTGACAGCCAGCTGATCGCGGATCCGGCGCTCCCGGACCGGATGTACGAAACCGGTTGCACCAGTTCGGGATCGATCGTCGCATTGGCAGCCGCGTAGGCACTGCGTCGCCAGTCGACAGCCGTGGGTATCCCCACGAGGTAGAGCATCGACGCCGCGACGACACCCACCGCGATGCCGCGCGTCCAGCCCAACTTCCACGCGCACCACCCGGCCACGCGGACGATTCCGGTGAGTACCCCGACAATCGCTACGGATATGAAGGCCCAGCACAGCCAGTAGTCCGGACCGATCAGCTCCGTACCCATCGCCGCACGCAACCGGTTCTGCCAATGGCTCGCCTGCGCGACCATCCCGACGACGGCGATCGTGGTCAGACCGAGCAACGGTGCGCGAAATCGAACCAACCGACGGTTGATATCGAAATCCCAGCGCCGCACGGCAAATCGAAGAGCTCCCGCAGCGGCCAGCGCAAGGGCGGCGAGCAGCCCGGTCAATACGGCCTGGGTACTCGGTGTGCGAGGAAGTAGGCCGGGAGCGAGCGATATCACGGTGCCGAGGCCGATTCCGAGCGTCGTACCGATCCGTGGATGCGTACCGCGGTGAAATCCTTTGGTGACGATCGTCTTCCATCGATTGCCTCGGTGCGGCGAAATGCTGGGCGAACTATCCTGGGCCGATACCGGTCTGGTCATGATCGACGTGCTCATGCCCGAATCCCCAGAGCGCCGATACGATTCGAAACTCCGCTCGACGGAGAACGGCGTCGGGCCCGCTCATCGAGCCGTCGCCCGACGAACGGCAGCAACCCGGCCGCCCCCAACCCGAGCGTACCGCCGCCGACGACCCAACCCGGCCACCCGCTACCTCCGGAACCCGATGCCCCGAGCGTCGATTCGACAACCGGTACCCCGTAGCCCTGCCGCCGCGAATTCAGATCGACGAAGGTATCCGCGATACTCGCCATCGCGTTGCACCGCCCCCGCGAGAACCCGTCCACGCGCGCCGCACACGCCTCGTGCATATGCGCATCCAGCGTCGCATCCAGCGCCTGTCTGGCCCACCCGCCGAGCGGCTGCCCGTGCGCATCCGCATAGCGCAGCAGGTCATATCCCAAATCATGTGCCTTACAAGCGGTTTCGAATTCGCTGGGCAATGTCACCGGTGACGAGCAATCCCCGTCCGGATTCACCAGCAGCCCATCCACAACGGCGGGCCGATAACCGAACCGCTCCGCGAAGTCGGCGGGAATCACGGCGACCGATCCCGGCCCGCCCGAGGTCAGCTCGAGCACGGCGGCACCAATCGCGGCATCCTCCACCGGCCGCTCGACGGTGGCGGCATGCGCCGCGGGTGCCAACATGATGGTGGCTGCCATGGTGGTCAGCGCGGCCGCCGTCAATGCGGCAGAGCGTCGTGCGATGGATCGGGTTCGGGCGCCGGCAGCGATGGTCGGTGTGCTCATGGTGCTCGACGCTAGGAATCGCCCCCGCTACGCCACCTCACGCCGCGGAGCGGTTTCGCTGCCCGTGCCGCCGGGGGAGCGCACGCGAGACCTCCCACTCCGGTACTGGCACGGAATTCACCCGTGGGTATGAGGACCCAGACCGCCCGGCTTCCTACTGTCGTAGCCATGAGGGAAAAACGGCGTAGCTGGATCAAGGGGATGAACGCGCGGATGTGGTTCGACGCGTGCACCGTGCTGCTCGCGGTGATCTTCTACGCCGTCGCGTGGCCGACCCTGCACCTCACCCATGACGTACCGGTCGCGGTGCAGCCGTTCATTGCCGCGCTCGCCGCATTCCCGATCCTGCTGATCCGGCTGAATCCGGCGCTGGGTTGGGCGATATCCGCGGGTTCGGCCCTGCTCATCGCCCTGGCCATCCCGAATCAGCCGAATAATCAGATCCCGATCCAGGTCGTGCACATTCTGTGCCTGTTCGCGCTGCTGTTCGCGGTGGCCCTGCGCGCGGCGGTCCCGATCGTCGCGGTGGCCTGGGGCGCGACCTCCCTGCTGCTGGCCACCACGATGACCAGCGACGGCGATATCTCCGGCGCCGCCTGGGCCTGGCCCATCGCCTTCGCCGCCGTCGTGCTGTTCGCGATGCTGGTGCGCTGGCTGGTGCAGTCGCGCAAACAGCTGCTGGCCAAGGAGGAGGAGAACGAGCTGGAGCGGGCTCGGCGCGCGATTCTGGAGGAGAAGGCCCGCATTGCCCGTGACCTGCACGATGTCGTCGCCCACCACATGTCCCTCGTCGTGGTGCAGGCCCAGACGGCGCCGTATCGGGTCGAGGGTGTGACGCCCGCCGCCCGCGCGGAATTCGAATCCATCGGCGCGACCGCCCGCGAGGCATTGAACGAGATCCGCGGCATGCTCGGCGTCCTGCGCAGCGACGGTCAGCAGCCCGAACACGCACCGCAACCGAAAGCCGCCGATGTGCTCGGCCTATTCGAGGGCGCGCGCCGCGCCGGTGTGCGCATCGACTGGACCGTCGACGGGCTGCTGGATCCGGTCCCGGATTCGGTCGGCCTCGCGCTCTACCGGATCGTCCAGGAGTCGCTGTCCAATGCCTCCCGGCACGCCCCGGGCGCGCCGGTGCAGGTATCGATTGTCGTCGACACCGACGCACTGCACTTGCGCGTCGGCAATGCGCTGAGCGCCACCGTCGCCCGTCCGGTCGGCAACGGCGGTCACGGCCTCGCGGGCATGCGGGCCCGAGCGCTCGCGGTCGGCGGCGAGGTATCGGCGGGCCCGTGTGCGGACGGCGGCTTCGAAGTGCAAGTGCGCCTGCCGATCCTTCCCGCGACGCAGCCGGAACTCGATCCGGCGACTACTGCGACAATCAGCGCCGCGAACGACATCTGACCGGCATCACGTCGACGGTATAGGCCCTCTCCGCGGCTGTGTATCGTGGCTATTCGCCTACTGGGCAACTGATTTCGTTGGCACATGGGTAACTCGTCGGGCACGTCCACAACTGGTTACGTGCCTGACGCAGGACCTGAACGCTACTGATCTCGCACCTGACTAGTATGGCCTGAATACGCGGAGAGGCGGATGAGCGTTCGTGGCAATTACTGTTCTGATCGCCGACGACCAGGCCATGGTGCGTCAGGGCTTCGGCGCCCTGCTCGCCGCGCAGTCCGATATCAGCGTGGTCGGTGATGCGCCGGATGGAAAGGTCGCCGTCGCCGAGGCAAAGCGGCTGCGCCCGGATGTGGTGCTGATGGATGTCCGCATGCCGGAGATGAACGGACTCGACGCCGCGCGCGCCATCCTCGCCGCCGGTTTCGACCCGCCGGTTCGGGTGCTCATGCTGACCACCTTCGATATCGACGATTACGTATACGAGGCGTTGAGCATCGGTGCCAGCGGATTCCTGCTCAAGGACGCGCCCGCGGAGGAGTTGGTGCGTGCGGTGCGTGTGGTCGCCGACGGGCAGGCACTGCTCGCCCCGACGGTCACCCGTCGCCTCATCGCCGATGTCACCCGCCGCCGCACCGCCAGCCGCGTCAAACCCACACCGGCACTGGCATCACTGACCCCGCGCGAACGTGAGGTGCTGGAGTTGATCGCCAAGGGCATGTCCAATACCGAGATCGCCAGCACGCTGTTCGTCGCCGAGCAGACCGTGAAAACCCATGTCTCCAAGGTGTTTTCGAAATTGAATCTGCGCGACCGCGCGCAGGCAGTCGTACTCGCGTACGAATCCGGACTGGTCACCCCGGGCTAGCGCGGCTGCTGCGGGCACTTACCGCCGTTGAGATCGTCGAGGTGCCGCGACAGCAGCCGGGCCAGCCGATCGAGCAGGGCGGTCGCATCTTCGAATGTGCCCGAATCGGCCTGTGCCGCAAGCGCGACCGCGACACCGCCGGATCGGGTCGGCACGATGCCGAACTGGCGGACGGTGTAGACGCCGGTTTCGTCGTCCGGGCCCCAGCCGCCCTTGAATTCGGTGCCCTCGATGGTGCCGAGGCCCCAGCGCTGTTCCGGCGTGATCTGTTCCATCAACTCGACCACGGCGCCGGACTCGGGCAGGCACGGCAGCTGCGAGGCGAAGCGCACCTGATTGGCCAGCGTCCATTCGGTCGCGCCGAATGCGATGTAGTCCATGCTGGTCTTCGGTCCGTACACATTGGTCAGCGCGTCACCGGCCTCGTCCAGGACCTCCTGAACGGCCCGCGCGGCCTCTTCGCTGTCGCCGAGTGACTCCCAGAGCGCTTCGGCCGCATCGTTATCCGAGACGGTGATCGCCTCGTGCGCGTATTCGGTGACACCGGTCGGGTCGTGCCGCAGCGCCGCGATGGCCAGCGGCACCTTGATGGTGGACCAGGCGATGCCGCTGGTCCAGTCGCCGAAGATGGTCATCCGGCCGCCACCGACCGGCATGATGGCCATCCCGACCTGGCCCGGCAGATTCGGCTGCAGTTGGGTGAAATCGGCGGCCAGCGAATCGGGCCGCGAGATCGACCAGCCGGGATGCCAGGATCCGGGCCGTTCCACGGGTAGCGTCGGTTCAGCGGGTGCGTCGTGGGTACTCGTCAACAGCGAGCAGGAGGTGAGAGTGACCAAAACCGTGAGTGCCGCGCCGCGCAGCGCCACCCGATAATTCACCATCGTTCTTGTAGACCTCACCGCCATGTTCTCCCCACCACCACAACCTGACACCCGTTGTTCCATCGGCAGTGCGAAAAAATCCTCGTCACACCCGCCCGGTCGGTGACCGGACGTCGCGCGATCAGCACCGGATCATGCCAGGAGCTGACACGGTGCTGACGCCCTGTTGATAGTTTCGCCGATTTTCCCGGAGAATTCGAAACGGCGTGGCCAAGAGGCTACCCGGTAGGCTCACAACTCTGTTTACGCGTTCGGATGACCGATGTCCGAGGGCCGCAGTCACCTGAAGGGGGTCGCGTTGCTGAACAGCGGTGAGGTGTTCGCCGGGTTCACCGTGGAGCGGCTGCTCGGGCAAGGGGGGATGGGCTCGGTATACCTGGCCAGACACCCCCGCCTCGGTAAGCAGACGGCGCTGAAGCTGCTGAATCGGGAGCTGTTCACCGACGCCGAGGTGCGTGCGCGCTTCGAGCGGGAGGCCGATCTGGCCGCGCATCTGGACCATCCGAATATCGTCGCCGTATACGACCGCGGCTCCGAGGACAGCCAGCTCTGGATCTCCATGCAGTACATCGATGGCGTCGACGCGGCGACCGTCGACCCGATGACGCTGCCGCCGGAGCGGGCGGTGCAGATCATCGAGGGTGTCGCGGCGGCACTGGACTACGCGCACGGCATGGGCGTATTGCATCGGGATGTGAAGCCCGCCAACTTCCTGCTCGCCCGTTCCAGCGGCGGACAGGGCGAGCGGGTCTTCCTGACCGATTTCGGCATCGCCCGGCTGCGTGAGGACTCCACTCATCTGACCCAGACCGGGATGTTCAGCGCGACCCTGTCCTATGCCTCGCCGGAGCAGATGACCGGAGCCAAGCTGGACAACCGCACCGATCAGTATTCACTGGCGTGCGCGCTGTACTGGCTGTTCACCGGCATGGCGCCATTCGACGCGCCCGATCCGAACGACATCATCCGCGGGCATCTGCAACATGTCGCCGCGCCATTGGCTACCCGACGACAGGGGGTGAATCCCGCGCTCGATGGCGTGCTGGCCAAGGCGATGGCCAAACATCCCGAGCACCGGTACGCGACCTGCGTCGAATTCGCCGCAGCGGCCCGCCACGCGTTGACCGCGCCACCGGTTGCCACCGTGCAGGTGAGTCCCGGCTTCCCTCCGGCGTACCCGGGACAGACCGTTGGATCCGCGCCGCCCGCACCGGGATTCGGTACGCCCGCCGATCAGGTTGCCTTAGCACAGTCCACGCAGGCCGTCGGACCGGCTGGATACGCCGCGCCGCCGCAGGCCTATCCACCAGGACAGCAGCCGGTACCGCCACACGCCGCGGGTTATCCGGCGGCACCTGCGCCGCAGGCGGCCGCCTATCCGGCGGCACCGCAGCAGGCGGCTCCGCCACCGGGGCCACCGGCGCAGGGCCAACCGACGCCCGGCTCGCCGATGCCGGGTCAGCCGACGCCGACTCAGGGCCCGCCCGCTGCGATGCCGCCGGCTGCCGCGCCGCCCCCGTTCGGGCCGAATGCCGTTGCCCCGCAGCCGACGCCGGATCGTGGGCGGAGTACGGCGGTGCTGATCGGCTGGATCGCCGTCGGCATCGTCGCCGCGGTGATCGCCGTGATGGGCACACTCGTGGTCGTCGGCTGGGATTCGGAAGGTCCGCCCGATTCGGCGGTGCCACCACCGGTCACCTCCACTGCGGTGGCCGCTCCGTCCGATGCGCTGGCCAAGAGCCGCAGGCTGTTTCCGAATCTGGTGCCGCAGGGCAAGGAGGATTTCGGCGAGGCCTATCAGGACGCGCGTTGTATGGCGTCGGAGGCCGGGGAGGCGCTGGGGGTCGAGGACGAACCCTTGAAATTCAGCCCGTGGATCACCGCATGGGAATGCCATCGCGAAACCCAGACCACCGCGCAGATGAGCTACACCATCCTCGAATACCCCTCCGCCGCCGACGCCCGAGCCGTGGTCCAGGCACTGCCCGCCAATATCGCAACGGCCGCCAAGAAGAGCGGAATCCCGGTGAATACCCACCGCTGGGTCGTAGAGGACCCGCCCGGCCCCCTCCAGCCCTTCTATCACACGGCAAAACTGGTGGTGAGTTTCGAATCCGACCCCGCCCGCTCGAATTTCCTGGTGTACGTGAGCAACCACGGCACCGCCGGGGGCGTCCAAACCGTCCCGCCGACACCTACCGCCCAGGACGCACTGACTGCATGGTGGGACGCGGCGCCGCTGTAATCACTTGCCGGACAGCTGAATTCGGTCGGAAATCGGGCGATCTGCCCACGCGGAACGAGTCGACAGCCCCGACCGTGCTGCGACCACGCCGAGACGATCACCGAGCGCTCCGCTGTGTGCCTACTCGCCGCGGTGTGGGCGTCGCCCAGCCCTAGCCGCGTGCCGGACTCGGCAATCGCGGGCGTGTGTGACAAGCGCCGCGGGATCGGCCTCCAGCTTGCGGCGCGTGGACTGCGGTGGGCACCGAACGGCCGTAATCGCCTGCCGGACAGCCGAGTTGGATGCCGCTAGGGAATCCGGCATATGAGTCGCCACCGCTGTAATCGTCCGCCGAACAAACCGATCGGGCGGCCGCACGCAATGCGACAGCCCGACCGGACTCAGTCGACCGCAAGTGCCTCCACGATCGGCATCCGTGCCGCACGCAAGGCGGGCGGAATCGATCCGAGCAGTGCCAGTGCCAGAGCGGCGGTGCCGTAGACCAGCAGCATCGGACTCGGCTGGTACTCGATGTCGATTGTCAACGCGTGCCCGGTGGCGACGGTCGCCAGATACTGGATTGCCGCGCCGACCGCGAGACCTATTGCCGCGCCGATGAATCCGATGCCGACGGCCTCGGCGAGCACCGAGCGCAGCAGGAACTTGCGGCTGGTACCCATGGCTCGCAGGACGCCGAGCTCGCGGCGGCGTTCCAGGACCGAGAGCATCAGGGTGTTCAGCAGTGCCACGGTGGCCACCAGTACCACGATCCACAGAATGGCATAACTGATGGCCGAGCCCTGCCGCAGACTGGAAGAGATCGCGATGACCGCTTGCGCGCCGGTATCGACATGGATATCCGCGGGCACAACCCGCCGCACAGCGGCTTGCACCGCCGACTTGTCGACGCCCGGTTGGAAATGCACCGCGAGCACGGTTTCGCCCGGCCGCTGATACCACGCGCGCATCTGGTCGAGATTCATCACCACCACACCCGAGATGGCCGAGATGTACGGAATCACATCCAGCACCCGCACGGTGTGGTTGCCGGTCGGGGTCGGCAGGGTCAGTTCCGCCCCGGCGCTGATGCCGAGTGATCGCGCGACATCCCGCGAGATCGCGACACCTTGCCCGGTGGCCAAGTGGGCCATGACCTCTCGACTCACCGAACCGGTCTCGGATTCGTCGGCCTCGCTCGGATAGCCCTGTAGCATCACCCGCCCGGTGCCGAGGGTGGCGAAGGCCATCTGCGCGGGCCCCACCTTCTCGACCCCGGGCACCTCGGCGATCTTCTCGCGTAATCCGTTGGGCAGCAACGGCCCGGTCGGGAACTGCTCCATCGAGCTGGTGCTGACGAACAGATCGGTATCGGCGAAGCCCGCGAACGAAGCGGTCGCCGAATCCACCATATTGCGCGAGCCCCCACCCATCGCGACGGTCGCGGCTACGCCGATCATCACCGTCATCGCGGTGGCCCACACCCGCCGCGGTGCGCGTTCGAGTGTGGTGGCCCCGAGCGTGCCCGGCGCGCCGAAGCGTCCGGCGATCGCCGCGGCACCCCGCACGATCGGCCCGGTGGCGGCGAAGCACAGAGCCACCGCCCCCGCGAACGACATCGAGATCGCCGCCAGCGACGTACGGCCCAGGTCGGCTTCGGCGATGACGATCGCGCCGACGATCAGGCCGACGCCGAGCACGATCGAGGCCCAGCGCAGTGCCGCACTCGTCGCATCGGTGCGCGCCGCCCCCACCGGCGCCAACGCCTCGATCGGTTCGACCTTGTACACCTGGCGCGCCGCGACGGCGGCCGCCACGACGCTGGCTACCACACAGGCTCCGATCGCCACCGGAATCGCGTAGCCGGGCACCAGATATTCGGTGCGTGCCTCCACCGACTGCATGATGGCGGTGGGCAGTTTGCCGATCGCGACGCCACCCATGACGGCACCGATCACCGCGCCGCCCACCCCGCCGAGCACGCCGAGCAGCGCCGCCTCCACCAGCAGATCGCGCACCATCGGCCCGCGCTTGCCGCCGATGGCCCGCAGCATCGACAACACGGGTCTGCGCTGGGCGACCGCCATACTCATCGCGTTGTAGATCAGGAATGCCGAGACGATCAGGGCCGCCGCCGAGGCCGTCACCGTCGAGTACCGCACGATCTGGATGGCGCCAGCCGCCTGTGCGGTGCGCAATCCGGGATCGGCGACCACGGCCCGGCCGTCGACCACCTTGGTCAGCGTCTCGCGCAACTGGTCCACATCGGTGCCAGCGGTCGCGATGATCTGGATCGAGTCCAGCCGCCCGACGCGGTCGGTGAGTTTCTGTGCGAGCCCGAGCGGGGCGGCGATGATGTGGCCTCCGTTGAGTTGCTTGGAGGTCTTCTTGTCGAGAACCGCTGCGACGGTGACGGTTCCGGAGCCGAGCGGGAATTGTTCACCCTCGGCGCGCCCCATCCCGGCTCCGACCAGGACACCGTTCGGCACGGTGAGCAACTTGCTCGCCTGTGCGGCCATCGGCCCACCCAGATCGCTGCCGAGTGCGGTGATGCTGGTGTCGGCGCCGATCAGTAGTGCCTTATCGGCACCGGATCCGACCTGCGCGCGCAACATCGGCACCGCCTTGTCGACGCCGGGTGTGGTCGCGATCCGTTGCAGTTCCTGCTGATCGAAGCCCGCGTCGGTGATCCCGGTGACCTCCAGCACGGCCTTGCCGCCGAGACTGCGGGTGAGCCGGTCCACCGAACCGGTGACCGAACCGGAAATGCTGAACACCGCGACCAGCAGCGATGCCGAAACGGCCATCACGGTCAACGACATGAAGGTGCGGCCGCGGTGGGCGAGCAGTTCACCGATATTGAACAGGCGCAGCCGATCCCATGCCGCGCCGATCACGCGCGCACCGACCGCGTGGCGATATCGACCTTGTCATTGGAGCCGATCTGCCCGTCGCGCAACGTGATCACCCGGTCGCAATATCCGATCGCGCCCATATCGTGGGTCACCATCACCACCGAATTACCGTTGCCCGCGATTTCGCCGAGCAATTTCAGGATGGACGCACCGGTCTTGGAATCCAGGTTGCCGGTCGGTTCGTCCGCCAGGATCAGCGGCGGATCCATGATCAGCGCCCGCGCCACCGCGACCCGCTGCATTTGACCGCCGGACAATTCGGCGGGCCGGTGGGCGGCCCGCTCGCTCAGCCCGACCAGGTCGAGCAGTTCGAGTGCGCGCGGCTTGGCCTTGCGCAATCCGGTGCCGTCCAACAACTTCGGAATCGCGACATTCTCCCAGGCGGTGAGGGTCGGCAGCAGATTGAAGAACTGGAAGATGAAACCGACACGGTGGCGGCGGAATTCGGACTGCCGCTCATCGTCGAGGCCGCCGATCTCCTCGCCCTGGAAGCGGATCGAACCGGAGTCGGGAGTGTCGAGCGCGCCGAGCAGATGTAGCAGCGTGCTCTTACCCGAGCCGGACGGCCCGATGATCGAGGTGAATTCACCGGATTCGATGCGCAGGCTGATGCCGTCCAGCGCGCGCACCGTCTGTTCGCCGACGCGATATTCCTTGGTGATATCCGTCAGTTCCAGCATGGCCTGGTCCGACATCGCGGTCCCCCACCTCTTTCTCAGTTATTCGATCTTGTTCGATTGTGTCGCACGAGGCGTTATCGTGCCATCGCCTCGGCTGCCCGGCCCTGGCGACGATATTGCGCATCGAGCACGGCGCGCAGGGCGGGCTGTTCGGCGGCGAGTTCGAGATAGGCCTCGACTGCGGATTGGCCCTGCACCAGCGCCTGGTCCAATTTCGCGTCGAGATGGATATTCCATCGATATCGCAACGCGAGCAACAGGCCCTCCCGACCGCCGAACAGCCGATCCAGGTCCGGGATCTCCGCGAAGAGGTCGGGACTGGCCGGATCGGTGGCCGCGCGGGTGAGCACGGTGTGCACGATCTCGGTGCGGCGGTGCTGATCTTCCCAGCCATTGCGACTGCTGTGTTGCTCGAATCGATCGCCGTGGCGATTGCTTGCAGGTCGCTCGAAATGATCGCCGTGGCGATTGCTTGCAGGTCGCTCGAAATGATCGGACATGGCATATGCCCTTCCGTGATTTGGTAGATCTCACGCTACGGACGGGAAAATATGGTGTCTTCGTGCCAGGGACGCGAATCGATCTCCTACCGCGGTAGGAGTCGGACCCCGCTCCGAGCACGATGCACCGGTCTCGACCTGGCGGTTAGCCTTACAACATGGATGTGACCCACGCCATCGGCTCGTCGGCGGGCGCCCAACCGGCGATACCGTTCCGCGAGAGTGGGCGCGTCCGGGACCGGTTCGCGGCCTTCGTGCGCGATCCGATCGCGGTCCTGCGCCGCAATCTCGAAGAGTTGCCGTTCGACTACCCGCCCTCGGTGATGATCAGCGCCGATGCGGCCCTGCTCGTGGTCGGTGTGGGCGCGATCATTCAGCGCCACGACTATTTTCCGACCGCGCTGCCGATTCTCGCGCTCATCCTGGTTTTCCTGTCGGTGCCGCTGTTCTGTTTCTTCGGTGTGACCCCGAGCCCGATCCTGCTCGCGGTCTCCGGCCTGGTCGCGACGGCGATCATGCTCACCCAGCCGGTATCGTCCGACTTCTCCCCGTTCATCCTGGTGGTGATGGTCGGCGAGGTCGCGGCGATTGTGCGAAAACGCTTCAGTGCGCTGTTCGCGGTGGTCGCGGTACTCCAGTTGACGGCCTTCGACGCGGCCGGTCATCTGATGTGGAGCGTGACGGGTCAGCGGTTGCAGGGCCTGCAGATGTACATCGTCGGGATCGCACTCGGCTGGCTGGTCGGCGTGATGTTGCAGTACCAGCGCAAATTTCTGTACCAGGAACGCGAGAGCCAGCAGATCCGGGCCGAACGGGCCGCCGACGCGGAACGCAGCCGCATCGCGCGCGAGGTGCACGATGTCATCGCGCATTCGCTGAGCATCACGCTGCTGCATCTGACCGCCGCCCGGCACGCGCTGCAGACCGATCGCGACGTGGACGAAGCGGTGGACGCACTGGTCGATGCCGAGCGACTCGGCAGGCAGGCCATGGCCGATATCCGCCGCACCATCGGCCTGCTGGATGCTCGCCCGTCCAAACTCGTGCCGGAGCCGGGTATTCGCGACATCGATGATCTGGTCGGTGACTTTGCCGGGGCCGGATTGGATGTCCGCTACACCCGTGCCGAGGATTTGTCCGCGGTATCCGCCGCGGTCGGGCTCGCGCTCTATCGGATCGGCCAGGAATCCCTGGCCAATGTGATCAAACATGCGCCCGGCGCGACCGCGACCGTGCTCCTGGAGGTGGACTCGTCGGTGGCCCGGCTGATCGTGAACAATTCGCTGCCCAAGGGATTGCCGCCGGATCTGGGCAGCGGGATGGGACTGTCCGGTATGCGCCAGCGCGCCGATTTGCTCGGCGGCCGCCTCGAGGCCGGGCCCTACGCCGACGGCTGGACGGTGCGCGCCGAGTTCCCGCTGAGTGGCGTGCGAGCCTGGTCGATGTCGTGCGGTCTGCCCGACGTCTTCCATGACGCCGCGACCGCGATGCGTGACATGCGCCGCGACGGTGCGGTGGGGGAGGGCGCGTGACGACAGGGCATGCGGCCGGTGGCGATGAGCCCGTCACCGTTCTGGTCGTCGACGATCAGGAACTCGTGCGCGGTGGGCTGCGGCGCATTCTGCGGCGGCGCGACGGTTTCGTGGTCACCGAATGTGCCGACGGCGACGAGGTGCCGGCCGCGATCGCGGCCAACCGACCCGATGTCGTGCTGATGGATCTGCGCATGAAGCGCGTCGGCGGCATCGACGCGACCCGCATGCTGCGTGCGCGCGACGGGGCGCCGCCGGTGCTGGTGCTCACCACCTTCGACGACGACCAGCTGCTTTCGGGCGCATTGCGGGCCGGGGCGGCCGGATTCATCCTGAAGGATTCACCCGCCGAGGATCTCATCCGGGCGGTCCGCACGGTCGCCGTCGGCGGGGCCTGGCTGGACCCGTCGGTCACCGGTCGGGTGCTCTCGGCATATCGGACGGTCCGCCCCACCGTCACCCGCGACGACAGCCGACTGGCCGAACTCACCGCGCGCGAGTACGAGGTGCTCGAATTGATCGGGCGCGGGCGCGTCAATGCCGAGATCGCACGTGATCTCGGTATCTCGGAAGTTACCGTCAAGAGCCATGTCGGACATATCTTCGGCAAACTGGAGTTGCGGGATCGCGCCGCCGCGATCGTGTTTGCGTTTGACCACGGGGTGGTCGCACCAGGACAATCCACAGGTTGACGGGCGGCCGGATCGCGCATACCGGTGCTGGTGATGGGCGATCTCGCCCGGGATGTGGAGGAATGACGGGGTGGACGGACCTGGATGGAGAGTCGGTAGTCGGTTCGGGCCGTATGAGCTCAGATCGCTGCTCGGCAAGGGGGGTATGGGCGAGGTCTACGAGGCGTACGACACGGTGAAGGACCGCGTGGTCGCGGTCAAACTGCTGTCGGAGGAACTCGCCAGGGATCCCATCTACCAGGTGCGCTTCCGTCGCGAATCGCAGGCGGCCGCCCGGCTGGCCGAACCGCACATCATCCCGATCCACGACTGGGGCGTGATCGACGGTGTGCTGTTCATAGATATGCGGCTGGTGCCCGGCACCGATCTGCGCGAGGTCCTGCGCAATCAGGGGCCGATGAGCGCCGAGCGGGCGATCGGCATCATCGAGCAGATCGCGGCCGGACTGGACGCCGCGCATGCCGACGGTCTCGTGCACCGCGATGTGAAACCGGCCAATATCTTGGTCACCGAAGCGGATTTCGCCTATCTGGTCGACTTCGGCATCGCCCACATCGAGGGCGACAGTGCGATGACCCAGGCGGGCACGGCCATCGGCTCCTACACCTACATGGCGCCGGAGCGATTCGATTCCGGACCGGTGACCGGTCGCGCCGATATCTACTCACTCGCCTGTGTGCTGTACGAATGCCTGACCGGGGCGACACCGTTCCCGGCCGGGAGCACGAGTGTGCTGATCAGATCGCATCTGACCGAACCGCCGCCGCGGCCGAGCGTGCAGCGACCGGGAATTCCCGCGGCGATGGACGAGGTCATCGCCCGTGGTATGGCCAAGGAGGCCGCCGATCGCTTCCCGACCGCCAGCGATCTGGCGCGTGCGGCCAGGGCCGCACGCGGCACCGTGCCCGCCGCGAATACGCCGACATTGATTGTGCGGCCGCCCGATCCGTCGCGCGGGCCGTCGGATCAGGCTGTGGTGCACCGCAGTGCGGCGGAGCCCGCGGAGGCCGCGACGGGCGCGATTCCGGCGGTCATCCATCCGACTGGACCGACGGTGGTCTCGCCCGCCGATCTGCAGTTCACGCCGTTGCCCCCGCAGCGGCCAGCGGGTCCGCAGTTCGGGACGCCCGGCCTCGCGCGGCCGGTGCGGCCGTTTCCGGATGCGCATTTGTACGAGGAGTCACCGCCGGAGTTTCCGCAGCACATGCCGTCACCACGTTATCCGGGTGACCCGGCGGCACCGCCCACGCGGCGGTATCCGGAACAACCGCAGTATCCCGGTGCGGCGCAGCAGTTTCCGGAGGCGTCGCAAGCCGAGCAGACCCAGCGCTATCCCGAGTCGCATCACCCCGAAACCGGTTATCCGGAACAGAATGGCGCGCAACAGGATTCACCCGCCGCAGAGACGCGCCGCGTCCCGTTACCGCAACCCTTCTCCGGCACACCGCCGTTCGAGCCGCCGCGCGGACCCGCCCATGCGGCGCCCAACCCCTACCGGCCGGCGCCGCAACCGGCCGAATACTCGCCGCCGCAGGCCTATACCGAGTCCGACTACGAAGACGATTACTACGCGCACGATCCCGCCACGGATCCCTATCGGCGGGATCGCTCGGTCCTGTTGCCGATCATGGTCACCGTCTTCGTCATCGTGGTACTCGCGGTCGGCGGTGCCATCGGCTGGCAGGCGCTCAACTCCGGCAAATCCGGGGATTCGACTGTTCAGGCGGGTGCGCAGGTAACTACGACGGCCCCTGTCGGCACCACCGGCGGCGCGACCACACCGCGGTCGAGCTCGACCACCAAGGCCGCACCCACTTCGGTCACCCTCCCCGCGGGAGCGACGAATTGCTCGAACGGCCAACCGGTTTCGGGCAACTACACCCAATCGGCCACCGGATCCTCGGTCACCAGCTGTGGTTTCGCGGAAGCCGTCCGCAAGGCCTACGCCGAATCCGCCGCGACAAACGTCTCGCGCTCAGCCCGCTCGGTAGTGGCAACCAGCCCCGTCACCGGCCAAACCTACACAATGAACTGCGTCGCGGACGGGCAGCTGGTTACTTGCACCGGGGGTGAAAACGCGGTGGTCTACGTCTACTGACACCGCAACCGCGGCGAACACGCAATGAATTCGTGTTCATAGGACGACGCACCGCGCATCGCCCACCTGCTGGCCGCTCTCCCGGTGCAGATCCTGGCCCGCTCGCGGTCGGACCGGGTCATGCGCCGGGCGACCCCGCCACGTCGCCACGACCCGAAAGGCGGCCGGTCACCGAAGCACATCAAATCTCCTGGAGGGCGGCGGATTACAAAGGCGCTGCACGCCACCAATTGACGAGTTCACCTTCGCTGTGGTTATTCCAGGCGGAATAGATCGTGCATTGGCTGCGCGGCGAATCGTCGAAGGACAGGGAAATGGCTGCGCTTGTACCGCTTTCGGCTGCGTGCCAGATGGTCACGGACCCCGCCTGCCGCGGCAGCCCCTCGAGGAAAACGTCTTTACGCCCCGGCGGAACCCCGTATCGCCGACCCTGGCTGCAATAAACTTGGACGGAGGGATTGCGGAGGGACCGCTCCATGGGACAAATGACCATGTTCAGGTCGGTGGAGGAATGCGGGCAAGTGATCCCCCGGTATCCATCCGCCGGCGACGGGATTTGTCCCGGCCTGGAAGGCGGGGGATTGGTGGGGAGCAGGTTCGGGAACAGATCGGCGATCCACTGCACATCGCCCCACGTCTCCGGTGCGGCAGGTGTCGACGTCGCGGCACCTGCGGATCGGGTGGGGGCGGCTGCGGATCGGGCGGATCCGGATCCGTCGAGCGAGTAATACATAACGAGTCCGCCGGCGATGCTGGCGAGAATCGCTAATACAGCGACGACGATGCCGAAAGGGAAGTTCCCGTTGGGGGAGGCGGTCGTCTCGGTCTCTTCGGGCCGCTGCGTCGGGGTGGTTGGTCTCGGCTGTGGTGTCGCCGTGGCTTCGAGGTGCCCGAGTACCTGCGCTGTGGTGAGTCGGGTGCCAGGTTGTCCGGCGAGACAGCCGGTGATGACGAAGCGGAGGCCGCTGTCGGGTATGCCGGTGAGATCCGGTGGCACGGTGCTCATTCGGTGCAGCAGCGTCGCGGCGTTCGCGTCTCCGAACGGGGCGCGGCCGGTGAGCGCATGGGTCAGTACGCCGCCCAGGGCGAACACATCGGATGCGCGTCCAGCCGCTTCGCCGGCGAGCTGTTCCGGCGCGGCGAATGCCGACGGCTCGGCTGGTGGCGTGGTGATACCGAAATCGACTACGCGGGGACCGGTTTCGGTGATGATGACCGACGAGGGCGTCAGGCCGCCGTGCACCAGACCCGCGTCGTGGAGGGCGGACAACGCGCGCGCCACACCCGTGGCGATGGACTCGACCGCCGGTGGTGGCAGCGTTCCGCGTTCGGTGACCAGTTCGTGTAGCGATGGCCCAGCAATGTATGCGGTCGCAATCCACGGCTGCGGCGCATCAGCGTCGGCGTCCAGCACGGCCGGCGCGAAATCGCTGTGCACGGTTCGAGCGACGGCGAACGCGCGAGCGAGCTCGGCGCGTGCGTCGGTACCGGTGGCGTGGTGGTGCACGGTCCGGAGTACGACCTTCGTCATATCGGTGGTGTGCCCCAGATAGCGGTCGCCGACGGCGTCGGAGCCGAGTCGGCCGACAAGCGTGTACGGACCGATCGCGGTGGGATCGGAGTCGCGCATCGGGAGGGTGTGCGGGTTGGGCAGCGCGGACCCGGCGGGCGTGCTCGACTTGACCAGCGACGGTGCGGGACCTGGGTGAGGTGCCGGGGTGGCCGCAGTCGCGGTGCCCAGCTGCGCGGCGGGCCACGGCGTGGTCGCCGGTGTGTGTGTCGCGGGCGCCGAGCCGGTGCCGGGTCGACTGTCCCGGCTGCTCGCGCGGATTCCCTGCCACTGTTGGACTTGGATGATCAACGCGCTCAGGCAGGATGCCGCGACGGCGAATGCGCCGACGCTGAATATCTCCACGATTATCAGCCCCTGCCCGCCAGCCGGGCCGGACGCGTAGACGAAATAGTCGTCGGTCCTTTCCGTCCGCAACTGCGGAGCACTCAACCGCACCGACACAGCGGTGAGAACCCACCCGGCCAGCAGCGCCAACCACCACACAGTGACCAGCACACTCGTGGGACGACCCCGCAAATCCGGCGCGTCCGCCGGGGTACGGGGATCACTCGCACGCACCACATCCGCCAGAATCATGTGCGGGAACCAGAAGTTGACCACCGGGCAGAACCAGCCACCGATCACCCAGCCGATCGGCAGCCGATGCCTGGCCGCGCACAACGCTTCCGCTTTTCGGCGCGCGAGCCACATCCACACGATGACGACAATGCCCGCGCCCAGTAGCAACAACGACGCGACGACACCGGCCAACGAGTCCGACGACCACTCCTTGCGCATCTGCTCGTGGTCTTGCCAGCTTCGTTCGAAATCCGAGAGATCGATCCAGTCGTTGATCACACTGACCGACAGCATGACGACCGCCCCCGCCATCAGCGCGATCGCCGCGAGCCCAAACGCTCGCGTCGGTCGCGCAGTCCTTCCATCACCCGCAAGTGGGGCACGGTGTTGCAATGACATGACAGCGTCCCTTCAGGTACCAGCGATGACAGCCCGAACCCGACCGCTACATCGCCGGGACACGGCACCTGTACTAACCGTCTGAACCCGGAAAACGTTGGGTCGCAACACTCATCACCACCGATCGGTTCCCGCCCCGCCTGCGTGAATCAACTCCCTCGGGCACCTGGGCGCGTGAGGCCCTTCGCTCGCACTGCAGTAACCTACTCCCGAGCTCTCGGTAAATGCCCACGAATGGGAATGCGCATGGGGTGGAACATGTCTCGACCATTGATTCGAACCGTCCGGCCACGCCGGTACAGGCATCCGAATCATGCCACCGACCAGTGCTGAGCCCTCCAGTCCCGCTGTGTGATCGCCCATGGGGTCGTTCGGCGGTAGCGCCGGACCTCTTGTCGACGTGGATCCGTTCGTCGGGGCCTGCCCGGTTTCGGTGCGGGACAGAAGGCGACTCCGTTGCGTCGGCTCACGAAGCTGGTGGGTGGCGCCTCGCATCGTCCGTCGCCGCCCGACTAATGTCCGGTGAGCTCGGCGACGACCGGAGCGAACCTTTCGGCGAAGTCGGCGCCGAAAACGAAGTAGGAGAAGCCGATCTCCTCCCGTCGCCGCTGGATTTCCTCGACGGCGGCCGCCGGGTCATCCGGAAGTATGGTCAGTGCGTCCGCCGCGCGAAGCGGAGCAGGGTCGGTGTCAGGGGGCGCCATGTGCGGCGCGACCGTGTCGCCGATGACCGGCACGGCAAGCGCGAGCTCGATGTCCCCGGTGCGGAAGTCGCCCGCCAGCCGCGCGACCTCGGCCCGGGGCTGATCCCCCAGCGCGAAGGTGACCGTGTCTGCGACCTCGGCCGCCAGTGCCCTGGCCTTCGGACCGAGTACGGCCATCGCCACCGGCGTGCGGCGGTCGGGGCCGTCGAGATCTCGCAGCGTCTCGACGGTCTCACGTACCTGGGCCAGCCGCTCGTTCGGCGGTACGACGGGCAGTCCCTTGTCACGGAGCTCGTCCTCGATTCCCGGTCTGCCGGTGCCGATGCCCATCTCGAAGCGACCGTCGGTCAGTAGCGACAGCGAGTGCGCTTCCCACGCCGTCATCCAGGCCGGTCGTAGCGGAGAGGCATACACCCAGGTGCCCACGCGCAGGTCGGTAAGGGCCGCGACGGTCGCGAGCATGGGGCCGGGCGCCGGTTGCGTGAGAGGGAAGTCGGGCACCAGCAGCGTCGAGTAGCCGCTGTCGGCGATGCGGCGCACGCGATCTCGCCACGTCGGCACGTCGGTCATGAGCGGGGCAACAACCCCGAATCGAAACGGCTTCGTCATGCCTGGACTCCTGTCGATCGGTATATCCAGAGGTATCGACGCCGGATCCACTCGAAATTCATCGGTCCAGCCGAGATCGTGTACACGCTCCTACGAACGCCCTGAACTCGGCAGTAGCGTGCGCTCGGTCGGCCACGGCCGTTGATCTTCCGAGATACCGCGCCGGCCGGTTCGATCATTGCGGCAAGCGACAATAGG
Source organism: Nocardia sp. NPDC052112 (assembly GCF_040680135.1). Taxonomy (NCBI): domain Bacteria; kingdom Bacillati; phylum Actinomycetota; class Actinomycetes; order Mycobacteriales; family Nocardiaceae; genus Nocardia; species Nocardia sp. NPDC052112. The sequence continues at coordinate 255,608 of NZ_JBFAWD010000010.1, read as the reverse complement.
TGTTCGGTGGAACGGATAGAGCCCAGTCGGGTTCGGGATCTCTCGGGGCTGGGCGGGGGTCAATCCGCGCGCGAGAAAACCGCCACCAGAAAGTCGGACTCGTCGGTAAATGGACGTAGATCCCACGTCGATAGCCGCAAATCCACCGTGAGTCCGGCGTCCTCGGCGTCTGCCAGGAACTGCGGGAACTCGTAACCTCGACCGGCGCCGAACCCCACAACCACCCGACCGGCTGGGGCGAGATTTCGGGCGAACCCGGCCAGCACTGCCTCCCGGGTGGACGGTGCCAGAAATGTCATCACGTTCCCCGCGCACACGATGACGTCGAAGTCGCCGGCGATCCCACGGCCCGGCAAGTCCAGTTCGGCGAGATCACCGACTATCCAGGTCGGACCGGGATAGTCCTGCTCCGCCGCGGCGATCAACACCGGGTCGACGTCGACGCCGACCACGACGTGACCGGCTCGGTGCAAGTAGCCACCCAGACGGCCCGGACCGCACCCCGCGTCCAGGACTCGGCCACTGCGGTCGAGCATCGCGTCGACCAGCCGCGCCTCCCCGACGATATCCGTGCCTTCGGCCGCCATTGCCCGGAATCGCTCCACGTACCACGTCGAATGCGCAGGGTCAGCAGCAGTGAGCTCTTCCCACTGGCTTGGGGTACGTCCGCTCATGGTCTGTTTCCTCTTCGCTCGGGCCGGCCTCTGGTTCACTGTGCCACCGCCGTGCCGATAGTGAGCGCGCGGCCTGATGGTGCCCGCCGCCGATGCGTTCCGCCCAATCGATCCCCATCATCGGGGCTGGTGATCCGATCCTTTTCGACGCAGTGCCGTGCGGTGGGCCGGCGGGTGCGGCTGACAAGCGCTTGCTGTGCCGGCCGTTAGCGGCGGTCTTGCGGCCATCCCTCTGCGTCGAACACGGCGATGAGGTCCAGGTAGTCGCGCCAGTGCGTCACCTTGCGGTCCTCGACGGTCACGACGGAGACGAAGCGGTTGTTGTAGGGGCGGCCCGTCTGGACCGACGTGCCGTGCACTTCGTACTTCACGACCACCGAGGTCTCGGTGCGGCGACGGGCGATCGATAGCTGGTCGGGAGGAGGCCACCACCGGTGGTGGCGGTGGCGGTGGGTCGGGGTGCACGGCTGAGCGGGCTAGGCGGGCGCAACACCGCGTCAACTCTGAGAATTCGGTGGGAAGGGGGCGCCACGGCCTGCGGGCTGGGACCGGACCAGGGGAATGGGCCTGCCCAGGTCGACCATGTGGGCGGTGGGGATCTGCCGTTCTCGTTCGAGGATCGGGCCGGTGGACTCCGTGCCCAGCGAGACGGTCGCGGTGCAGTCGCCGGGGCCGAGGGCGACGAGGGCGCCGTGGCGGACGGTGGCGGCCAGCGGCTGGATCGCCAGAGTCAGGACGAGCGCGACGGTGACCGAGCCGGCGGACTGCCCGTCGACGAGGATCTCCAGGTTCGGGCGGTAGGTGTGGGCGAGCTCGTGGGCGAGCAGTTCGACGGTTTCCTCGGGGCCGCGCTGGGAGCGGACGGCCGCGGAGCGGAGGCGATCGTAGCCGCGCCAGCCGGCGACCACCGCGTCACCGAGATCGATGTCGAGCAGGCCGTCGACGGCCTCGGCGATTCTGGGCAGGGCGATACCGCGCACCAGGTCGCCGAGCGCTGGTGCGGCCGTGTGCAGTGCGTGGTCGAAGCCGACCTCCCGCAGGCGGGCGGTGAGCTCGGCGCAGCCCATTTCGCGGGATCCGTTGTCGTAGAGCACGGCTCGTGCGGTGAGGGTTTCGGGGAACATCAGCGTCGCACCTCTCGCACGGTCGTGATGGGTTCGGCCCGGTGCACGCGGATCTGCACACGCGGTGGCCGAGCAGGGAAGGTCCGGATGTCCAGGCGGGGGCTCCGGTCCTGATGGACGCGGACCTGCACGTCGGGTACGCGACCCGGGTGTCGGGGGCTGAGTGCCGGGCTGCCGAAGCGAGGGGATTCGGCGGTGCGGCGACCGAACGGTGCAGCGCCGGGTGCCGGGACGCCGGGCTGTGCGGTGTCGGGCTCGCCACGACGGAACGGGGCGGGCCCGGTGGCACGGCTGCTGCCGGGGACGGGGGACTCCGTTGCGCGTGTGCGGCGGCCGAACAGGGCGAGGGCACCAACGATCGCGGCGAGGATCAGGGCGGCACCCACGGCGAGCGGACCGACAGACGATGTCCCTGAGTTGTTCTCGGGGCCCTGTGCGTCCGCGGTCGGTGGTGTGGGATTCGCTTCATCGGGGTCGGAAGTCACGATCGGGTCCGTGGTCACCTTCCGGGCCGCGAGCACGGTGATGGGCTTCGTCGAGGTGATCGAGCTGTCCGCGGTGCAGGTTGCGGTCAGGGTGGACTTGCCCGGTGTGGCGCCGGTGGGCACGCCCACGGTCGTGTCGAACTGGTAGCTCGTGACGGTCACCGTGGTGGCGGAGGTGGCCCAGCCCGGGGTGACGGTCACCTTGCTGCACAGCCAGTTCCCGCCGTGCACAGTGATCGTCGTGCCCTGCACCGCCGTCGACGGAACCTCGAGGATCAGCGTGTAGCCGTCGCGGGTGCCGCTGCCGCTGCCGGTGGTCGTGGTGGTCGGTGACACCTTGCGCACGGTTGTGCTGGTCGGTGGGGGCGGCACCGAGGTCACGCTCGAATTCGGCGGCGGCGCAATCACCGACGGGGCCGCGGCTGCGGGAATTGTGCCGGCGGCGAGGACCGCGGCGAGCACGGCGGCTGCTGTCGCGACCTGCCGGAGGAGAACGCGGCGACCGGATGGGATCGAGGCGGAAGGGATCGTCATGGCTGCGCACTCCGGGAAGCACCCACCGCCGCCCGTCACGGCTGAGGTTGTGAAAGAGAGACGGGAACAACGGGATACGTTGCCCGTCCACGGTAAAGCGGCGCCGACACGGGCGGCAACCGATTTTGCTGATTTCGCGCACAGGCAGCCGCGCTCACGCCGAGTGGAACGCCCCCACAACCGGCCGGCGATGAGTTTCCGTCCCGGCGGACGTCACTACTGTCGTGCCCACCGAAGCCCACGGCGGGGCCTACTAAGCGTAGATCGGCATCAGCGGAGCGTCTGCGCCGCAATCGATCTCGTCGCGCAACCCCGCTCGCCCGGCGGCCTTGTGATGCGTTCGCCGGCTGCGGGCCCGCCACCCACGACCAGCATGTCATGCATCGGTCGAAACCCAGCCACCACCGAACGCGCTCAGCTCGGTAAAGTAGTGCTTGTTGAGATGTCATGTGCCCGAGGCCATTCTGGGGCGTCGGTGCTCGGTGCGGGGGGATGTTCGATCTGCTCGCGGAGGATGTCGCCATGGCCGGCGTGACGTGCGAAGTCCTCGATCGCGAGCAGATAGATGAATCTGAGGCTGACGTCGCCGATGCGGGGATGCGTCCGGATGTCGTCCAGGTCGAATTCGGCGGCGATCACGCGGGAACGGTCGCTGGCGCGCTCGAATTCGGCGATCACATCGGCCAGAGTCTCGTTGTCGTCGACGACGAAACTGGCGTCGCCCGGCGTCGTGCCGCCGTCGCATTCGCTTTTGGGCAGGCCGGCCAGGATGTGCTGGAACCAGATCCGTTCGGCGACTGCGGCGTGCTTTAGTAGTCCGATCGGGGTGGTCATCGACGCAACGAGGCGGCGGCGGGCGTCTCCTTCGGACAGGCCGCGCACTGTGTCGACCAATTCGGCTCGGTTGCGGTCGAGCATGCTCTCGAGCAAGCGGCGTTCGGCACCGGTGGTGATTCGTGGTATCGACCATGTCATTGTCGGCTCGATTCTGTTGGGAAGGGTTGGGTTTGCCTGTCGTACTTGTTGTTTCGGTTTCTCAGCGCCGCCTTCGGCATGGCCGATGACCGGCTGCGGTGGAGGTGGCAAGCGGGTCACGGTCGGATTCGAGAATGCTGCGGTGCGGAGTCGCTGGATTTCGTGGTGTTGGGCGGCGATTCTGGCAAGCGCCCGGACCCGGAAGTCGGTGAGTCCGTCGATCTGCCGCTGGCCTGGGCGAGCCGTTCGCCGAGTGCCCGGTTGTCGGCCTCGTGTCGCAAGATCTGCGCGTCGCGGATGGTCCGGGTGCATCGCGCGCATGGCGTTGCTCGAATTCTATCCTGAGGTGGGTACAGGGCCGGTTCGGCGGGGCCGTCGCGTTGCTCGAGGAGATGCCGGCAGATGGGTTCAGTCAGCGCGTGGAAGCGCTGAAGCTTTGGGAAACAAGCCAGTGCCTCGGGCAGCCGCATGTCGTCAGCCTGAATCTTCTTGGGATTCATCGGTTGGACACCGCCGAACACCACCGACCAGGCGCGTCATCCATGAAAGCCTCCGCCCCAGGAAGCCGACGTGCAGGGAGCGACACCGACCGCTGCTACCCGTGACGATGGTGGCGGGAATACGATCGGCTCTGAGTTGCGGGGCGACGGGGGAGTCCGTTGCGGAATCGAAGGGCTACCGGGATGACCGATTCCGAGCGTGGACCTGATGGTCGGCCTCCGATGTCGGGTGGCGTCGATCCCGCTGCGCGGCAACCGGATCCGCCGACAGGCGGATGGAACGCGCCTTACGGGCCACCTGGCCAGGGATATGGGCCGACACTGTCGTATCCGACACCATCGACCGGCAGCGGCAGCACAGGTTTGATCATCGCCGGTGTTCTCGGGCTGCTGGTGGTGCTGGGGCTAGGTGTGGCGATCGGCATCGTCGTCGGCCGTGGCGACAGTAACAGTGCGTCCGCGGGGGCCTCGGCTACCGGGAAAACAGGGACCTACTCGATGAACGCGGTCACCAACGCCTGCGACCTTGTCGATCCCACGCCGTTGACCAACTGGTCGCCCACGCCGAGCGGTGCACCCGAGCATCGCGAAAGGCGGGCGACCGCCTACGAGAGCGGCGGCCTGAAGTGCGATGCCGGTTACAGCAGCGCAAGCGCCGGTGAGTTCCCCATGAACAAGGCCGGCATGAGTGTCGAGGCCGAATTCACCAACGGTGCGGCGGCGCCCTACTACGACCATTGGCAGCACGCCGATGTCGCCACACCCGAAGCGGAGTCGGCGTCCGGTGCGGTCACCGGAATCGGCAATCAGGGCTACTGGTACTCCGAAGTCAGAGGAAACCTCGTCGCGAACATGGCCTACGTCGTCTGTGTGCAGGACGGCAATGTGTCAGTGCGGGTGAAGATCTCCCTCACGCGTGAGCAGGGTTCTCCCGCGGTGCGGCGGGACGAGCTCGATTCGATCGCCAGGTCCCAGGTCCGCAGGACGCTGGATGGTCTGCGGGAGAAGTAGAGATCGGCGACTCGAGCGGATCGGTGCGGACGGTGTGCACGACCGACGGTGGCCGGAATACGATCGGGTCGGAGTCGAGGTCGACGGGGAGCCCGTTGCACAACCGGAGGGGCTGTGGGGATGACCGATTCCCAGCGCGGACTTGACGATCGGTCGATGCCGGAAGGCGCCGATCCTGCTGTGCGACAACCCGATCCGCCAGTCGGCGGCTGGGGCGTCCCGGACTCGGGTAGGTACACGCCTGCGTCCTGGGCCAACCCCGGTCTGCCCGTTGCCGGGTACGGCCCACCTGGTCCGGGATACGGGCGGCCACCATACCCGCCGCGAACCGGCAGCGGCAGAACGGGTTTGATCGTTGCCGGTGTGCTCGGGCTGGCGGTAGTGCTGTGTCTCGGTGTGGTGATCGGTGTCGTCGTCGGCGACAGAGATAGCGAGTCCGCGACGGCCCCGGCCCTGTCCAGCACCTCGGCCTCGTCCAGTGCGGCTGCGGCCACGACATCCCGTCGGGAACCGGCGCCGGGAATCTATGCGATGAGTGGGATCACCAACGCGTGCGATCTTGTCGACCCCACGCCGTTGCACAGGTGGTCGTCCACCCCGAGGGAAGCCCCTGTGCATCAGGAATTCCCGCCGAATAACTTCGACGGCGGCAACCTGTACTGCGCCATCCGCTACACCAGCCCCTCGACCGTCCCCGACGATGCCACCATCGACGAAGCCGGCATCGGCCTCCAGGCCCAGATCACCGGCGCCGACGCCGCCCCCGCCTACGATCGTTGGAAACAGACCGACACCAGCGCCGCCGGATCGGGGCGGGCCTCGGGCGAGATCACCGGAATCGGCGCCCAGGGCTACTGGCATACCGCGACCACCGACACCAGCAACGGAATGACCTACATCGTGGGCGTGCAGGACAGCAATGTCTCGGTACGAGTGGAAGTCGCTGTCCTGCGCGCGAAGGGCGAACCCCCGGTGAACCGGGACGAGCTCGCCACGATCGCCGAGAACCAAGCCCGCAGGGCGCTGGACGGATTGCAGACGTAGCACGTCGCTGAACGCACGGCGGTCCGCTAGTTTGGTAGTCGATGCCCGTTCGGCGATCAGGAGATGCGATGGAGCTCAAAGCGGTGCTGGGGCCTGTTGCGCGCGGATTCAACGCGGGCGTCATGGCGTTGACGAAGGCACCATGGATCGGGCCTCGGGTGGGCCGGGCGATCACCGAGATCACTTACGTCGGCCGACGTTCCGGACACACCATCAGCACACCGGTGGGCTTTCGACGCTCTGGCGACGAGATCACCATCGCGGTGGGCATGCCAGATCAGAAGACGTGGTGGCGCAACTTTCTCGGCGCTGGCGGCCCTATCTCACTGAAACTGGACGGCGCCGAACGGTCCGGGCACGCCGTCGCCCGACGCGATGACAAGGGCCGCGTCAGCGTCATTGTGCATTTGAACGAGGTCGATTAGCCCACGGCAACCTCACAAGGGCTTACCCGACATAGGTGGCCCAGTGGCGTGAAGTCTTCCTACGGGACTCGAATCGGGTTCGGATTGAGTTTTCGCTGAGGGCAACCGAACACCCGAACATCAACAGCCGCAACAATGATCACCGAGCAACCTATGTTGCTCGGCGAGGGGCTGTCAGACCGTACGGATAGCGTGCCGCCCGAAACCTCGTCGACGTCCTGTGGGCACTGCTGCGCCACGGCCGCCACTTCGCCGACGAACCTCCGAACCTCGCCATATCCGCGAGGACTTGACATCATCATCGAGATTCCTTCACAGAGGTTGAGGTCTCCAGACACTCCCGGGGGATTCAAGTGCGCCGATGGGGCGGCTGTGGTTGATGCGACATATTCAGCTGTGTCCCAAACAAACACATCATGATCACGCGGTGGCCGCCCCACTTCCAGCGCCCTGACCAGCAGCATCAACGATCACGCGGTCCGGTTGGGGTATTAAAATAACGATGTGCAGCGCGCTGCGGTGACCGATCCTTCGCGTGTCGTGGTTCTCGGGTCCGGGTTTGCGGGTCTGTGGGCGGCGCTCGCGGCGGCCCGGCGGCTCGACGAACTCGGTGTGGCAGTCGGGACCGTCGATCTCACGATGATCAGTTCGACGCCGTACCACGACATCCGCGTGCGCGACTATGAGACCGATCTGAGCACATCCCGCATCCCACTGAGCGTTCTTCTCGATCCGGTCGGAATCAAGCACATCGTCGGCGCAGTGACGGCGATCGATGCGCTGGCGCGGGTCGTGGAATCCACCGCGGGCGCTCACGGCTACGACCGGCTGGTGCTTGCATTGGGCAGCCAGGTGGTCAAACCCGATATTCCTGGCCTGCGGGAATTCGGTTTCGACATCGACACCCATGATGCGGCGACCAGACTGCAAGCCCACCTGCGCCGGCTTGCCGAGGGCCCCGCTGACCCGGCGGCCGCGACGGTAGTCGTCGTCGGGGCGGGTTTGACGGGGATCGAAGAGGCGACTGAGCTGCCCGCAATGCTCACCGACGCCTTTGCCGCGCGTGCCGTCGCGCCGCGGGTCATCCTGGTCGACCGCAACCCGTCGGTCGGCTCGGACATGGGTGCATCGGCTCGACCGGTCATCGAGGCGGCGCTGGCCTACATCGGGATCGAGACCAAGTTGGGCGTCGGGGTCGTTGCCGTCGACGAGCGGTGTGTGACGCTCTCCTCGGGTGAAGTGGTGCCCGCCGCCACCGTCGTCTGGTGTGCCGGCATGCTGGCCAATCCGCTGACCGCGGAATTCGGGGTCCACCGTGACCGGCTGGGTCGACTCCCCGTCGACGATTATCTGCGGGTCTGCGGTGTGCCGGGGGTATTCGCCGCGGGTGACGTCGCCGCCGCAAAAATGGACGACGAGCATATGTCGGTGATGTCCTGCCAGCACAGCCGCCCGATGGGCCGGTGGGCCGGATACAACGTCATCGGTGATCTTCTTGGCAAGCCCTTGAAGCCGTTGCGGATCCCTTGGTATGTAACGGTTCTCGATCTGGGACCGGCAGGCGCGGTGTATACCGAGGGCTGGGACCGACACGTGGTCGCGTACGGCGAAGAGGCCAAAGACACCAAGCGCGCCATCAACACTCGGCGTATCTATCCTCCGTTGAACCGCGACCGGGCCGCATTGCTGGCCGCCGCCGCGCCCGAACTGCAGGCCGCGCCCGAGCACGGACCCGAGTCCGCCCATCGACTACCGATCGCGCTGATGGATACGTAATCCGATACAAGAGGCACGATCTCGGTGGTGACGGGTGCCGTCCGCGCAGCACGTGTCTCGCCCCTGCCCGTTCCCCCGGCCACCGGATGCGATGGTCGCTCCGGCGACGCCGACACCAGCATTGCGCCCGACGCAACCACTACCAGCACCGGTCCCGACTCACACCATGATCACGAAGTCCGGCGGAGTCCGCCGCAGTATTCTCAACACGGCACGAGCCTTTCCCAACTGGCCGCGAACCGGAACCGACAGCTACCGGCTCGCCCACACCCGAGCCGCCGTAGACAAATACTGACGTGACCGAGAACACAGCAGCGACACAACAGAACTGGCTGAACTGCTGCAGTTCGACACGACTGGCTCGTTGCCGACCGAACCGCTCGCGCTTGCCCGGACCACTACATCGCCCACACGGGCTACACCGACCACGACATACGCGTCGACCTGCTCCGGTTCACCCTCCTGCTCGGCGGAGACCGAGCGCAGCTGAGGCTGCGCCGGCAAGGACTTGCGGGACCCTCAGCGGCTCGCCCGTAGTAGGCGGACCGGGTGCAGTGCCTCGGGTGGTTCGCCCGCGAATTCCGCGGATCCATCGAGGTACCCAGCGATGAGGTCGGTGGCGGAGTGGTCTTCGATGTCGGTGAAGCCGAGCGCGCGCAACTGTGCGGCGATGTCGTCAGGAGTGAAGTAGCTGAACCAGGGTTCGCCGATAGCTGCCGCTCGATGTGCGCGCGCCTGCATCTGCGCCCGTTCCTCGTCGGTGTCTGCCGACTGTAGGTAGTCGAAGATCACCTCGACCGGCTCGGATTGACGAGCAATGTATTCGAGGGTGGTGCGGGCGGCGTCCTGGGTCAGATAGAAGACGACACCGAGCCACACGAATACGGCCGGATCGGTCCGGCTGAATCCGGCGGCCGCCAATCGTGTTGCCAGTGTGTCGGTTTCGAAGTCGACCGGCACGAAAGTCAACCGCTCGGGCTGGTCGATACCGGAGGCGGCGAGGCGTTGGTGTTTCCACGCTTGGGTAGCGGGATGGTCGACCTCGAATACACGCAGGTCAGGATGTGGGTTGCGGTAGGCGAAGGTATCCAGGCCCGCGCCGAGGATCACGACCTGTCGCACGCCGGCAGCGACGGCCTCGGCCACGCGATCCTCGGCGAAACGGGCACGAGCAGCAAAGAACAGGCGGCGCGGCCGATCACTGACACCCAGCCGCAGGATTCCCGAGCCCACATCGCTGCCGGGACGATCCTCTGTGGGCCGGCCCAATTCGGTCAGCTCGTCCACAGTGACACCCAGCAGACGTGCCGCCAGCGGATCGGTAAGAATCCTTGGCCGGTCAGCAATTTGATGATAGGCACGGGCATAGGCAGTCACGAGCGCGGTCCGGCTGGGTCCCTCGTTGTCCATACACAAGAAGCTACTCACGAACACCACGCGAGCACCCGTGAACTCGACCACACCGGGCGTGGGTCGTCCGCAATCGGATGGCCGGTCCGGTCGACACAGCGACGACCAGGCCTCGGCACCACGATCGCCTCCGGATCTCAGGGCCGTCGACATTCGCGAACGACTCGCCCGACAGACTCCCCTCGAGTGCCGTCGAAATTCACGAACAAACGACGTCACAGATCACGGACGAAGCCAGACGGAGCGGCTGTCACGACTACGGCAGTCGCGGCGATGACTCCGGTCTTATTGCGTGCGGGCGGTCGCACCTGGCGGCGCGGCATCGGGAACTGTCGGCAGTAGGGCGCTGCCGGGAGCGAACGTGAGGGTCGCGGTAGGACTTTCCGAGTCACAGCGATCTCAGGCCGTATGAAGCTGGCGTGTTGATGGCCGGTCGTGGTGTCAGTGGGGGTGTCAGGTGTGTGTCAGGTCGCTGTCAGTTAGTCCGGCGAGAGTGTGTCCATCGAACAAAACGACCGGCACCGACACGGTGCCACAACCGATTTCGAGGAGTACACGAGATGTCTGTCACCATTACCCTGACTGACCAGGACAAGAGCACCCTGCGCACCGCCGCCTATGGTGCGGTGTCGTTGATGGCCGCCGCCGGTGCGCCGCACAAGGGCATCACGCAGGGCTCGATTGTGTTGACTTCGGCCACCGGTCTGGTCGGGCATGTGCTCGCCGCCAAGTCCAAAGACATTCACCTGCCAGGCAAGACCGTCGCCGAACTCGCCGATCAGGTGTTGCCGGGCCTGACCGCGGCGATGGGTCTGCTCGGTGAGCAGTATCCGGAGGAGGCCGAGAATTTCCGCGGTACCGTGCTGGTCGCCGTGGAAGCCGCTGCCCAGTCCGGCAAGGGTGAGTCGAGTCCTGCCGTGGCGGTGATGGTCGGCAAGATCGTGGCGGCTCTGGACGCGGCGGCCTGAGGGGTTCGGGTTCGGCGCGGCACAGGTTGGTCGCGGGGTCCTGTCCGGACCTCGCGACTCGGCCATCGAACCCGGGGGTTGCGGCCGTTGGGAAACGCGCGATATGCGGCAATACTGCGCACCACTGCCCACGAAACTCAGCCGAGAGCCGCAGCAGCTGGGTCACGCCTCACCGGAACTAACACGCCGAGTCATGGTTCGTGCTCGGCGGTGAGATCAGTCGGTGATGCGCGTCGCCCGATCCGGCAGGATCCCGGCCTGGACGAGTTCCTCGTAGATCCGCTGCTGCTCATCGTCGAGATTCGAGTACAACATGTCGTAGGCCAGGTCTTCCTCGGCGAGCACCGCGGCCGGATCCCAGTCGTCACCGAGCGCCGCGACGACGGCGCTGCGCCGTCGTGCCTCGTCCAGCGTGAGGTCGTAAGCAAAATTGTGGTCGGCCATTTGGGCATCTCCAACCAGGTTCTTTCCAAAAACGAATTGACGACGATGCCCAACAACACCGCCTCGGGCAATGACCTGCATCACATTCCATGGTTGGACTTCGTCACATTCGACGCTCGTGCGCTCGCCATTGGCCGTCGCTGGCGCCCGGGTGCTGTTGCCGGCGACTCCGATGCGAACACCCACGCACCGATCGACCCCGAACTGGGCCCTACGACATCAGGGGCCGGTGACGAGCGCGTGATATTCGGCATCAGCGGATACCTGAGCCGCCGCGCATCTCGCCTGCCGAAAACGCTCAGCGACATAACTGTGCGGTCGTTCAAGGATCCGTGCCCAGGTGAGGTGCCCGTTGTGGCTTTTGCAGTCGCTGGCCGCGGTGTTCGCCGGGATCACGCGCTATGTCTGAGCGCGGCGCCACGATAATCGGAAGTGCATGTGGGAGACGCCGATTGATGCATATGTGGAGTACAGACGCTGGTTTCCGGTCTCCCGGTGCGTATGGATGCTCGCTCGAGCGGAAGGCGATGACGCCTCGAACTCCGTTGTGCTAGACGTGGTTTCGGCTCACGCTCGTGCTCAAGACGCAGCGGTGCTGCGCTGGGGGGCCGTCGGCGATCGGGACCGACCCTGCGGCTGTCGTGCAGTCCATCGCAGGTGCACCACGCCCGACCTGGGTGAATGACCTTGTGCTGATGCAATTTTGGGGATTGCACCGCGAATCCTCGATGTGCGTTGTATGCTTCCGGCTGAAACATCGGTACGTTGGAGGGGGCGGAACAAGGTGCGGATTTTCTTCGAATTATCGTGCGTCCCTGTCTGACGCCTTTCGACACGCGCGTAAATCGGTAGCCGAGCTCACGGCGCGGCAGCAACAACGGATCCGGGATAACCCGCCGTTCAACGGTTGGTGTCGTCAGCCTGTCGATCCGCTCGTCCGTCGATCAATTGCGCGGTGTCGTCCGGATCACCACTCTTTGCGTGAACACTCGAGTCACCGGAACATGTGGAAGGACAATACATTTTGCGTATTCAGTGCTGCTTCTGTGCGCAACTCGCGGGCTGCAGTCGTCGGGCGTCCGGAGGATTGTCGTGACTCAGCTGATCGACTTCTCGGCGGCACTTATCGAGCCCGCCGACATCAAGGCCGCCGGCTTCGCCGGCGTGGTCGGATACTTCTCCGAGTCGCGTCCAGGTACCGACTTCGGTGCCAAGCCGCTACGCCGTGACTACTGTGATCGGCTGCGCGATGCGGGACTGGAGATCGTCGCCAACTATCAGTACGGCAAGGGCGAGACCGCGGACTGGCGCGGTGGCTACGACGGCGGTGCCCGGCACGCGGAAACCGCACTGCGCCTGCACTTCGAGGCCGGCGGACCCGGTTATCGTCCGCTGTATGCCCCGGTTGACGACAACCCGAGCCTGGCGGACTGGAACAACCTCATCGCCCCGTTCCTACGCGGCTGGGCGTCGGTTATCGGCCTCGAATGGACCGGCGTCTACTGCAACGCCCGCTGCATCGATTGGGCGCTGGAAGATGATGTGGCGCGGTGGTTCTGGCAACACAACTGGTCCGGTGATCCGTCTATCAATGGAGATCATCCGCAGGCACATCTGCACCAGATCGAGATCGACCAGCGCCAGGTGGATGGCGTCGGCGTCGATGTGAACGAGGCTCTGAAGAACGACTACGGACAGTGGTCGGCTGCTCGCCGACCAGGAGGGGAAAAACCATGACCATGACATCGCCGATGTACAAGGAAGAAGATCAGACCGGCGTCAGCCCGAATTGTGAATCCCGCAACGGCGCGCCGATTCTCTGGTTCCTGCTGCACACGCAGGAGGGAGACGGCAACGCCCAGTCGTTGGCGAACTACCTGCAGAATCCTGACTCCGGAGTGTCTTATCACTACACGGTCGACAACTCCGGCACGGTGATCGGCGTGGTGGATACGGATCTGGCGTCGTGGTCGGTGCTCAGCGGCAACCCGCAATCGATCAACCTGTGCTTCGCGGGCTCGCGGGTCGCGTGGACTCGCGACGAATGGTTCTCGAATATGCAGCGCGGCATCGACTGTGCGGTCTGGATCGCGGTGCAGGACTGCCGCAAGTACGGGATTCCGATCCGCACCATCTCACCGGAAGAACTCGGGAACGACCAGGCCGGAATCGCCGATCACAATGCCTACACGATCGGCAAGCACAACGGTTCGCACACCGACGTGGGCCCGAACTTCCCGTGGGACTATGTGAACTCCAAACTGAGCGAGTATTCCGGCTCCTGACAGGGCTGGATCAGTTCCGAACAGACCATTGCAGCGAGCGGCTACTCGGTCGTGTGGGCTCATGTTCGGAACGCCGTCCCCGGCCGAGGGCGACCCCTGATTTCACGGGTTTCGAATTGCGCACAGGCGGACGATGCTTGCTCTTATGCTCACCAAATTGTCTCTGCCGCACTGTCGTTCGGTGATCGGCACCGTACTGGCGGCCGTGCCGCTGGCGGTGGCCTGCGGGACGGCCGAGGAAAACCATCCGCCGGCCGCCACATCGGCGGTCTCGTCGCGAAGTGCGGCGTCCTCCTCACCGGGTGACGCCGCGCCGACCAGCGAGAATGCGTCGTCAACTCCGATTCGATTCGATTATCAGCCGCTGTGGCCGTTCGGGAGCGCCGCGGATGCGGCCACATGGCAGCAGGCCTACCGGGCGGGCGGGCACCAGCCATGGCATCTTGCTGCCGATCAGGTCGCCCAGACGTTCACGCGCGACTATCTCGGCTACCGGAATGTCGACAAGATCGTGAAAACCGATGTCCGAGAGGACGAGGCGCGGGTGAGCGTCGGATTCGACAACCCCAGCGGCATGACCGCCACCGCGGCCGTGGTGCATTTGGCGCGCTACGGGACGGGTGCGGATGCCCCGTGGGAAGTGGTGGGCACCGAGGACACCACGCTCACCCTCACCACGCCGAGCTACGGGGCGGCGATCACCTCGCCGCTGACCGTCGGTGGCCGCATTACCGGCGCGGACGAAAGCCTGCGTGTGCAGGTCCGCCGCAGCGATCTGTCACAACCTGCGGGTGAGGTATCTGGAATCCCCGCAGGCGGCACCAATTCCCCTTGGACAGTAACAGTTCCGCTGACCGACGCCTGCCCTGGCACGCTCACGATCGCCGTGGCAACGGGCGGTCACACGGCACCGGTCGAACGTTTCGCCGTCACCGGCGCACACTGCAGCTAGTGCTCTGTTCCTGGTTGCCACGGGATTGTCCAACGCCTGCTCGGCGTGGATACCGACGTCGACCAGATCCTGGGGGACGAAAGGGCGGTTTCGAGCGATCGTCGCAACGCCTGACCGGAGTTCATGGTGCCATTCGAACGTCAACCGCCAACGGCGCAGCGGCGGGAGATCAGCGCCGGACCGAGACCGCGTCAGCGGCATGAGCATGCGCCGCGCGGGCGGCGCGATGAGCGCTCCCACGGCGTATTCGCATCAGGGGCGGTGCGCGCGGAGACCGTCGACGAGGATCGACAGCAACCGCGGCCCTCGCGCGTCGAGTTCGGCGTCGTCCAGCCGCGACAGCCAGCTGATGAGCACGATGACGTCGCGGGCTTCGGTGTCGGTGCGGACGCTCCCGGCCGAGCGACCGGCGGCCAGCAGCAGCTCCACCGCCGCACCGATCGGGCCGAGGCTGTGGGCGGCGAGGTCACGCCAGGTCGCTGCCTCGACGGCGGCGAACATGTCGCGCTCGACCCGAGCGTAGGCGGCCACCCGGTCGAACCATACCGCCAACGCGTCCAATGGCTGGTGAGTTGCCAGCAGGCGCGACGATGCCGCGACCAGTTCGTCCACCTCATGGCGGTACACCTCGGCGAGGAGGTCCTCACCCGTGGGGAAGTGCCGATACAGGGTGCCCTGCCCGATGCCGCAGGCCTTCGCGACCGCGTTGAGTTTCAGCTCTCCGGGCTCGCGCACGAGATCGCGTGCCACGCGAAGGATCCGTTCGTGGTTGCGCTGCGCGACCGCCCGCCGCGTTCCGTCGCTCTTGACAGAAGCGGACATGTGTCCGCAACTCCCCGCGTTCGCGCAGCGGCATGAGGGTCACTCGCTCTGGTTGCGGTCGGCGCGCTGCTGCTGTTCTCGTATTCCGCAGTCGGAGTGCATCGGCGTGGGATCGAGGCCCAGGCGTCCGACTCGGCGACCGACCGCAATCAGGGTGAACGACGGCGTATTCATTCGTCGCTTATGCGGATGATCGTCTTGCCGGGGCTGTGCCTGCCGGGATCGAAGGCGTCGGGTGCTTCGGCGAGGGGGCGGACGGCACCGACGGCCGGCTTGATGCGGCCGTCGCGCAGGCGCGTGGCGAGCTCGGTGAGTTGGGCCCGGTCGGGTTCGACGACGAAGAAGACGGCGCGTCCGTTGTCGGGCTGGATCGTGGGTGGCATGGCGATGGTGACCAGGGTTCCGCCGGCGCGTACCAGGCTGGTCGAGCGATCCAGAACGTCTCCGCCGATCACGTCGAATACCACATCGACTTCGCCGACCTGCTCCAGCGGCTCGGTGTCCAGGGCCAGGAAGGTGTGCACGCCGAAAGTGAGCGCGCGGTCGCGGTCGCGGGCTCGGCCGGTGCCGATGACTCGGGCGCCGGCCTCGCGGGCGAGTTGCACCGCGATCGAGCCGACACCGCCGGCGGCGCCGTGGATCAGGACGGTCTGACCGGTGGTGAGGCGGGCGTGGTCGAAGAGGCCCTGCCAGGCGGTCAGCCCCGAGATCGGCAGTGCGGCGGCCACGGTGTGGTCGATATCTGCGGGTAGGGGAGCGAGGTTGCGGGCTTCCACCGCGGTGTATTCGGCAAGTGTGCCGTTGCGGGTCCAGTCGGCCAGACCGAAGACCCGCTGGCCGACGGTCAAACCCGTGGTGCCGTATCCCAGTTCGACGATCACTCCCGACAACTCGTGGCCGGGCACGCTCGGGGTCCGGTCCCGGCCGGCGCGGTCGTTCCAGGTGCCGGGCCAGTCCAGCTCACCGGGGGTGAACCCGGCGGCGTGCACTTTCACGATCACGTCGTTCTCGGCGGCGTGGGGGTAGGGCAGGTCGTGCGTCAGGGTCATCCCGGCGACGCCGGCGTCACGATTCCCAACGATGATGGCTTGCATGCTTGGTCCTTCGTTGTCGTATGTTGCCGACAGGGCGACGAGGCAGCACTGCCGGATGTGACGGTTCGAACGCAGCCAGGCTCATCAGGATCAACGGCTTCACAGTAAGCGATGATGTTGCCCGCACTCGTCGGGCGCGCGTGGAAATCGACAGAAGAGTGCCTTCCGCCCGATCGTCGAGTCAGCGTGCCGGACAACCGATCAGCGGCATTTCCGGATGCGTCCGCGGTGTGGCGCGGTCGGCGTCTACCTTGGTGGTGATCATGTTCGACCATGTGTGTGAAGGTGATACCGGATGTTGGATTACGGCCTCGACATGTCCGATGTGGAGCGCGATCTTGCTCTGCCCGACTTGGTGGCTGAAGGAGATGAGCTCGACGCCCTGGTGTCAGCGCAGGCCGACTGGTCCACGGACACGCCGGCAATGGGGTGGACGATCGCCCACCAGATCGCTCATCTTGCTGCAGCTGATGCGAACGTTCTCATCGCCATACGGACCCCGGAGGCGTTCGACGCCGTGCTGAAGCAGGCCGAAGCCGCAGGCAGCCGATACGCCGATCTCGACGCTGCCGCGGGAGCAGCGAAACCGCGATCGGTACTGCTGGAACAATGGCGTGCCGGTCGTACCGCGGTGGCGGCGGCGCTGCGTGATGTTCCACTGGACCATGGGTTTCCGTGGTATGGCTCGCAGTTGACCGCCGCGCTCATGGTGCCGCTGCGGCTGATGGAAACGTGGGCTCATGGGCAGGACGTTTTCGATGCGTTGGGTGTCGCACACCGTCCGACGGGTCGGCTCCGACATGTGGCCTCCTTGGGGGTCGTAGGACGAGAGCTGTCGTTCTACGCGGCCCAATTGCCTACTCCGGCAGAGCCGTTCCGTGTCGAGCTGACCGGTCCCGACGGCCGGACCTGGGTCTGGGGCCCGGAAGATGCCGGGCAACGGGTTCGGGGCAGTGCCCTCGACTTCTGTCTTCGAGTCACCCAACGCAGGTCCCTGGCCGAGACCGACCTCACGGCGGTCGGCGAGGACGCGCGGAAGTGGCTGGAGATCGCTCGTGTTTTCCTCTGAAGAGGTTGGTTCCCCGAGCCAATGATCCAGACGTTGAACGTCGGCTCGCAGCGTGCAGACCGTGCGATGAGTTCACAGTGTCGACGGATGAGTAGCGGCCTCGGCAGTGCCGTGGTCGGCCCTTCCGCTTCCGGGGCTGGCTTCCATTTTGGTCAGCTGGTCGTTTTCAGCCGTAAGGCATCGAGCATGAGGTCGAGTAGCGACTTACCCTGCACCGGACATCACATAATCGGCAGTGCTTTCTCCGCGGCAACGACTGGGTCGACAACGTCGCGATCGCTCGACAGATGCGCGCGTTCGTCTCCGGCTGGCTCACCCCGCTGATGATCGGCGTCAGTCCGTCGCCCATGCAGGCAGGGGCTCACGTGCCGACAACCACTGTTCCGGTATTCCGCGTATCGTGCCTCGGCTTCCGATCCCGGTGTGTGCTGCCACGATTCCACCGACGATCGCGGCCGTCGTGTCCACATCCCCGCCAGCCTCGATACACGCGGTGACGGCGGCCGGATAGTCGCAGAGAAAGGTGGCGGCTGCCCAGAGCGTGAACGGCACCGTGTCCTGAGCGCTGACCTGTGCGCCGTTGCCGAGCTCGTAAGCTGCTTCGGCTACCGATCGGCCGAGCAGCTTTCGAGCTCGCCGGACACCGTCCCCGGTCCGGCCATCAACCAGATACGGCTCTACCGCGTGCAGCAATTCACTTGGTACACAGTCTTTTCCACGCGTCACCGCAGCATGGCTCGCCGCGACGGCGACCGCCATGGCGCCCACGATCGCTTCCGGGTGCCGGTGGGTGACCTCGGCGGACAGCGCGGCCTGCGCTGCCGCTCGGCGCAGGTCTCCAGCGAAGTACGCCCCGAGCGGGGCGACCCGCATCGCGGCCCCGTTTCCCCATGATCCGCGCCCGCCGAAAGCAGCGCCTGCCGCTTCCTCCCAGGAGCGCCCGTCGCGAATCTCGTGCAGCACAACGACTGTGCCGCCACCATAGCCACGATACGGTTCGCAGCGATCGGCGAAGGCGCCCGCGAGTGCGTCCCGGTCGACACCGCCGCGGCCGCGGACTTCCGAATACACCGAACAGGCCATCTCGGTGTCGTCGGTCCACTGCCACGGGGCCACTGGCGTTCGCCCTGCGAGCAGATCAGCGACGGAGTGACCGGGCACGAAGAACTGAGCACCCAGCGCATCGCCAACAGACAAACCCTGCAGGCTGTGATACGCGGAATCGGAAACCAACGACATACGGTGGCCAATGATGCCAACCGCAACCAGCTACCGCAACACCCGAAAAGAGCAGTGCCACAATGGTCCACGGCGGTATGACCGCCGCGGCCGACTCGCATGCCAGTCGAAACTGCATGCCGCCGAGCATGTCTCGGAAGTCGAGGCAGCAGAATTGGAGGCGGTGCGGATCCGTTCATCCACAGCCCATGAAGTTGACCACCAGGCGAGCGATCGAACGAGGCAGTCCGAGGTCTTCGACGACCGCGACATCGACGCCGGGCGCGATGACGCCGGTGCTCGTGGCGAACACGAGAAGTCCGAAGTGCCAGGTCGACGCCGGAAGCCCGCGGGAAATCATCGACAAACTCCTCACCGAACACCAACTGTTCGACATCGTCGCCGTCGCCGGAACCTGCCACCGGTCCACGTCATCCGAACGAAGTAAAGGATGGCGCGATCGCTGCCGAAGCCCCGCTACGCTTCATCGGTGACTTTCACTACGAATGAGCAGCAGTTCCTCGCGGAGGCCGGGATCGGTCGGCTGGCCACGGTATCGCCCGACGGCGTTGTGCAGAACAACCCGACCAGCTATCGGGTGAATGCCGACGGCACCATCGACATCGGCGGGATGCGCATGCACAACAGCCGCAAGTACCGCAATGTCGAGGCGGGCAGTCGGGTGTCGTTCGTCGTCGACCAGCAGGTCTCGTTGGAGCCGTACGTTATTCGCGGCATCGAGGTGCGCGGCACGGCCGAGGCGCTCGACGACCAGGAGCCGCCGTTCCCGCCCCAGGAGCGCTCGATCATTCGGATTCATCCCGAACGGATCATCTCCTGGGGCATCGACGGCGGCTCCTTCGATTTCACCAGTCGCACGCCCGACAACTGAGTGGTCGCGCCCGCAAGTTCCTTGGGGGCATGCGGCGCGGTTCCGAAAGGCTGCCAAGCGGCCGGATAGGCGACCGCGCCGTGCTGGTCGACCCACATCGTGCGGGCGCGGCCGGGTGGAAGTGTCGGGTGCCAGTGGCGGCGGTCCTGGATGGATGTTTCGGACGGGCACCCGCCGCGTGGTGGCGTCATGCCGGGTAGGTGTTGATCTCGGTCGCTTTGAGCGCTGCCCACAACTGCGCGCCATGGTGTAGGCGCAGTTCGGCGACAGTGGCCGGGGTGACATCGGCGAGAACCGTTGGGCTGCCGTCGAGGCGGACTCGCGTGGTGTGGGCGTGCTGTTCGAGCCCGATGATGGTGACCGGCCAGGTGTTTCGCGGGCTGCCCGCGGGTTGTTCGGGGTGCAGGCTCACCGCGTTGGGAGGGAACGCGACATGGACCGCACCCTGGGCCGGTTCGGCCACGGTGAGTGTTGCGCCGCCGTCGAGGTCGACGGTGTTGCCGTGGGCGGTGCCGCGATAGAGGTTGAGGCCCACCAGGCTTGCGACATAGTCGGAGCGTGGTCGGCGGGCCACTTCGCCGGGTGGTCCTTCCTGGATGATGTTGCCGTCCTCGAGGATGACGAGGCGGTCGGCGAGCACCATGGCGTCGAGCGGGTCGTGGGTGACCAGCACCGTATGCCCGGTGTAATCGGTGAGGTGGTGGGCGAGGTCGGTTCGAACCTGTAAGCGGGTGCTGGCGTCGAGTGCGGCCAGCGGTTCGTCGAGTAGCAGCAGTTGTGGGTCGGTCGCGAGTGCGCGGGCCAGGGCGACGCGTTGCGCCTGTCCGCCGGACAGTGCGCGTGGTTTGGCGTGTAGGTGTTCGGCGAGGCCGACCCGGTCGAGCCAATATTCGGCGCGGTCGCGGGCCGCGCGGCGGTGCTGTCCGCGGGCGCGCAGTCCGAAAGCGACGTTGTCCTGGGCGGACATGTGCGCGAACAGCAGGTAGTCCTGGAATACGACGCCGACCGCGCGTCGCTCGGCGGGGGTGAACAGCTTCGGCGGTGCGTCCCAGGTGTTTTCGTCGAGACGGATGCGTCCGCCGGTGAGTGGGGTGAGTCCGGCCAGCGCCCGCAGTGCGGTGGTTTTGCCCGCTCCGTTGGGGCCGAGCAGTGCGACGACTTCCCCGGCTGACACGGTGACGGTGATGTCGAGTTCGAATCTTTCTCGGGTGATGCGTATTTCGGCTTCGAGGGTCACATCGCACCTCGTGTCCACCGGTCCCGCAGCGCCGCGAGTACGACCACCGATACGAATAGCAGTACCAGGCTGAGCACGATCGCGTCCTCGGGATCGGTTTCCAAGGCGAGGTATACCGCCAGCGGCATGGTCGTGGTCTTGCCGGGGAAGTTGCCCGCGAAGGTGATGGTGGCACCGAATTCGCCGAGGGCACGGGCCCAGCACAGCACCGCGCCCGCGATCACGCCCGGCATGATCGCGGGCATGGTGACCCGCCGGAAGATCAGCCAGCGCGAGGCACCGAGGGTGGCGGCGGCTTCCTCGTAGCGGGGGTCGGCTCCGCGCAGTGCACCTTCGACGGAGATGACCAGAAACGGCATCGCCACGAACGCCTCGGCGACCACGACCCCGGCGGTGGTGAAAGGCAGTGAGACACTGAACCATTCGTTCAAATGCCGGCCGATGATTCCGCGCCTGCCCAAAACGAGTAGCAAGGCGACCCCGCCGACGACCGGCGGCAATACCAGTGGGACGGTCACCAGCGCTCGGACGAATCCGAGTCCGGGCATCTCGCCGCGCGCGAGCAGCCACGCCAGCGGGATACCGAATACCAGACAGACGACAGTCGCCGAGCTCGCGCATATCAGCGACAAGCGCAGTGCCTGGCCGACTTCGGCGCTGAACAATCGGTCGGGCATGCTGCGCCACGGTGCGCGCAGCAGGAGCCCGACCAACGGCAACAATAGGAACGCCAAGCCGCAGACGGCGGGCAGCACGAGGATGAGCGGTCGCCGCCCACGTGTTGCCCGCCGTCGCGCCGACGTCCGGATCACGGGTTGTCGAATCCCGCCTCGGTGAATACCGCGCGGGCTTGGTCGGACTCGATGAACGTGACAAATGCCGAGGCGGCGGCGGAGTTGGGAGCCTTGGCCAGCGGTGCGACCGGGTAGTCGTTGATCGCCTTGTCGGCCTCGGGGAAGTCGATGCCCTCGACCTTGTCGCCCGCGGCCTTGACGTCGGTGCGGTAGACCAGCGCAGCGTCCACTTCACCGAGGGTGACCTTCGTCAGCACCGCTTTGACGTCCGCCTCACGAGTGTCGGGCTGCGGGTTGACACCGGCGACATCGAAGACGGTCTTGGCCGCCGCACCACACGGCACCTGCTCGGCGCACAGCGCGATCTTCGGTTCGGTCTTGCCGAAGTCGGCCAGTCCGATGATGTGGCCGGGATTGCCCTTGGGAACCGCGATTTCGAGGCGGTTGCGCACGAAGGTCACCGGTTTGGCGGTGATATCGCCCGCGTCGACGACCTGCTGCATGTTCTTCGGCGCCGCCGAGGCGAACACATCGACCGGGGCGCCCTGCTTGATCTGTTCCGCCAATGCCGAACTCGCACCGAAGCTGTAGACGACCTTGGTGCCGGGGTGCGCGGCCTCGAATTGCTTGCCGAGTTCGGTGAACGTCTCGGTCAGCGATGCGGCGGCGAATACCGTCACCGTCCCGGAGATCTTGTCGGTAGGGGCCGAGTCGGACGATTTGTCCGATCCACAGCCGACCAGAGTCAATGCGACCGCGCCGGTCAGGGCAACCGCACTCAGCGAACGAATCATCCTCATCAACTTTCCGGGATTTCTACAACAACGTGGGTGGACTTGACCGACGCGACGGCGATGCTGCCGACCTCGAGGCCGAGCTCATCGACCGATTCCCGGCTCAGCAGCGACACCAACCTGAACGGCCCGGCCTGCATCTCGACCTGGGCCATCACCGTGTCCTTCACGATTCGTGTCACGATCCCGCGCATCCGATTCCGCGCGGAAGCAGCCACCGTGGCGCCGGGTTCCGGAGCCTCCGCGTTGGCCTGCAGAAATTCCGCCAGCTCGCGGCCGCTCACGCCCTTGCGACCGCTGTCCAGCTGGATCGCTTTCAGTCGCCCCTGATCGATATACCGCCGCACGGTGTCATCGCTGACCCCCATCAAGGCGGCAACCTCGCTGATCCGCAGATTCGACACGATTGGCAGCATATTGCCGTATCCACGGAATGTATAGCCCGATGTAGACGCTTCGGCGGATCGTTATCTAGGTGGACACGCGCGTCGCCGGTGGTGCGAGTTGTTCGAAACGCGACGTCACGCTGGCCCCTGTTCGATTCGCCGGGAATGCGGAGCCGGGTACGAGCGGGTCGGGTTCGTTGGTCATCGCGGACCGGCGATTGTGTGGCTGCGTCACCGAACACTGCGTGTCGTACCGCATCGGTGCAGACCCCGTCTGCGCGCGCAGCACCGCGAGGCCGAAGAGGAATCGTGCTCGCGATCGGATCGTCGGCGAAGCTGAAGGCGATGAACACCGGCAATGCTGCGCATGCGCCATTGGGTACGACGCGGAATCGGTTGCCGGTCATGGTCATTCGCGCCGCACCCCCGGCAGACAAGGGTTTCGCCGTCGTCGGCGGGGTCGGCGAGCCCGATGTGATAGTCCGGCGCGTGGCATGTTCGCCGTGTCATTTCGAGGAGCAGCTTATTGTCGCGGTGCATCCAGAGCATTTGCGTGGTGGCCCAGGCAGCGTCGCGGGCGCGGTGCAGATCGAACTGAGCACGCTGGTCGAGCGTCGGCCTGCCCAGCCATTGCGTTATAGAGCCGTCCGGCAAAATTCCGAGCCCCGACCCGCCGATCCATACCCGCACCCGCTGTGTACCGCGAGTCGATCCGGTTCCACGGAGTTCGCGTGGGTAGCAAGTAGCGTTGGCTCGCGCCCGGCGCCGGGCGAATTCTCGACTGCGATTTCGATGCTGCCGGAAACGATCGGAGGCTGCGGTGCCTGCGTCACGAGACTGGAGCGACGAACTGGCCGGGTCGGCACGGTGGCTGCTCATGGCCTTCCCGATCACCGTCATTGCCTTTCTGCTTGTCGCGGTGTTGTTGCTGCGGGTCACCACATGGGGGCAGAATTTCTGGACGGTCACCGGCGAGTTTTTCACCGGTAGGACGGCGGTGCGCGCCATTCCGTTGGTCGGGGTGCTGTTATTGAGTGCCGTGGCATCGGTCCGAGTGCAGGTGCTGCTGTCGTATCAGGGCAATGACATGTACTCGGCACTGCAGAGTGCCGCCGCGGCGATCGGGAGCGGTGACGACAGCGCGCTCGGCACCGCCCAGAACGCGTTCTGGCATTCGATGGCCATCTTCGCCTTACTCGCCTCGGTCGAAGTATTGCGCACCCAGTTGGATTTCTATCTCGGTCAGATCTTCGAAATCGTCTGGCGCCGTTGGCTTACCGACAGTCTCACCGGAACGTGGATCGGCGATCGGGCCTACTATCGGGCCCGATTCATCGACGAACCCATCGACAACCCGGATCAGCGCATCCAGCAGGATGTCGGCGACATGATCGCGAGTGCACGCTTGCTGTCGCTCGGGGCGGTCACCGCCGTGGTGTCGGTGGTGTCCTTCACCAGAATCCTGTGGGACCTTTCGGAGCCGCTGACGCTTGTCGGCTTCGAAATTCCACGGGCAATGGTGTTCCTGGTATTCGCCTACGTACTGGCGGCCACGACCATCGCCTTCCGGCTCGGCCGCCCACTGATCCGGCTCGGTTTCCGATATCAGGCGGTGATGGCGGACTTCCGCTATGCACTGGTCCGATTGCGTGAGAATGCCGAGCGCATCGCCTTCTACCGCGGCGGGGGCACGGAAAATGCCGGATTGCGTACGCTATTCACGGAAGTGCTGCGCGTCTACTATCGCCTGGTTCTGTTCACTACCCGGTTCATCGGCTGGAATCAGGCGGCGACCGAGACGGCCAGGGTATTTCCCTGGCTCATCCAGGCGCCGCACTTCTTCGCCGGGACGCTCACCCTCGGCGATGTCACGCAGACCGGCACCGCATTCGGGCAGATCCAGGAGTCGCTGTCCTTCTTCCGCAATAGCTACAGCCAATTCGCGGCCTTTCGCGCGACCCTGATGCGCCTGTACGGACTTGTCGATGCGAGCGCGCAATCGCGCGAACTGCCCACCATCGGCGTGCGCGCGTTGGACGGATCGGTGGAGTTGACCGCGGTCGACGTATCGAAGCCCGACGGCGCGGTCCTGATCGCGGCGTTGAATCTGCGGCTGCGCAGCGGCGATGCGGTGGTCGTCAAGGGGCTTTCCGGGAGCGGCAAGACGACGTTGCTGCGTGCCATCGCCGAGATGTGGCCCTACACCCGGGGTGTCGTCGGTCGGCCCGAGGCCGGCGCCACCCTGTTCATCTCGCAATTGCCGTACCTGCCGCTGGGCGATCTGCGCGCGGCCGTCACCTATCCCGCGGCACCCGACAGCGCCTCCGATGCGGCGGTGCGCGCGGTCCTCATCAAGGTGCAGCTCGGCCATCTGGAAACTAGGTTGGACGAGCAGGCCGATTGGGCGAATATTCTGTCGCCCGGTGAACAGCAGCGATTGGCATTTGCTCGGATAATTCTGATCCGCCCCGAGGCGGCATTTCTCGACGAGGCCACCTCTGCCGTCGATGAAGGTCTGGAATTCGCCCTCTATACCCTCATCCGCGCCGAGCTCCCCGACCTCATCCTGATCAGCACGGCCCACCGCACAACGGTCGATCAGCATCACACCGCCCGGCTGGAACTCAAAGGTGGTGGCGATTGGTCGTTTGTGCCGAATCAGCTCGGTAAACGGTGAGCCGGCTACATCGCTCGTGGTGTCAGGATTGATTCAGTTCAGCGCGTATCGCCGCCACCGTGGCGTTGAGCCGGACCTGGTGCGAGCCCTGCCAGTAGATCCGGCCGCAGTCGCGGCACTGCCGAAATATGTCGTAATGACGGCGGGTGAGTGGTTGTAGTCGATCTTCGACATCGGCTTTGGCGACCGCGACCACGGCGCCACCGCAGGGCAGACAGCGGGTGAACGGCGCCAAGCACGCCATGAGATCGAGCCGTCGGATCAGCTCGACGATCTGCTCGACCGGCTGGTCCGACCGGATGTATACGCCGTGAGTTACGTTGCGCCGCTTGAGCAGTCCACGGTCGCGGGTGAGCAGGATCCGGTGCTCGGCCGCCGACAGTTCGGCGAGTGCGGCATCGTCGGCGTCCCATCGGCAGTGCACGTCGAGGCCCATCAGCCGCATCAGTTTGGCGAGGCCGCCGAGATTGACGTCGACGACGAAGCGCGGCTCGCGCAGCGGGTACGGGCGCACCCTGGTAACCCGGCCGATGTCCAGGGTCTCGAATACGGGATAGGCGGTGATCCGATCGTCGTGGCGCGGGCGTTGGCCGAAGGTCACCGGTTGCCCGTTGACCAGCACCAGGTCGACTTCGGTATGCGGGATGCCGGCCGCCTCGATGACGTCCTTTACGGTCTGGTGCGGACGGAACGGTCGCCGCAGCACCGTGTACCGCTCATCGGGCCGTAGGAAGTCGTTCAGCTCGGCGTAGACCCGCAGGTCGACGCTCATTCGACGAATACCGCCATCGATGCCGTGAATCCGTGCAATGCATTGCGGCCGGCGATGGGACCGATCTCGCCCGCGGCGAAGATGCCCGCGAGCGGTATGCCGTCGAGCAGGTCCTCGATCGTCGCGGCGTCGTGGTCGGCGACCCCGAACATCCGCCGACCCCGTCCGTTGCACGTGAACAGCAACGCACCCGCCGGGCGTCCCGGCAGGTCCGAACCCACTTGGACGAGGGCCGCACGCAGATCCTCGTCGGCCCCGACCGCGTCGCGGACCTGGAACTGCACGGTCGTGCCGACCTCGACGACCTCGCCGATCTCGATCGCACCGCTCGACGGGTCGGCACCGAGGAGGCCGCGGATCAGGAAATCGCCCTGCCCGGGTTCTGCCAGATGCTCGTCGACCACGATGCCGATCTGCAGTCCGTGCGTCACCAGCTCCTGCTGTTCGGGTGAGAGCACCTCGACGATCTCGCGCAACCGCTCGATCGGCGCTCGGCCGCCCAATTCGGTGATCAGCGCGCCACGCGCGGCGGTGACGATATATGGATAGCCGATCGGTCGGCAGCCCTGCGACACGATGGGGACACCGTGCAGGCCGGGAAGTCGCACGCCGACTGCGCCGGAGGTCACCACCTCGCGGTCGTGGAACAGCCTGCAGCCGCCCGGCCCATACGCGCCGCTCACCAGCCCGCCCATCACGGTGGTGCCGGGCCGATCGGTATTCAGGTGCTGGAGCAGAATGTCGGCGGGGAACGAGAACGGGTCCGGCAGCAGCAGATGGAAGTCGTGTGCGGCCTTGTCGAAACGGTAGCCCGCGAGTAGCCCGCCGGTCGCCGTGCGAACGAAATCAAGTCGGAAGGTCTCGGGGGCGGCGGGCAATCCGGATGCCAGCCATACCACCACCGCGGGCTCGTCCTCGATCTCACGGCGGCCGGCCACGATTGCCTGCGCCACACATCCGACGAGTGCGGGCACCTGAACCGTCTGGTGGACGCCGGCTAGTACGGCCGCGGCATCGTCGGTATGTGCTCGTGATGCCAGCAGCACAGCAAGCGACAGCGTCTCGTCCGCGATCTGATCGCGAGCGTCCGCTGCGGCTTCCATGCCCGCCTGCCACGCTTCCGGCGCGGTGGAGAGCCCGACTCCGATCCGCACATGTCCATGGTAGCGAACCTGTTGCGAGCATGGGTATTGCTGCAGCACAATATGTTTCAGGGAAATCTGGGCAAAACAGGCCGTCAGGGCGGTGAGTGTGCGCACTGCGGCCGTGCTGGTGTCGAGCCTTGGCTCTGGAAATGCCGAGGTCGACGTCCAACTATGGCTGTAGAAGCGTCTGCGAGGAGGCTCGCTTCTGATATTCGTCGATACACCCGGAGGCGTGCTACGCGGTAGGCGACCGGACCCTTCCCCGCGGTTGCAGGCGTCGGGTGCGGCACCGTAGTCACCGCACTACCCGCTGCGGGCGGGTACCGGGTCGAGCGAGTGCTCGTCGGCACAAGTGCTCGCACTGACTCCCGGTTCCGGACGGGTCGTCCTGCACCTGTTCTTCGGTCGACTGCCCGATTCGCCAGGCGTGAGTTCCGTATCGCGACACTGTGGCAGTACGGAAATGCCAGGCGGTGCTGCCCGCTTGCCGAGCATTACCAGGTCAGGTTTCGGGTGCCTCATCGGCAGGGGCGAGGTCCCGGGTGGGAAGTTCGCACCGATACGGTATCGAAGTACGTCTCCTGACAGCGGGCCTGCAGACTGTTTGGCAATGAAACTGCCTGAGCTTCCTGATCTGCCCGTGCGGGGCGCGCTCGATCGCATTGTCGCGACATTGACCGAGCGTGGCACCGCTGTGTTGGTCGCGCCCCCGGGAACCGGGAAGACGACATTGGTGCCGTTGGCATTGGAGGCCGTCGGACGGGTCGTGGTGGCCGAGCCTCGGCGGTTGGCGGCGCGAGCGGCGGCGGGCCGGATGGCCGCGTTGTTGGGTGAGTCGGTGGGGGAGACGGTCGGGTATTCGGTCCGGGGAGATCGGCGGGTGGGTGCCCGGACCCGGATCGAGGTCGTCACCTCCGGGTTGCTGGTACGGCGGTTGCAGGGTGATCCCGAGTTGGCGGGCGCGGATGTCGTTGTCCTCGACGAATGTCACGAGCGGCATCTCGACGCGGACTTGCTGTTGGCATTGCTGCTGGACGCGCGGGCCGGTTTGCGGCCGGATCTGCGGGTCCTCGCGACATCGGCAACTGTTGCGGCCGAACGTCTTTCGGCGCTCCTGGGCGGTGACCGGGCGGCGCCGGTGGTGCAGGTGCGGGGCCGGAGCTTTCCAGTGGAGACGACATACGTTCCGCCGTTGCCGAGGGAACGGGCCGAAGCGCAGGTGGCGCGCGCCACGCGGGCGGCGCTCGCCGTAGTCGACGGCGATGTGCTCGTTTTCCTGCCTGGAGCGGCTGAAATCCGTCGGACCACCGATCTGCTGGCCGATGTGGACGTGGATGTGGTTCCGTTGCACGGCAGGCTTTCCGCTGCCGGACAGGACATCGCGTTGCGGCCCGGTGCGCGGCGGCGCGTGGTGTTGTCCACCGCGGTGGCCGAATCCAGTTTGACGGTTCCAGGGGTGCGGGCCGTGGTGGATTCGGGACTGGCTCGGGTGCCGCGCATCGACCGTGGACGTGGGTTGTCCGGTCTTGCGACAGTTCGGGTTTCGGCTGCTGTGGCCGAGCAACGGGCTGGGCGCGCCGGACGTGAGGCCGCGGGGAAGGTATGGCGCTGCTGGCCGGAGTACGAGAACGGTACGCTGCCCGCCTATCCGGAGCCGGAGATTCGCACGGCGGATCTGACGCGTCTGGCGTTGGAGCTCGCGTGTTGGGGTACCCCCGATGGCCATGGTCTCGCGTGGTGGGATGCACCGCCGCGGGGTGGATTGGCCGCCGGTCGAGATGTATTGCGCGCGTTGGGAGCCGTGGCCGGAACTGGGGAGGTGACCGAGCGCGGGCGACATATGGCACGAGTCGGACTGCATCCCCGATTGGCGCGAGCGCTGCTCGACGGTGCCGCTGTGGTCGGCACGAGGGCGGCCGCGGAAGTGGTCGCGGTCCTCGACGATGACACCGTCATGCCCGGCACCGATCTGGTCGCCGGTCTGCGCGTATTGCGGCGTGAGCGACCGGGGCGCTGGCGGCGGGAGGTCGAGCGTCTGTCGCGATCGGTCGACGCGACCGAAGGCGACGACGATCCGGCCCTCGTTGTCGCACTGGCCCATCCGGAACGGTTGGCGCGGCGGCGCAGTCCGGGCTCGACGAGCTACCTGATGGCCGGCGGCACCGCGGTGACGCTGCCGCCGGGTTCTGGGCTGGGTGATGCGGAGTGGCTGGCGGTCGCGGTGGCGACACGCGATCCGGGGCGTTCCGAGGGCCGGATTCGGTTGGCCGCGATCGCCGACGAAAAGCTCGCCCGCCGTGCGGCGTCGAATCTGCTGGAGATCACGGACGAGGTGGATTGGGTCGACGGTGATGTGGTCGCCCGTCGGGTCGAAAGACTGGGCGCGATCATGTTGTCGGAGCGGCAGATTCGTGATCCGGATCGCCAATTGCTCAGCTCGGCAGTGCGATGCGGGCTGAATGCGACCGGACTCGCTCTGCTGCACTGGGATTCCGATGCGGTTGCCCTGCGTCAGCGCCTCGACTTCCTGCACCGCACGCTCGGCGCTCCTTGGCCGCCGGTCGATGACGAATCACTGCTGGCCGATGCCGACACCTGGCTCGGCCCCGAACTCGCGACGGCGCGCCGGCGCGCCGACCTCGAACGCATCGATGCGGGACAGGCATTGCGTCGCCTGCTGCCGTGGCCCGATGCCGCGCGCATGGACGAACTCGCGCCGGAGCGCCTGCCGGTGCCCTCCGGCAGTCGCATCCGTCTCGACTATTCGAGCGACCCGCCGGTGCTCGCGGTCAAGGTACAGGAGGTCTTCGGTTGGACACAGACACCGTCGCTGGCCGATGGGCGAGTCCCGATCGTGCTGCATCTGCTCTCGCCCGCTCAACGCCCCGTCGCGATCACCGCGGATCTGGCGTCGTTCTGGCGCACCGGGTGGCCGCAGGTCCGCAGCGACCTGCGTGGTCGCTACCCGAAGCACGCGTGGCCGGAGGATCCCGGCGCCATGCCCGCGCACCGCGGAACTGCCCGTGACATCGGCTAGCGTTCCGGCGAATTCGACTCTGCCGCAATCCAGTTCGCGAGCACTGCGGCCTGGCTGTGGTCGATGTCGCTGGTGGCGGTCAGCAAGGTCACCGGATGTTCGCGGGCAATCGCCCGCAACTGCTCGACGGCGTCGCGGTGCTGGGGATCGCGCAGTTCGGCCAGATATCGGCGACGGAATTCGGTGAAGCGTTCCGGCTGGTGTCCGTACCACTTGCGTAGTTCGGTCGACGGTGCGATGTCGCGCATCCATTCGTCCAGGTGCGCATCCTGCTTGCGCACCCCGCGCGGCCAGACCCGATCGACCAGCACGCGGGTGCCGTCCGACGGAATCGGCGTTTCATAGATTCTGCGGTAGGTGACGTGCTTGCTTATCATGCTCCCGTCCTGAACTGGTCATTGTCGCCGCATACTGCTCCTCGCGTTGAGCTCTGGAGGTAGCTCCATGCTAGGCCCGCCGCGGTTGGCAATCATCGATTCAAACAATGATTGAATCGATGATGGAAACGTGGTTGACTTCGGTCATGGTGGAACAGGCGGCCGCGGCGGGCACGCGCGAACGGCTATTGCTGGCGGCCGAGCGACTATTGCTGACCGAGCGGTACGACGACGTCTCGGTGCGGGCGATCTGCGCGGCGGCCGGGGCCAACCCCGCTGCGGTGCACTATCACTTCGGCTCGAAGGAAGCGCTGGTCGCGGCATTGCTGGAGGACCGGCTCGGGTCCTTGTGGGCGGAACGGTTGACCGCGGTGACGGCCGCGCACGGTTCGGTATCGGTGCTGGTGGACGCGGTGATCGAGCCGTTCATCGGTTTGGCGGCCGATCCCGTCGGGCGGCTGCACCTGCGGCTATTGGCCCAATTCGTACTCGGTCGGCACCCGACGATGTGGCAGCGGCACTGGTTCCGCATGGACGCCTGGGTCGGCTTGCTGCCGGAGCTGAGCGAATACGAGAGTCGGCGGCGCTGGGGATTGGCGTTCGACCTGATCATCGTCCAGTTCGGCGGCATCGGCACGGGGGAGCGCGAACTGTCCGACGATGCGGTCCGCACGCTGCGCGATTTCGTGGTCGCCGGACTGACCGCGGCAGGAGAGAAATGATGAACGAAGTATTCGCACCGGCGACACTCGGCCCGATCACCTTGCGCAACAGGGTGATCAAGGCCGCGACCTTCGAGGGACGAACACCGGACGCACTGGTCACCGACGATCTGATCGACTTCCATCGCGAAATCGCCGCGGGTGGTGTCGGCATGACCACCGTCGCCTACTGCGCGATATCCCCCGGGGGCCGCACCGACCGGCACCAGATCTGGATGCGTCCGGAAGCCGTTGCGGGACTGCGCGAACTCACCGACGCCGTACACGCCGAAGGTGCCGCCGCCAGCGCTCAGATCGGCCATGCGGGCCCGGTGGCCAATGCCGCATCCAATCGCGCACCCGCACTGGCACCGAGCCGAATGTTCAGCCCGCTCGGTATGCGGCCCATGCACGTTCCGAACGCATCCGAAATCGCCACGGTCATAGCCGATTACGCGAACGCCGCACGACTGGCCGAGCAGGCTGGCTTCGATGCGGTCGAAATCCACTTCGGCCACAACTATTTGGTGAGTTCGTTCCTGAGCCCGTTGTTGAACCGGCGCAAGGATCGATACGGTGGCTCCCCGGCCAATCGCGCCCGGCTCGCCCGCGAGGTCGCGATGGCCGTGCGCGATGCGGTCGGCGACCGCTTGGCCGTCACCGCGAAGCTGAATATGGAAGACGGTGTGCGCGGCGGCCTTTCGATTCCGGAGTCATTGCAGGTCGCCGCCCGGCTGGAAGCCGACGGTGCACTCGACGCCCTGGAACTCACCGCGGGCAGCTCTCTGCTCAACCCGATGCTCCTGTTCCACGGCACCGCACCACGCAAGGAATTCGCGAAAGTCCTTCCCGCACCGGCACGCTGGGGCTTCCGCCTGATGGGTCGTGCGTTCCTGCGCGAGTATCCATACCGCGACGCCTACCTGCTCGAACGCGCCCGCCAGTTCCGCAGCGAACTATCGATGCCACTCATCCTGTTGGGCGGCATAACCGATCTCGACACCATGCGCACGGCAATGGCCGAGGGTTTCGAATTCGTCGCCATGGGCCGCGCCCTACTGCGCGAACCAGACCTCCTGCTCCGAATCCAAGCCGATCAAGGCACGCGATCGGCATGTATCCACTGCAACGAATGCATGCCGACGATCTACACCCGCACTCGCTGTGTCCTGCTGGACGATCCCGTCACCGATCGTTGACCGTCGGCAATCTGGAATTCGCCCGCTACAGCTTGTAACCGATCTGGCGCAATAGTTGTTTGCGGGCTGCTCTGTCGTCGGGGCCTTCGACGCCGAGCGGTGCGCCGCCGTCGACAACTCCGACAATTCCGCGGCCCAATTCGGTCTCGGCAATCAATACCTCGACCGGATTGGCTGTGGCACAGAAGATTCCACAGACTTCGGGGATCTGCCGCACCGCATTCAGCACATTGACCGGATAGCCCTCACGCAGGAAAACGATGAACGAATGTCCCGCGCCGACCGCTATGGCATTCCTGGTGGCGCGCTCGGTCAGATCGTCGTCATTGCCAGAGGTCCGGATCAGCCGCGGCCCGGATGCCTCACAGAATGCCAACCCGAAACGCAGATGCGGACTGATCCCGACCAGTGCCTCGTGCAGGTCCTCGACCGTCTTGATGAAGTGGGCCTGTCCGAGGATGACGTTGAGATCGTCCGGTTTGTCGATGGGTACCGAAGTCAGCTCCATCGAACTATCCTGCGCCGCCCTCGAGTCTGCGCGCCAGGGCGACACGCCCGCTCCTTCGGGACGCGCTGTACCACTGGTACCACGAAAAGTGGGCTATGTCGGATTTGTCGAGTACGTTGCGAGGCGATGAACACAAGGAGTTCGCGGATGAGGGCGGCAGCGCGCGGTCATGGACGACCGGTGGCACCGAGCGGGCGCATTACGGTGTACATGCCGATTGACCTCGCCGTAAGCCATTGTCGCTGTTCGGGGTTCGGTGCGTCGGCGCGGTTGCGGTGGGCGGTCGGTGTCGATGCCAAGTACGGTGTCGGGATGCCGTGTTGACATCGCAACGCGGGGGAGTTCGAAACGAGAATGTGTCGAAGTATGTATTTTGAGCTATCCCGGCGCCTGCGCAAAGCGGTCGGCGGTACCGCGCTGGCCGGACTCCTCGTCGTGGCCGGATGTGGTACGGACGCCGACAAACACTCCGCGGAGCCCAGCATCACCGCGGCCGCCGCGCACACCGACCAGCAGCACCTGTCCGTCACGGTGCCGGGCACGCTGGCCGCCGGTTTCCAGGAACTGCAGTTGAGCGTGCACGGCAAGTTGGGCATGGCGATCATGCCGGTCGGCGGCGAGAAGATGGTGACCTTCGGCGATTGGACGACCGGACCCGCCTGGTCGACGATGAAGGTGCCGCTGGTCATCGCCTCGCTGCGTAAGAGTTCGACCAGCTCGAGCTACGCGGCGACGGCGGCGATCACCCAGTCCGATAACACGGCGGCCGATACGCTCTGGCAGTCGCTCGGCACCGGCCAAGAGGCGGCCAAGGCGGTCGAGACCGTGCTGCGTGAGGGCGGCGATACCAAGACCACCGTGCCCGCCACCAGGACGCGTTCCGATGTCTCGGCATTCGGGCAGGCGGATTGGGCGCTCACCGAACAGGTTCGGTTCGCCTCCCGGCTGCCATGCGTAGCACAGAGCTCGGACGTGATCGATCTGATGGAACAGATCACGTCGAGTCAGCGCTGGGGCCTCGGCGAACTCAAGGACGCGGAATTCAAGGGCGGCTGGGGGCCCGACACCTCCGGCAACTATCTGATCCGCCAATTCGGTCTGATCCAGGGACCGGGCGGTCAGATCGCGGTCGCCATTGCCACCCAACCCGATTCGGGCAGCCTCTCCGAGGGAACGAGCATCCTGGACCGGCTCGCCACGGTGATCTCCGAGCACCTGGACGAACTGTCCGGCGGCAGCTGTTCCTGATCGGCTGTGGTGGGGCCGAGTGCGCTCGCAGGTATCGGGTAGCGGCCCCAGCCGAAAACATCGGCACGACGGATCGGTCCCGGTTGTGATTACGACGTGAGTGCGTTCTCGATCCAGTCGACCGCATGCCCCAATGTGGTGGCCACCCTGCTGACGTGTGCATCGAAGCTCGCACCCCCGTAACCGACATAGATCGGATGGGTCGGGTCCGCGGCGCTGCGTAGTATGCCCGGGACGACCCATACATACTTCACGGCCGAGCACCACATGCCGAGACGGGCAGCTGGCGTATCGCCATTCCAACCGCCGGATACGAGTCCGGCCGAATAGCCGTCGAATACGGACGAGGCGAACCCTGGCAGGTCATGCGGCTCGATGAAACCGTCGAACCCGGCGCTGAGCACGAGGTTGGCGATATCGGACCCCAACGGTCCAGCACCCACAAAAGACCAATCGATGACCGAGATCGCCGCTGTATCACCGAAGAGATTTCGGGTCCAGAAGTCGTTGTGGCACAGTGTCACCGGAACCGATGCCAGAATTTCGTGCAGCTCCGACCGGGTGTCGACGAAATTTCGCAGCCGCTGCCGAAGGGCGATCGAGAAATTGTCTTCGATCAGCGGCACTTGCCAGGCCGAGTCGTCGAATACGATCGAGAAATCGAAAGGCTTCTCGGACTGATAATCGCCGATGTAGTTCCGGCAGAACCACGAATGTTCTGGGACGAGGCCTTGCGCGGTCAGTCGGCCTTGCGTCGTGCCGAGCAGTCGGGCTGCATCGATATACTGCTGCGGAGACCATGTGGTGACCGCCGGTGCGGTGCATTCTTCGAGCCACAGATCCACGTAGTTGCCGCCGTCTTCGTAGGCGATCAGATCGGGCGACCGCAGTCCGGCCGATCCGAATAATGCCGGAATTTCGCTCCGATATGCAAGGAATTCTCGACGCCAGTAATTCCAATGTGTCTCGATATCGCTGCGATAAGTCCAGTGCATCCCCCACGGTGAGGTGTCGCCGCCAGGATCTGCTGTCACGTGTTTCAGGACGACGGAACGTTCGGCCGACGCGATTCGCCATATCCCATCCGTCAGCCAACGGTTGCCGGAGAGTGGTGTCACATCGAGCCGGTCGGTTTCTCCGTATATCGATGACAACTGCCGTTCGGATGTTTCCGGAAGGAGGTGGATACCATTGCGATACAAGATCTTTCCTCGGGTGGTTCTCGATGCCATGCGACTGCTTCGGATGCGGTCCGTGGACTGGCGGGCGAATGTTTTATGACACAACAACAATAAGTGGACGCCTATCCTCCATATTGCGCGGCGGGTATGGCTTCGACTATCATCGTACCGATCCGGAGTCAGGCAGCCGACGTGATCGGAGGGGGTTGGTGTTCGGTCCCGCGAAGTTCTGTAGGTCGATAGCAGCACTGGCATTCGACGTCGACGGAACGCTAGCCGATACTGATCCGATACACGCCAAGGCGTGGTTGAGCGCGCTATGGTCCGTGAACGGGCGAGAATTCGATGTCGAAGACTACATCGAGCGCTGCATCCTGGGTGCAATGAGTCCGCGGGAATTTCTTTCGCAATACTGCACCGAGGACGAGTGGCCGCTGGTGGAAGCGAAAAAACGGGAGGTATACCCGGAGTATCTTGCCGATGGTGTCGCGCTGCTGCACGGCGTGACGAGTCTTGTTTCCGCCGCGCAATCGGCTGGCATTCGAATTGCTCTGGTATCCAGTAGCAGTCGGGAGTCGGTGGAAGCTCTATTGAATCAATTCTGGGACAATAGGCTGCCGGATGTGGTTATCTGCCGGTCGGATGTCGCCACGTCGAAACCACATGCTGATCCGTATCGAATGGCCATCGCTCGACTGGGAATCGCCAGTGCCGACGTGATCGCGTTCGAGGACTCCGATGCTGGCATGCGTGCTGCGAAGGCCGCAGGGCTGGCCTGTATCCAGGTGGGGACCGGCAGTTCCGAGCTCGCCGACTTCCGCATCGATGATTTCGGCGAATGCCATATAGAGACCAGGAACGGTCGAGTATGTTTGACAATTTGAATGTTCCTTCGATCGAATTCGAAGGAAGCGGGGGGCTGGTCGAATGCTTGGTTCGCGGCCTGGAATCGGTACCGAGAAAGTCCGGGGGACGTCCACTCGTGTTGTGTATCGGTGGATACCCATTTATGGGAAAGACTTTGCTTTCCCATCGAGTTGTTTCGGCTTGGCGCGGGCCGGCATACGCCCTGGCAACCGAATCGGCGATAATGACACGGCATGACCGGCTGATCAAACAGTTGGACGGTTCATCCGCCGAAGCGCATGAGATCGATAAACTGATGGCCACCATTACTTCGGTATCCGATGGTGCCTCCGATACCGTGGTCGATATGTACTCCTGGAGTCTCGGTTGTTTCGATGGTGTACAGCAAGTTCCGGCGCTGCAGGGTGACGGTCTGCTTATCGTCGACGGTTCGATCAGTACGGCACCGCCGATTCTCGATATCGCTGATGTCGCCATCGCGCTCGAACCGGCCGACTATACACAATGGCTGGCCTCCGCTGTCGAACGCGATATATCGGTTCGCAACTGGGATCGGGCCGAAGCGGAATTGCAGAATCGGGCCAAGGCGCATTCTGTGGTGGCCCAGCTGGCGCATTTCGGTCGGAAAGCTACCGAACATCGAGTGCAGGTATCGTTTCAACACGACCGTCAATGGTTGGTCAGAGCGACTAGTGTATAGTCGGTATTGATAGCGGGTGTGCATTGAATTGTTCTCGGCGTAACGAAAAATCATCCGGCATCGTCCTTCGATCTCGGTGCAACGCCACCCGTGCAGCACATCCTGCGGTCGTGCGCTCGTTGAAAAGGGCGGCGACCGAATGGTGAGTTGTTTTATCAGCTATACCGCAGCGGATTCCGTGTGGGCCGAATGGGTTGCAGATGTTCTACGCACCGCGGGTCATCGAGTAACGGTCCAGGCCGCGGACTTCTTGCCCGGGGACAATTTCGTGCTACGCATGCAAGAGGCCGCGGCCGAATGCGACCACACGATCGTCATACTGTCACAGAATTTTCTGGCCTCGCGGTTCGGCGCGGCAGAATGGGCGGCAGCATTTGCTCAGGACCCCACCGGTCGAAAGCGAAAGTTGATCCCGATCTCCGTCGACGATGTACGGCCCACCGGTCTCTGGTCGTCGATTGTCCGACTCGAGATATCCGAGATGTCCGAGGAACTCGCCCGCGAAGAGATCCTGCGTGCGTTGGCGCCGCTGCAGAAGCCGCCGCCCGCATTTCCCGGGGCACATGGGCGGAAGGTCCAAACGCCTGATTCGACGGGACCGCGGGTGGACGTGTGGCGACTATCGGCGTCCTCGGCGAATATGGTGGGAAGGGGCATCGAGACCGAATCTCTCACTCGATCCTGGCTATCCGGTCAGGACAATATCGTCGCCGTCACGGGGTGGGGCGGCATGGGGAAAACGACGCTGATCGCGAATTGGCTCGCCGAGATGGCAAGATATCGGTACCACGATGCGGATTACGTCTTCGCCTGGAGTTTCGACGGCCAGTCCGACGGCGAACAGTGGGCGACCTCGGACCAGTTCTTCGACACCTTGATCCGCTTCTTGGGCGTGACCGGGGCGGAATTCTCGACCACCTGGGAGCGCTGCCGAGAGGTGACCACGAGGCTACAGCGTAGCCGGGCGCTGTTGATCCTGGATGGTTTGGAGCGACTGCAGAATCCGCCGGGTCCGCTGGAGGGGACCTTCCGAGAACGTGTGATGCAGATGTTCGTACGCGAACTCGCGGCACTGAACGCGGGCATGCTGGTCGTCACGAGTCGACTGCCCGTTATCGACATAGATTCATATATCGGCAAGACCTGTCGAGTGCTGCCGATTCCTGAGCTTTCGCGTTCGGAGAGTATCGAGATCCTGCGCGAACGCGGAGTTGTCGGGGGTTCGGCGGAGTTGAACAGCCTCGCGCAGGAGGTTCGCGATCACCCGCTGTCGTTGCGTCTGCTAGGGGGCTACCTGCGAACCGTATTCGACGGGAACGCCCGACTGTGGCGAGAGTCCGGACTGGCGGATGTCGTCGCCAGCGATGGTGGCAACACCTCGGCGATCATGGATCAGTATGTTTCCTGGTTCTCCGATCGTCCGGAACTGCAAGTGCTGCATTTGATCAGCCTGTTCAATCGGGAAGCCACCTACGAGGAGTTCGCCGCATTGCGGGGAGTTCCGGTAGTGCCGATGCTGAACGATTTGGTCGCGAAGATGTCGCGCGCCGAGTTCGCCTACAGCCTGGCGACATTGCGCAATGCCGGTTTGATCCACACAGATTCGATCGATGAGACCATCGATGCGCATCCGCTGGTTCGTGAACATTTCCAGCAGCACTTCCGCATGGTTGCCGCGGCCGCCTGCCAAGAGGGGCATCGTCGACTGCGTAACATGCTGACCTCCAAGGCCGTCGAACTACCGCGCACCTTGGACGATTGTTCGCCGATAATCTCGGCCATCTGGCATGGCACGCGCGCCGGTGACAACGTCTCGGCCTACCGGGACTTGTATTTGACCCGGCTGGCGCGTGATAACCACTACCTCCGCGACACACTTGGTGCCGCAGCATCGAATTACTCGGTGCTGACCTACATCCTCGAAGGTGGCGAGCCGGAACTGACCCGTCGGGAATGTGCTCAGATCCTCGGTGACCAATCATTGGATCTTCGGATGATGGGAAATACGGCCGAGGCAGTACTGCCGCTGCGGCGGGCGGTCGAGATTGCTCGTAACGAAAGCGATCACAAGGGGCTGGCGAACATGCTGCGTCACCTATCGCAACTCGAGTTGGTAATCGGAAGTGTCGATCAGTCCTGCCTGCATGCGGAGGAAGCAGTGGAGACCGCTGGTCTGCCAGGCCTTCCGAAGCTGGAGTCGCTGTCCGCCCATGTATCGTATTCGAATTCTCTGTTGCACTCCGGGCGCTATGCGGAATGTATAGATGCCCTGCGGCGCAGCGAAATTCTCTCGCCGGCTACGGCCGACGATTGCTCAGAATACGCTGAGCGCCTGACGTTTTACATCGCGCTGTATCGCGCGGGCGATGCGTTGATCACGGTGCGAAGGTTGTCGGAGTTTCGCGCCGATCTACGCGATCTGGAGCCGGAGATAGCGGAGATGTGCGTGACCATCGGCGACACCACGTCGAAAGCACAGGCGGTAGCGGCGGGTTTCGACCGTGGTCCCGGCCCCCTGGCCAATGCGCTGGCGGATCTTTTGTCGGTACGGCTTTCGATGGCAGCCGGCCGTCGCGATCCGGCAGACCTGGCGAGGCTCGAATCCGCAGTGGATGTAGTGCGACAGGTCGGGCAGCGGCCGTGGATTATCGAGGCCAACCTGGTGAAGTCGTACGCCATGCGGCAGTTCGGTTTTCCGGACGCGGCGCAGGAAGCGGTGCGGATCGCGGAGAAGATAGCATCCAGTGACCGCATGAACCTACAACTGTTCGCCTGTCAGCTGGAATCCGCGGAGGTTGCCGCTGCGGTCGCCCGTGAAGACGGCAGCAAGATGAGCTTCGGCGAAATTTCCACCGGCGCGGCAAGACTCGGCCTGGCGCTGATCGAGGAGTTTGCCCTTCGTCTGGCGTCCGGCGTCGATCGTAAGCATCCCTAGGCGACCTGAGCGACACTTGACCGGGTAACGGCGGCATCCGAGAATCCCGACGTACCGGGTGGAGGTCGCAGGACCACGGCCCGCGTCGTCTGGATCGGTGTGGTGCTCGCGGTGCTGGCGATCGGGGGCATTGTCGGATGGCAGCTGCGTAACGGATTCGGCGACCACTCCGGCCATCCGACCACTACAACGATGCCCGTGCACCTGCCCGCCGGTGCGAAACCGTGTGCCCAGCTGCATCCGGCGCTCGGGCGTTTCACCTCGTCCGCGATAGGCACCAACGTCACCAGTTGCGCATTCGCCGAGGAGGTGCGCAAGGCGTACGCCGATGCTGGCGACGGCACGATCACCGATCGATCAGTGATGGCGCACAGCCCCGTCAACGATCGCGATTACACGATGAATTGCACCGCTGCCGACCGATTCGTCATCTGCAGCGGCGGGGAGAACGCCATCGTATATGTGTACTGAGCCGTAGCTGTAACCCAGGGTTCATGGGGTCGACGCAGCACGATCGTATGAAGCGGGGCAAGATATGCGCCATGCGCATCGGAGTCTTGACCGGAGGCGGCGACTGTCCAGGACTGAATGCGGTCATCCGCGCTATCGTTCGCACCGCTAACGGACGCTACGGCGACGCGATCGTCGGGTTTCTCGATGGCTGGCGCGGACTCTTGGAGGACCGGAAGATTCCGATCCTCAACGACGATCGCACGGACCGCCTGCTCACCAAGGGGGGAACCATGCTCGGTACCGCCCGCACCAATGCCGATGTCCTGCGTGCCGGACTCAATCGGATCAGAGCCACCCTCGACGACAACGGCATCGAAGCGTTGATCCCGATCGGCGGTGAAGGCACCCTCACCGCCGCAAGCTGGTTGTCCGACGAAGGCGTGCCGGTGGTCGGGGTCCCGAAGACCATCGACAACGACATCGATTGCACCGACGTCACTTTCGGCCACGACACCGCCTTGTCGATTGCTTCCGAGGCGATCGACCGCCTGCATACCACGGCCGAATCGCATCAACGGGTGATGCTGGTGGAGGTGATGGGGCGTCATGCTGGTTGGATCGCGGTGAATTCGGGAATGGCCGCGGGCGCGCATCTGACCTTGGTGCCGGAAGAGCCCTTCGACGTCGACGAGGTGTGCACGATGATCAAGCGCCGCTTCCAGCGCGGTGACAAACACTTCATCTGCGTCGTCGCCGAAGGCGCGCACCCGGCCGCGGATTCCGGATTCTCGTTGCGTGCGGGTGGGATAGACGAATTCGGCCATGAACGATTCACCGGCGTCGCCCAACAGTTGGGTACGGAAATCGAACGTCGACTCGGTAAGGAAGTCCGCACGACTGTGCTCGGCCACGTCCAGCGCGGCGGCAGCCCGACACCGTACGACCGGGTGCTGGCCACCCGCTTCGGCCTGCACGCCGCTGAGGCCGTGCATGCCGGGCAATTCGGCCAAATGGTTGCTCTGCACGGCACTTCCATCGATCTGGTTCCGTTGTCCGAGGCCACCAAGCAGCTCAAGCGGGTGCCGATCGACCGCTATCGCGAAGCCGAGGCATTTTTCGGCTGATTCCGGCGGTTTGTTGCACAATCGAGACCTGCCGAATTCCTTGCCGCACAGCTACTCTGGTCGTCGTGGCTCAACTCCAGGTATCCGACCTGCCCACCGATGCCGTCGCCGTATTCCGCCGCCGTGCTCGCGTCGCGGGCATATCGATCGAAGCTCAGGTCCGTCAGGAACTGATCGCGATGGCGCACCGGCGAACTTCCGTGGACACGATCGTGGAATTCCTGGAATCCCAAGGCCGTGATCTGACCCCGCAGTTCGACTCCGACGCCGTAACCCTCATCCAGGTCTACGATCTGCCCGCCGACGCCCTCGGCATGTTCGGCCGGCGCGCCCGTGCCGCCGAACTCCCCATCGGCGCCTACGTCCGCCGCGAACTTCTCGCCATCGCCCGCCGCGGCACCGTGTCCGACGCCATGCTGGAACTCCAAGAGGCACAAGAAGACGACCCCACCCTAGAACTCGACATGGACGCCATCGCCGCAGCAGTCCGGTACGCCCGCGGCGCCTAGGCGATGGTGCCGCGCCCACTGCTGCGCTGCGGGTCCGTTGCGAGGCTGGTCTGGAACCGGGCACACCCCTTCTGATAGCCGGGCACCCTCTGCAAGGGGTGCCCGGCTATCAGAAGGGCTGCCTGGCTGCGAGAGGGGCGGTTGCGAGGGTGCCCGGCTGCAGGGGAGAGCGGACTGCTGGTGCGGTCGGTGTGTTCGGGTGGGTGGGTAGGGTTGGGGGATGCATGCTGGGCGATGGGTCGTCTCGGTTTTGGTTGTGGTCGTTGCGTCGGTGGTGGGGTGTTCGTCATCGGATGAGGGTGGGGCCCGGTCGGTGACGGGGGATTGGCATGGGGCCATCGAGGTGCCGGGGTCGCCGTTGGCGGTGGGGGTGAGTTTCGCCGGTAACGGTCACGCCACCATCGACATTCCGATGCAGGGGGTCAGTGGTGCCGAGTTGAAAGATGTTTCCGCCGAACCGGATCGGGTGGCGTTCGCGATTCCGAATACTCCGGGTGATCCGGTGTTCGATGGCAAATTCGACAAGGGCGCCAACCGGATAGTCGGTGAGTTCCGCCAGGCGGGCCGGAGTCTGCCGTTGACGCTGGAGCCGGGCAAGATCGAGCCGCCCGCGCGTCCGCAGGAGCCGAAACCGCCATACCCGTACCGTGCCGAAGACGTCAGCTACCGCAACGGCGATATCACCATCGCGGGCACGCTGACCCGGCCCGAGGGCACCGGCCCCTTCCCGGCAATTCTGCTGATCTCCGGCAGCGGCCCGCAGGACCGCAACGAAGAACTCATGGGCCACAAGCCTTTCCTGCTGCTGGCCGATACCTTCACGCGTGCGGGCTATGCCGTACTGCGCACCGATGACCGCGGTGTCGGCGGCAGCGGCGGCAAACTCGACGACGCCACCTACAACAATCTCGCCGATGACGCGGCGGCCGGCGTGCGCTTCCTGCGTGCCCGTCCGGATATCGACCCGGCTCGCGTCGGGCTGTTCGGCCACAGCGAGGGTGGCTACCTCGCGCCGATGGTCGCATCGCGCCCCGACAGCGGTGTCGCGTTCGCGATCCTGATGGCCGGTCCCTCGGTACCTGGCTGGGAGGTGCTGATCGAACAGAACCGCGCACTGCTCAGCGCGGCCGGCGCACCGCGGTCCCGAATCGATGATCAGGTCGCCTACATCACCGACTGGACCAACCTGGTCCGCTCCGGTGACCTGGCCGCCGCCAAAGACCTCGCCTACCGGCACAACGAATCCCTCCCGCCGAACCAGCGGGCCTCCGCGGAAGTCCTCGACGCCTACCACACCACCTACATGGCGTCCTTCATCACCTACGATCCGGCGCCCGCGCTGTCCGCCCTGCGCATCCCGGTCCTCGCCTTCTTCGGCACCAAGGACATGCAGGTCCTGGCCGTTCAGAACGAACAACCGATGCGCGATCGGCTGGCGGCCGATCCGGACGCCACCGTCCACGTCTTCCCCGACCTCAACCACCTCATGCAACCCGCCAACTCCGGCCTCCCCAGCGAGTACACCGCTATCGAAACCACCATCGCCCCCGACGTCCTCACCTACACCACCACCTGGCTGACCCAACACACACAACCCCATTAGCTTCCGGCCCGAGTGCGAAATCTCACCGCCACGGCGGTGGGATGAGAGGCGCTGCTCGTCTGCACCAGGCTGTCGGTGAGTTCCGTCCGCGCCCGCCGACGCCGTCCACAATGGGAGCGCTGCCACGCATCTGGCGAGCACCTCGCACCTGCTGCCTGGTTCGCGCTGGCTAGGGGACCGCTCCTCAGTAGTCGCCAGGCGATGTGGACGCGAGCTCCTACGGGGCGGCCGCTGACCACTTGGCGGGGGCGGCGGTCGGGTCAATAGACTGATCGCTATGAGTGCACCCACCGTCGACTTGATGGACTATGCCGATGTCATCGACCGGTTCGAGCCGGTGCTCGGTATGGAGGTTCACGTCGAGCTGAACACGGCAACCAAGATGTTCTGCGGTTGCCCGACCGAATTCGGCGCGGAGCCGAACACCCAAGTGTGCCCGGTGTGCCTCGGACTGCCGGGCTCGCTGCCGGTGGTGAACGAGCAGGCCGTGGCGTCGGCGATCCGGATCGGGCTGGCCCTGAATTGCGCGATCACCCCATGGGGCCGGTTCGCGCGCAAGAACTACTTCTACCCGGACCAGCCGAAGAACTACCAGATCAGCCAGTACGACGAGCCGATCGCAACCAACGGCCACCTCGACGTGGTACTCGACGACGGCAACACCTTCCGGGTCGAGATCGAGCGCGCGCATATGGAAGAGGACACCGGCAAGTCCACCCACATCGGCGGCTCCACCGGCCGCATCCACGGCGCGAGCCACTCGCTGCTGGACTACAAC
The DNA here is from genome assembly GCF_040680135.1 of Nocardia sp. NPDC052112. Classification (NCBI taxonomy): domain Bacteria; kingdom Bacillati; phylum Actinomycetota; class Actinomycetes; order Mycobacteriales; family Nocardiaceae; genus Nocardia; species Nocardia sp. NPDC052112. Next base: position 210,881 of record NZ_JBFAWD010000010.1, on the reverse strand, counting down.
CGGGCCGGCGTGCCGCTCATCGAGATCGTCACCAAACCGATTACCGGCGCGGGGGAGCGGGCGCCGGAGGTCGCGCGTGCGTACGTGACCGCGCTGCGTGAGGTCCTGAAGTCGCTGCAGGTCTCCGACGTCAAAATGGAGCAGGGCTCGCTGCGCTGCGATGCCAACGTTTCGCTGATGCCCATCGGCGCAACGGAGTTCGGCACCCGCACCGAGACCAAGAACGTCAACTCGCTCAAGAGCGTCGAGGTCGCGGTCCGCTTCGAAATGCGCCGCCAAGCCGCCATTCTCACCGAAGGCGGTTCGATCGTGCAGGAGACCAGGCACTTTCACGAGGGCGACGGCACCACCTCGCCCGGTCGCCGCAAGGAGACCGCCGAGGACTACCGCTACTTCCCCGAGCCGGACCTGGAACCCGTCGCGCCCGCTGCGGATTTGGTCGAGCAGCTGCGCGGCACCATTCCGGAGTACCCGTGGCTGCGCCGCGCTCGCATCCAGTCCGAGTGGGGTCTGTCCGACGAGGTCATGCGCGACCTGGTGAACGCGGGTGCATTGGATCTCATCATCGCGACCGTCGATGCGGGCGCTCCGGCCAATGAGGCCCGTTCGTGGTGGGTCGCCTACCTCACCGAAAAGGCCAAGGAGCGCGAGGTTTCGCTGGAGGAGCTGCCGATCACGCCCGCCCAGGTGGCGGAGGTGATCAAGCTCGTCGAGTCGAAGACGGTGAACAACAAGGTCGCCAAGCAGGTCGTCGACTTCGTGCTGGCCGGTGCGGGCGATCCGGCGAAGATCGTCGAGACCAAGGGCCTCGGCATGGTCAGCGATGAGACCGCGCTGCAGGCGGAGGTGCAGAAGGCGCTGGCGGCCAATCCCGATATCGCCGAGAAGATCCGTTCGGGCAAGGTGCAGGCCGCGGGCAAGATCGTCGGTGATGTCATGAAGGCGACGCGCGGCCAGGCCGATGCCGCCCGCGTGCGTGAGCTCGTGCTCGAGGCTTGCGTCTAGTTTCGGCTTCCACCGACGACACTGGACCGATCCCTCGGGACCGGTCCAGTGCGTTTTTTAGTCCGGTCCGGTGCCCTGTGACGGCGGCGGGATCTTGATCACCCGATCGTCGAAGGGGCCGTGATTATCGTCATTGTTGACGGTGGTCGCCCAGATGGTGCCGTCGGCACCGGCCGCCGCACCGCCGAGCCTGCCGTATTTATCCTGCACGGTGAACGTCGGTGCGGCGGTGATCGCGTGGGTGTTCGCATCCGGATTCGCGATTGCCAGCGCCTTCGCCCCCGACATCGCGATCGCCACCACATCGGGTCCGGCCGCACAGCCACCGGCGCCGGGCCGATCCGGCCAGGTCCAGGCGGTGGTGACGGTCCCGTCCCGGCCCAGGCGCTGCAGCCGATCCTCGGTCGGGGTGCGGTCGGTGATCCAAACGCTGTCCTTGCCGTCGTCGCACAGATCGCCCGCCGTGCCGAGGCCCGACACCACGACCTCCGCATTGGCTCCCGGCGCAGGCGAATTGATCCGCAACACCTTGCCCGCCAGCGACGACGGCGCACTGGCCAAACCGGGATTGCCCGCATCACCGGTCAGCACCAACAGCTCGGTCGGTGAGATGAATTCCAGCGCACCGTGATTGCCGACGGACCCCTTCGGAATTCCGGTCAGAATGGGCTTCGGCGGGCCGTTCTCCGCGATGCGCACCACCCGGTTATCGGATCCGGTGGTGATGTATGCGTAGATGAGTCCGTCCTCGCGGTACGTCGGCGAGAGGGCGATATCGGAGATGCCGCCGTCACCGGAGCCGTCCACATCCATCTGACCCACCAGTATCGGCGGCGACTGCGGATCGCTCGGATCAACCGCGACCGTCTTGTAGATGCGTCCGGTACGCCGCTCGGCGACCAGCGCGTCCTCGCCGAGCGAGATGATGCCCGCGGTGGAATCCAGGCAGGTCGTAACCACATTCGGATCCGGATCGATGCACGGACCGGTCGGCCGGGGGCGCTGCGAGGGGTTCTGCTGCGGCGATTTGGGTTCGGCGGGGTTGAAGGTCGGTTCGGGTGTGAACGGGCTGGAGGCGGAATCGTCGAACCGAGCGCAGCCGACCAGCAGAACGGTGCCGAGCGCCAAGCTCAGGGCGATGCGCCCCGCGACAACCAAACTCATGGTTCAGACGTTACGGAAACCGCTGCCGATGTGCCGCTCCGGGTCGATAAACGGACACGCCGTCGCCTGGAGACCGCGCACGCCGCCGCGCTGGCGCATAGGGTATCGACCGTGACCGAAGAGCCGAAAGACACATCCGCGCCCAGAACCGCGGGCGCGGCATTGCCCACGGATGAGCAGTCGGCGGTGTCGTCCACCGGTCGTGGCGTGACCAGTCCCTACGATTCACCCACCGGCGTACTGCCCAGATTGCCCTCCGATATCCCATCGCTCAGTCCTGATTTGACCAAGGACGTGCCGCGCACCGAGGAGGAACTCGGCCTCGATCCGGAGATCCCCTCGGTCGGCGAACAGACCAGGGCGAACGAAGCCGCGTCCTACGCCTACGCCAGCATTCCGCCCGCCGCGAACCCATCCGGTGGTGAGCCGAGCCGCCCCCTGCGCCGCCGCAATGGCGACAACCGCCGCGGCACCCTCGATCTCGGCCTGTTCGTGCTGCGCCTCGTCGTCGGCGGCACCTTCATCTACCACGGCCTGCAGAAGCTCACCGGCTGGTTCCACGGACCGGGGTTGGACGGCACCCGCGACATGATGGCATCGGGCGGCTGGGACCATGCGACCCTCTCGACCATCCTGGTCATCGCCGGTGAAGTCGGTGGTGGCGGCCTGCTGGTGCTCGGCCTGGCAACTCCGCTCGCCGCGGGTGCGGTACTCGCGGTGATCATCGACGCGTGGCTGTGGAAGCAGGGTATGGTTCCCGGCTTCCAGTACAAGTCCTCGGTGAAGAGCGGCGTGGAACTGGAGTCGATCCTCGCGGGTACCGCCGTCGTGCTGCTGCTGACCGGCCCAGGCCGCCTGTCCTTCGACCGTAACCGCGGCTGGGCCACCCGCCCTGCCTACGGTTCCTTCGTCGTCCTCATCCTGGCCATCGCCGCCGCAATCGGCACCTGGTACTGGCTGCACGGCGGCAACCCACTGACCGGCATCGGCCCCTTCGACTAAACCTGTCCACGCGCAACGGCGCTCTTCGGCATAGAAGGGTGCCGTTCGTTTCTTCGGGCGACGTTCATCGGGACACACAGGACGCCACATCTGCCCACGGGCATCGTCATACCGACACCGGTACGGCAAGGTAGATATCGCGGCGATTGTCGAGTCGGCCCAGCGATGTTGTTGGGATAGCAAGGAGACGACGTCCCTCCTATGGTCAGGAGGGACGTCGCTGGTATTCCTCCCGGGACTAGGGCACTTGGCGAACCGCACCCTTGTCGGCAGAAGTGGCCAGTGCCGCGTAGGCGCGCAGGGCCGTGGTGACCGGGCGGACGCGGTCGATCGGCTGCCAAGGCCGTTCGGACGCATCCATTTTCGCGCGGCGCTCGGCCAGGATCCCGTCGTCGACCAGCACCTCGAGTGCTCGGGTTCGGACGTCGATGCGGATCTGATCGCCGTCTTCGATGAGTCCGACGGCACCGCCCGACGCGGCCTCGGGCGACATGTGACCGATCGACAGACCGGAGGTGCCGCCGGAGAAGCGGCCGTCGGTGATCAGCGCGCACACCTTGCCGAGTCCGGCACCCTTCAGAAATGCGGTGGGGTGCAGCATTTCCTGCATGCCGGGCCCGCCCTTGGGGCCCTCGTAGCGGACCACGATCACATCGCCCGGTTTGATCTTCTTGCCGAGGATCGCCGAGACCGCCGCCTCCTGGGATTCGACCACGACGGCCGGGCCCTGGAAGGAGAACAGCTCCTCATCGATGCCCGCGGTCTTCAGGATCGCGCCGTCGGGGGCGATATTGCCGCGCAGGACAACCAGGCCGCCCTCGACGGTGTAGGCGTGCGCCTTATCGCGGATGCAGCCGCCCTCGGCATCGGTATCGAGCGCGGACCAGCGGTTGTTCGTGGAGAAGGGTTCGGTGGTGCGCACGCCGCCGGGCGCGGCGTGGAACAGCTCCAGCGCCTCCTCGGAGGCCTTGCCGGAGCGGATATCCCAGGTGTCGAGCCATTCGTCGAAACTCTCGGCATGCACCGTGGTGACGTCGGTCTCCAACAGTCCCGCGCGGCGCAGTTCGCCGAGGATCGCCGGGATGCCACCGGCGCGGTGCACATCCTCCATGTGGTAATCGGAGTTGGGGGAGACCTTCGACAGGCACGGCACTTTGCGAGAAATCTCGTCGATGGTCTGCAGATCGAAGTCGATCTCACCCTCCTGCGCGGCGGCCAGAGTGTGCAGCACCGTATTGGTCGAACCGCCCATCGCGACATCCAGCGCCATCGCGTTGCGGAAGGCCTTGGCATCGGCCACATTCCGCGGCAGCACCGAGGCATCGTCCTCGCGGTACCAGCGATTGGCGATATCGACGATCACCGTGCCGGCCTTCTCGAACAGCGCGTGCCGGGCGGCATGGGTGGCCAGCGTGGATCCGTTGCCGGGCAGTGCGAGTCCGAGCGCCTCGGTGAGGCAGTTCATCGAATTCGCGGTGAACATGCCCGAGCAGGAGCCGCAGGTCGGACATGCGCTGCGTTCGACCTCGGACAGGCCGTCCTCGCTGACGTTCATATTGGCGCTGGCTGCGATCGCGGTGATCAGATCGGTGGGCGCCTGTGCGACACCGCCGACGACCACGGCCTTACCGGCCTCCATCGGCCCACCGGAGACGAAAACGGCCGGGATGTTCAGGCGCATAGCGGCATTGAGCATGCCGGGCGTGATCTTGTCGCAGTTGGAGATGCACACCAGCGCGTCGGCGGTGTGCGCGTTCACCATGTATTCGACCGAATCGGCAATGATTTCGCGCGAGGGCAGCGAGTACAGCATGCCGCCGTGGCCCATCGCGATGCCGTCGTCGACTGCGATGGTGTGGAATTCCCGCGGTACACCACCCGCCGCGCGCACCGCATCCGCGACGATCTCACCGACATTCTTCAGATGCACGTGGCCCGGTACGAACTGCGTGTAGGAGTTCGCGATGGCGACGATCGGCTTACCGAAGTCGGTGTCGGTCATACCGGTGGCGCGCCAGAGTGCGCGCGCGCCCGCGGCATTGCGGCCGATGGTGGTGGTGCGTGAACGAAGCGGTGGCATGTGGATCCTCGGGAGGTCGCGGGGGCTGATGTGCGACTGCGCGGAGTTTGCTCGGTGAGCAAATTCAACGACCGTTCACGTTACTCCCGCGCGCGGGCGGGTTTTCGTGGCGGTCGATCGTGCTGATCGCCATCTGTCTGCGGGGCGGGATGATGTCGCCGCGAGGGTGGTCGTCGGCGCGGACGGTGTCATCGTGTCGGTTCCGGCACCGTCGGTATCCACAGGTCTGGTGCGTGCGGGCGGGGATTGTCCGACCGGCGCGGTCACCAGATCGCGCATCCGTCGGCGAGCCTACCGGCGTCGGTCCATATCCCCGCCACCGGTAAATCGCTACGAATCGGAGTCGCGCGCCTTGTTCTCGGCGGATGCCGCAGTGTCGGTCGCTGTCTCGGCTTCGCCCGCGATGGTGTCGGCCGTCTTGGTCCTGGCCTCGCGCCCGTCGGTCTCGGCGGCAGATGCGTCGGTCGCTGTTTCGGCCCCGTGCCCGTCGGTCTCGGCCTTCTTCGTCTCGGCCTTGCTGCCCTCGGCGTTGGCCGTTTTCGTCTCAGCCTTGCCATCCTCGGCGTCGGCCGGCACGGTCTCGACCTCGCGCCCCTCGGTCTCCTGCGCCTCCCGCGCCGCCGCCTCCGCCGCGAACAGATCGGGAATCCGACCGTTCGACGCGCGGATCAGATCACGCAAGCGGTCATAGCTCACCGCGGGCAGCTTCACATCGGTGTCGTCGCTGAGATGCGCGCGCACGAACCCGCGCTTGGGGATGCTGACACCGGCGACCTGTGCCCAGTCGAGATGCCGCGAACCGAAAACCGTGCGCAGATCCAGCCCGTCCTCGGACACCGTGGTGCGCGTGCGTTCGATCCACACCGCCGCCGCGACCGGGAGCAGCAGTAGCCACCACAGCCCGATCGGCCAGCCGACGAAGGCGAAGAAAACACAGAACAGCAGTACGACCACACCGAGGTAGGCCATCTGCGTAATGCGGATGACCTGCACCGTCTGCTTCGGCTCGGTCGGTTCCGGTGAACTACCCGTCTCCGATCCCGCTGCGGGCGTGTGGGACGATTTAGCCGGTGGCACGGACTGATGCGGTGATGACACACCACCATCCTCGCATCATGGTGAACGGACTCGAGCACCCGCTCGGTCTCACATAATGAGACCTGTTTGACTGATCGGCTCGCGCACACATACCGTCATGCGCGTGAATCGAAACGAGTTGCTCGTAATCGGCCGGCGCGTCCAGCGTTGAGCCTGACTACCTGAGTCGAATACGTCAGCTCGCGTTGCGACGCGCCACCCTCGAACAGCCATGCGCTGTCGGGGGCTTTTTTGTGTTCGGGACAAAAGTCCTGGCACGTGGCCGCTTCGCAAGCCACCACGTGCAAGCACAGTTGTCCGGGGTCTAGTACGAACAGTTAGGAACGAAGACGGTGAGTGCACCAACCGCACGGCCAGGGCCCGCGGCCCGCAGGCCGGCGCCTTCGGCGAATCAGCAGGCCGCGCCCGCTGGCGGTCCGACGACCGCGGCGAACCGCCGCCAGGTCCCGCCAGAGCGGGTCACCGGCGCGCAGTCCGTCGTCCGCTCCCTCGAGGAGCTCGGCGTCGACACGGTATTCGGCATTCCCGGCGGCGCGATTCTCCCGGTCTACGATCCGCTCTTCGATTCCACCAAGGTCCGTCACGTCCTCGTCCGGCACGAACAGGGCGCGGGCCACGCGGCCACCGGTTATGCGCAGGCCACCGGCAAGGTCGGCGTGTGCATGGCCACCTCCGGCCCCGGCGCGACCAACCTGGTCACCCCGATCGCCGACGCGCAGATGGACTCGGTTCCGATCGTCGCGATCACCGGCCAGGTCGGGCGCGGACTGATCGGCACCGACGCGTTCCAGGAAGCCGATATCTCCGGCATCACCATGCCGATCACCAAGCACAACTTCCTCATCACTGATGGCATCGATATCCCGCGCATGATCGCAGAGGCCTTCTACCTGGCCTCGTCCGGCCGTCCGGGCGCGGTGCTCGTCGATATCCCGAAGGATGTGCTGCAGGCACAGACCACCTTCAGCTGGCCGCCGGAGATGCGGCTGCCCGGCTACCGTCCGGTGACCAAACCACACGGTAAGCAGGTACGCGAGGCCGCGCGGATGATCCTCGAGTCCAAGCAGCCGGTGCTCTATGTCGGCGGTGGTGTGATCAAGGCCGACGCCGCGCCGAAGCTGCTGGAACTGGCCGAGCTGACCGGCATTCCGGTGGTCACCACCCTGATGGCTCGGGGCGCGTTCCCGGACAGCCACCGGCTGAACATGGGTATGCCCGGTATGCACGGCACCGTCGGGGCCGTCGCCGCGCTGCAGAAATCCGATCTGCTGATCACCCTCGGCGCGCGTTTCGACGACCGTGTCACCGGTCAGCTGGACTCCTTCGCGCCCGACGCCAAGGTGATCCACGCCGATATCGACCCGGCCGAGATCGGCAAGAACCGGCACGCCGATGTCCCGATCGTCGGTGACTGCCGCGAGGTGATCGCCGAACTCATCGAAACGCTGAAGGCCGACCCTGCTGGCGCGCCGAAGCTGGACCTCACCGACTGGTGGCAGTACCTCGACGGCATCCGCAAGAGCTACCCGCTCGGCTGGACGACGCCCAGCGACGGTTCGCTGTCGCCGGAATTCGTCATCGATGCTCTGGGCCGCCTGGCCGGACCAGACGCCATCTACTGTGCGGGCGTCGGCCAGCACCAGATGTGGGCCGCGCAGTTCATCAAGTACGAAAAGCCGCGCACCTGGCTGAATTCCGGTGGTCTCGGCACCATGGGCTACGCCGTTCCGGCGGCCATGGGCGCCAAGATGGGCGCGCCTGATAAAGAGGTGTGGGCGGTCGATGGTGACGGCTGCTTCCAGATGACCAACCAAGAGTTGGCCACCTGCGCCGTCGAGGGCGTGCCGATCAAGGTCGCGCTGATCAACAACGGCAACCTCGGCATGGTCCGCCAGTGGCAGACCCTGTTCTACGAGGAGCGCTACTCCAACACCGATCTGGGTACGCACACCCTGCGCATTCCCGATTTCGTCAAACTCGCCGAAGCCCTCGGCTGCCACGGCATCCGGGTCGAGCGCGAGGAGGACGTCGAGGCCGCCATCCGCGAGGCGCAGTCGATCAACGACCGTCCCGTGGTGATCGACTTCATCGTCGGCAAGGACGCCCAGGTGTGGCCGATGGTCGCCGCGGGCACCAGCAATGACGAGATCATGGCCGCGCGCGGCATCCGTCCGCTGTTCGACGAGGACGAGCAGGCTGCCGAGCCCGCCGTCATCCACGAGGCGATGTCGCACGAGAAGAACAAGGGGACCGACGCATGAGTGAGCGCAGCGAGCGAACAATCAACACAGCTACGAGCGTGCTCGTGCCGGAACCGAGCGCCAGCGAGGTGGAGGCATGAGTACGACGCACACCCTCAGCGTGCTTGTCGAGGACAAGCCGGGCGTGCTGGCACGGGTCGCGGCGCTGTTCTCCCGCCGCGGCTTCAACATCGAATCACTGGCGGTCGGTGGCACCGAGATCCCGGAGATCTCGCGGATGACCATCGTCGTCACGGTGGAGGACCTGCCGCTCGAGCAGGTCACCAAACAGCTCAACAAGCTGGTCAATGTCATCAAGATCGTGGAGCAGGACGCCGATACCTCGGTCGCCCGCGAACTGATCCTGGTGAAGGTGCGTGCGGACGCCAGCGTGCGAACCCAGGTCATCGAGGCGGTTACGCTCTTCCGGGCGAAGGTGATCGACGTCTCGCCGGACGCGCTCACCGTCGAGGCGACCGGTACCCGGTCCAAGCTCGACGCGCTGCTGCGGATGCTGGAGCCGTATGGCATCCGGGAGATCGTGCAGTCCGGTGTGGTCGCGGTGGGCCGTGGGCCGAAATCCATCACCGCTACGCGCTGACCGAACAACTTTCAAGCCTCAGAAGAAGAACTAGAAGGGAACCAACCAGTGGCAGTCGAGATGTTCTACGACGACGACGCCGACCTGTCGATCATCCAGGGCCGCAAGGTCGCTGTCATCGGCTACGGCAGCCAGGGACATGCGCACTCGCTGAGCCTGCGCGACTCCGGCGTCGAGGTCCGCGTCGGCCTCGCCGAGGGGTCTAAGTCGCGGCCGAAGGCCGAAGAGGCGGGCCTGACCGTCGGCACCCCGGCGGAGGTTTCCGCGTGGGCCGACGTGATCATGCTGCTGGCCCCCGACACCGCCCAGGCATCGATCTTCACCAACGACATCGAGCCCAACCTGAAGGACGGCGACGCGCTGTTCTTCGGTCACGGCCTCAACATCCACTTCGGGCTGATCAAGCCTCCGGCGAATGTGACCATCGGCATGGTCGCGCCGAAGGGGCCGGGCCACCTGGTGCGTCGCCAGTTCGTCGACGGCAAGGGCGTTCCGGCGCTGATCGCGGTCGAGCAGGACCCGAAGGGTGAGGGCCAGGCGCTGGCGCTGTCGTATGCCAAGGGCATCGGCGGCACTCGCGCCGGTGTCATCAAGACCACCTTCAAGGAAGAGACCGAGACCGACCTCTTCGGTGAGCAGGCCGTGCTCTGCGGTGGTACCGAAGAGCTGGTCAAGACCGGCTTCGAGGTCATGGTCGAGGCGGGTTACGCACCGGAGATGGCGTACTTCGAGGTGCTGCACGAGCTCAAGCTCATCGTCGACCTGATGTACGAGGGCGGCATCGCCCGCATGAACTACTCGGTCTCCGACACCGCCGAATTCGGTGGTTACCTGTCGGGTCCGCGGGTCATCGACGCCGATACCAAGAAGCGCATGCAGGACATCCTGCGTGACATCCAGGACGGCAGCTTCGTCAAGCGCCTGGTCGCGAATGTCGAGGGTGGCAACAAGGAGCTCGAGGCGCTGCGCAAGGCCAACGCCGAGCACCCGATCGAGGTCACCGGCGCCAAGTTGCGTGGCCTGATGAGCTGGGTCGACCGGCCGATCACCGAAACCGCGTAATACGCGCGAATTCCCACAGTGGCCCATCCCGATTCGTCGGGGTGGGCCACTGTTGTTTCGGCGGGCCGGCAGCGCATTTGCCGCTGCCGCGTACCTGAGCGATATCAGCCTCGACCGGAGATCGCAATCACGGAGTCCCACACCGACGCCGAAATGGATCTCGGTGTTTGTGGGATTCAAGGCCGTCGCCAATCGGCGTTTCTCGTCGGGATTTGCGAAAAACCGCCAGTCCTGGCGATACCCTCACTATCCGATTCTAGATGCCATGGGTACCCCCAAAATCGCAGGAAGGATCGAAATCGTGCGCAGCCGAATATTTGGATTGGCCGCAGCTTTGACGGGAACCCTCATCGTTGTCGGCGGCGGGACGGCCACCGCTCCACACGCATGGACGCAACCGGGGGAGCAGTCGGTCGCGGAGGCTGATTTCTACCTTCCGCCGCCATCGCTGCCAGACGGGCGGGGCACCATCGTTCGCGCCGAACCGGCGGCGGTGGCAATGTCGGCGCCTGGACAGCCGGGAATCGTCCCCGCGGCGGCGACACGCCTCATGTACGTCAGCAGCGATACCCACGATGCGCCTACGGCGGTGGTTGGCACGTATCTGCAGCCGACCATGCCGTGGACCGGCCCTGGCGAGCGACCACTGATCGCGTACGCGGGCGGTACCAAGGGACAGGGCGATCAATGCGCGCCCTCGAAGCTGATGTCGCAGATCGTCCAGGCCCAGCCGCCGATGGACGTAATCTTCGAGTACGACCTGGTGGCAATCCGTTCGCTGCTCAATCGCGGTGTGGCGGTAGTGGTGACCGACTATCACGGCCTCGGCACGCCCGACGTGCACGACTATCTCAACCGGAAGTCGCAAGCCTACGCGGTACTGGACTCCGCGCGCGCCGCCCTGCAGTTGCCCGGCTCGGGTCTCAACCCCGGCACGCCGGTCATCCTCTATGGGTATTCGCAGGGAGGTATGGCCTCCGCCGGTGCGGCCGAACTGCAATCGAGCTACGCCCCCGATCTGAATGTGCGCGGCGCCTACGTCGGTGGGCCGGTGGTGGACGACGAATACTTCATCGGATACAACGACGGCCGTGCCGATTTCGCACCGTCGTTCGCCTGGATACTCAACGGCATTGCCGCCGACTACCCGGAAACTCGCCCGGAGTTGGACGCCGAACTCAACGACATCGGCAAGGCGATCCTGAACGAATCCCAGGGCAAATGCGCGGTCCCGACCGGACTTGCCCAGGAGCATGGGCGCACGTCCGAGTGGACCACCAGCGGAGAACCGCTCACCGCCGTAATCGATCGGTCCCCGGCATTGCGGGCGGCATTCGCCGAGCAGCGTATCGGCACCCGCGCCCCGGCCGTTCCGGTACTTGCCGCCTCGGCGATGAACGACCAGGGAGCGCCGTTTATGCCGGTGCGCGATGTGGCCGCCGGTTGGTGTGGTAGCGGAGTGCCCGTTCAGTTGGACGCGAACACCGAAATTCCCCCCGCATCCGGACTCGTGGGCACCCACGTGATCGCCTTCTTCCCGGCACTGGTGGCCTCCCAGGAATGGTTGACCGATCGGCTCGCGGGCATGCCCGCCCCATCCAACTGCGCGGCGTTGCCGTAGCGCTGGGATTTGCGGTACGCAAATGCCCGGCGGCGGGTCGGTTCCAGGACCGAAATCCGCCGCCGGGCATGCTTATCGAGTACCGTGTTCGACTTCCGACCGCGGCACACACGGGCACGGCGACGATGCACCTCGGCTGAAGCCGCCAGGTCAGAAAGCGATTTCGACAGATCGCCAGCAGACAGCACAGACCCAGCTATTCTGGAGCGACAGTTCTACCGCAAAGGATTTCGGCGACCGCACGCTCTATCGGTGTTGTTCTGTTGGAGGCCCGAGGCGCATATGTCGATCTTCGAGAACACGGAGAGACGCGACCCCAAGCGGTATCTGTGGATACTGGGGTTGATCGTTCCGATTTGCGCGGTAGCTCCATCACAACTGGTGGCCCGTACGGGCCTGGAGATGTTCTGGTGGATCGGTCCGATCGTTGTGCTCGTGGTGATCCCGCTGCTGGACTGCGCGATAGGAAATGACGGGAGCAATCCGCGCGACGAGGATTACGAGGCCTTGTCCAACGATCGCTACTACCGGTGGTGCACTTACCTTTTCCTGCCGCTGCAGTTCATCGGCCTGCTCATCGCGGGATATCTCTGGTCCAGACCCGCGCTGAGCATATCCGACAAACTGGGTTTGGCCGTGACGCTCGGGTTCGCGTCGGGAATCGGAATCAACGCCGCCCACGAACTCGGCCATCGAGTCGAGCACCTCGAGCGCTGGCTGGCGAAAATCGCACTGGCGCAATCCGGATACGGGCATTTCTTCGTCGAGCACAACCGCGGCCATCACGTACGCGTCGCGACGCCGGAAGATCCGGCAAGTGCCCGATTCGGCGAATCGCTGTGGGCGTTCTTGCCGCGCACTGTGTTCGGCGGCTTCCGCTCGGCCGTCGCCTTGGAGCGTGAACGGCTGTCCCGCAAGGGAAAGCGCTGGTTCAGCCTGGACAATCATCTGCTGCAGGCCTGGTCGATGAGTGTCGCTCTGTTCGGCACGCTGATCCTCATCTTCGGGCCCATGGTGATTCCGTTTCTGGCATTGCAGGCGCTGATCGGCGCGTGGCTGCTCGAGACGGTGAACTACGTCGAGCACTACGGACTGCTTCGCCCGCGTGGTCGCAATGGCCACTACGTGCGCTGCTCCCCGCGTGACAGCTGGAACAGTGACCATCTGGTCACGAACGTATTCCTATTCCATCTACAACGCCACAGCGACCACCACGCGAATCCGGGCCGCCGCTACCAGACTCTGCGCAGCTCCGAGCAGGCGCCACAGCTACCTGCCGGCTATGCCAGCATGATCCTGCTGGCCATCATCCCGCCGATCTGGCGCGCGGTCATGGACCGTCGTGTCCTGGCCCATTACGGCGGCGATATCACCCTCGTCAACACCAAACCCCGATCCAAATGTGACCATATCTCCTCTCGATCCGCCGGATACGCCCGCTGACCGCCGCATCGGTCTGACTACTCGCCCGTAGCGGCGCGGTTGCCTATCGTCTTCGGGGACAACGCAGTCGGAACCATTGCCTGCCGAACAGATCGCGAGTCGTGAGCACCTCATCCACCACACTTGTCCCCGCTTCCGTACCGAGCCCGGCATCGGCCGGTCGACGTGCCGAGGCCATCCACCGCTTTCTCGTCAAACCTGCCGATGCGGGCATCGCGGGTTCGGTCGACGGCGGAAAGCTACTCGAATGGATCGACAAGGTCGCCTATGCGGCGGCGGCCCAGTGGAGTGGTTGTTACTGCGTCACCGCCTACGTCGGAAATATTCATCTCGACCGGCCGATCGCGGTCGGCGAATTGGTTGAATTGCATGCGAATCTCGTGCATACGGGGCGCACCAGTATGCACATCCTGGTCAGCGTCTATTCCACCGATCCCACGCGACGCAAGCCGGTACAGACGGCCCAATGTCTGACGATTTTCGTTGCGATCGACGACAATCGGCGGACCGTCGAAGTTCCGCAATGGAATCCGACGTCGATTCTGGAACTCGAGCGGCATCGGCAAGCGCGGGCACGGATTTCGGTTCGCAAGCGAATCGAGGAGGCGATGGCCGTGCAGCAGTACACCGCGGCGGGTACCGCACCTACTGCCACGCTCCGATTTCTGGCCGCGCCTTCGGATATCAACTGGGGTGGCAAGGTACACGGCGGCCGCACCATGCAATGGATCGATGAGGCGGCGTATATCTGTGGTGCCGATTGGGTTGGGCAGCATGTGATCACGTCGTACTTCGGCGGGATCCGATTTTACCGCCCGATTGTCATCGGCCATATTGTCGAGGTGAGTGCGCGATTGATTCACACCGGGCCGCGCAGTATGCATGTCAGCGTGCATGTGACGTCGACGGATGCGCATTCCGACGAGCCTGCGCTCGCGGCCCACGGCCTCGCGGTCGTCGTCGCGGTCGACGAGAACGGCAAGGCGCGCCCGGTGCGCCGATGGGGTCCGGTTTCCGCGGAGGATCAGGCGCTCGACGCGCACGCGCGGCATCTCATCGAATTGCGTGCCGAGGTGGAGGGGTTCACGCAGGCCAGCGATATTCCCGCGGATGCCGAACCCAACCATTTCCGAGTGCCGATGCCGTGACACGTTGTGGCGGGGCCGGATGTCCGGCTTTCCGTCGCGGTGGTCGGCCTTGATGAGGACGGATCGCCCTGGTGTGCGGATCCACCGTGCGGTGGCCCGGACCTGCTGCGGCCGGACCACCGCGGCACGGGCTAGCTGTTGTTCGGTCTGTTCAGGTTGTTGGGGTTGGCCGGATTCAATGCAATTTCAGTCGAAAGTATGAGTCTGGACAGGACCGGAGTAGGGGAAGTCTCCGAGGCGATATGACAACGGCCCGGCACCACGCGGTGTCGGGCCGTTGTCTCTCGATCAGCTGCTGCCGAATGCGCCGCGGGGGAACAGGTGGCGGGGGAATCGCCACGGGTCGTTCCAGCGGCCAGGGAGATCGCAGTCATCCCAGCGGCCAGGGGAGTGGTCCCAGTCGTCGAAGAAGTCGGGATGGTCGCAATCCCAGTCGTTGTTGTGCGGGTGCCTCACCTCGGTCACGCCGGGTTCGCTGGTGGTCGGGTCGGCCGAGGCGGGAATGGCCAGCGCCGTGAATGGGGCTGCGGCGAGGGCACCGGCGATGGCCACCCGGGTCAGGGTTCGGCGCGGAATCGTTCTCGAGAACACCGTGGATCCTTTCTATCTGCAAGCAGGGCGTCCACGCGGACGCCGTCGTCGCTCGCCGGATGCAGGGGATATCCGGCGACGCAACGAATTTGCACGTCTACCCTCGGCCCCGCCCGCTCGATTGGCAATGGTGCGAGCACGATTTCAGTAAGATTCATCCTTTGGTATGACGAGTCCCTTAGGCGGCGGGCGTCGGCCTCCGGGTGGAGCGGGAAGCCGCTGGTTCTAGACTGTTACCGATGAGTAAGTTCTTTGGCTCGGTCGACGAGGTGACGCGGCGGCTCACCGACGCCGGATACCTGCCCTCCACGGACATCGCCACTGCGGTGTTCCTTGCCGACCACCTGGGCAAGCCTCTGCTGATCGAGGGGCCGGCGGGCGTCGGCAAGACCGAGCTGGCCAAGGCGATCGCCACCGCCACCACCGCCGACCTCGTGCGCCTGCAGTGCTACGAGGGCATCGACGAAGCCCGCGCGCTCTATGAGTGGAATCACGCCAAGCAATTGCTGCGCATTACCGCCACCGACAACGAGAGCTGGGACAGCACCCGCGACCACGTCTTCACGGAAGAATTCCTCCTGCAACGTCCGCTGTTGGCCGCGATCCGGAATCCGCATCCGACCGTGCTGCTCATCGACGAACTCGACAAGGCCGATATCGAACTCGAAGGACTTCTCCTCGAGGTGCTCGGCGACTATCAGGTCAGCATCCCCGAACTCGGCACCGTCACCGCCGTCCGCAAGCCCGTCGTCATCGTCACCTCGAACGCCAATCGCGATCTCTCCGAAGCCTTGAAGCGTCGGTGCCTCTACCTCCACATCGACTATCCGACAGCGGATTTGGAGCGTGCGATCGTCCGAATGAAGGTCCCCGAGCTCGACGAGACCCTTGGCGAGCCCGTAGTACGAACCGTCGCCGCCCTCCGGCAGATCTCCCTCCGCAAGCCTCCGTCGGTCGCCGAAACCGTCGACTGGGCAAGAACTCTCGTAGCCCTCGGCGCCCGCAATCTCACCGGCACACTCGTCCGATCCACCCTCGGTGTACTTCTCAAATATCAAGCCGACCATCGCATAGCCATCGATCGCCTCGAGCTTCCCGCAGCCGATCCGCACGAACGCAGACCATCATGACCGCGCCGATCCGGCTCACCTCCCATCGGAGGTTCATACGATGTACGGAGCAGTCATACGCCGGCCAACTGCCACACCACTTCTCAGAAATCGCGCTTTGTGAGGGACTCCGCCACGAAGACGGAATCCGGCAACGAGTGGGCGAGCCGGTTCGAATTGCTGATGGGGCTGATGGGGCCATTGGTTTGAGGTCGGCGGGTGTTTCAGGGAAGCACGGGACCGGACGTGCGGTCGTATATCAACTTCTGGAAAGCTTCTCGGATTACGCACGGTTCATGGGTGCCCACGATGAGTGCGGAACACCGCAATGGTTGCGGCTGTCGGGTGCGGTCGAGCGGTGACGTCACCCGAGCGGAACGGTCCAGAGCAGCCCGCCGACACGATGACGGACCGCCTGGTCGATTTCGTCGGATTGTTGCGCGAGCACGGAATCTCCGCTGGTCCGAGCGAAACCATCGACGCTGCCCAAGCGATGCTCGCGCTCGGCTTATCCGACCGGAACCGCCTGCGCTCCGGCATGGCCGCCTGCCTACTGCGCCGCAACGGCCAGCGCGCCGTCTTCGATCAGCTTTTCGATCTCTACTTCCTGACCGCCGAGCAACCGGCAATCCCGTCGGTCGCCGAATCCATCGACGACCTGCGCGACAGCTTGGTGGACGCACTCGCTCGAGACGACTCTGCCGCCGTCACCGAAATCGCCCGGCGGGCACTCACCACATTGGGCGGCTACGGAGGAGTCGGTGCCGGCGCGCCCTCCCGCCCGGTCACCACCGCATCGGGTGCGGGCTGGTCCTCCTATCTGACCATGAAATCTCTACGGCCAGCAGAACTTATCGATCGCATCATCGAGGGCATGAGCCCCGACCTCGACACCACCGTCCGCACCATCGAAGCCGACCGACGCATCCGCGAATTCCGCACCGCCGTCCAAACCGAGGCGCGGCTGCGCTCCGCCCAACTCCGTGGTACCGAATACATCGCTCGCCGCGGTGTCGAGTCGAGTGCCGACCGGGTCGACTTCCTCGGTGCCCGCACCGAAGACCTCGCCGAAATGCGCCGCCTGGTAAACCCTTTGGCCCGCAAACTCGCCACTCGCCTCGCCGCCCGCCGCCGCAAAGCGGTTCGCGGTCAGATCGATATGCGTCGAACCCTGCGCCGCTCCATGGCAACCGGGGGAGTGCCGATAGACCCGGTCCTGCGCGCCCGTAGACACGGCCGCCCCGACCTCGTCGTGCTGGCCGACTTATCCGGCTCCGTAACAGGTTTTGCCGAATTCACCCTGCAACTCGTTCAGGCACTGCAAGACCAATTCAGCAAGGTCCGCAGCTTCGGTTTCATCGACACCTGCGACGAAATCACCGGCTTCTTCACCCCGGGCGAACCTCCCGCTCCGGGCGCCACCGCCCGAATAGTCCGTGACGCCAACGTCGCTCGCTTCGGCAGCAGCAACTACGGCGAGGCCTTCCAAGGCTTCGTCGACAGCTACCTCGACGCCTTGGGTCCCCGCACCTCGCTGTTGATCCTCGGCGACGCCCGCACCAACCGCACCGATCCGAATCTCCCCGCCCTGCAAACAATGTCGGATCGAGCCAAACACGCTTACTGGCTCAATCCCGAACCCGCCCGCTCCTGGTCCACCGGCGATTCGGCCGCTCATGTATTCGCCGAACACGTCACCATGCACGAATGCCGCAATGTGAAACAGCTCGCCGAGGTCATCGGTCGGCTGCTGCCCGCCTGATAACGCTTCCTTTCGCCATTGCGGCTGCCGCCGAATAGGTCCTCCGTAGTGCCACGCGCTTCCGTCGGTGGAAGATCGGCATGGTCGTGTCGACGACGGGTTCGGTTCGGGCGTCCCTGGTCGGGCGTGTGCGGGCGAGATGGAAAGGTCGACTTCCACCGCTCGCTGACGCGATGTACTCGGCGGTCTCAGCCAAGGATTGGCATGACCGTGTCGACAATGGATTCGGTTGTGGGCAATGCCGCGACCACGTCGGGTGGGCTCAGATGACGCTGCAGCGCTCGTTGATGCGCCGCGCCGACCAAGAGCAGAGCGGCGGCTCGCAGATCCACCGAGGTGGGTACGCGCTGGTCGGCGCGGCGCATCGACAGGTGCGCGACGACAGCGTCGACCGCACGGTGCGGCCCGATATCCAACTCCCGGCTGCGCTCGGCATACTTCGCGCGCAATTCCACATCCGACTGCACCGCGGCCATAACCGGAATGGTGTCCATGAAGAACCCCTCCAACGCCTCGACAAGCGCCACCAGTCCCGCCCGCAACCCCGGCCGCTCCTCGACCTCCCCGAGCACATCCTTCACCGGCCGCAGATGCCGCTGAATCACCGCCTGCAACAACCCCATTCGATCCCCGAAGTGATAGAAGATGCTCGACTCGGCCACCCCCGCTCGCTTCGCAACCTCTTTCGTGGACAGCCGAGCCACCCCCGCCTCCACCAGAATCTCCTGCGCCGCAACCACAACCGATTCCCGTACTCCGGTCGAAGGCCGCCCCCGCTGCCCGCGCGTCGACCGCGCACCATCCGCAGCTGCCGCCACCGCAACCTCCTCTTCGCACCGATCAACCCCTTGCAGTATGCCCCATCCGGGCGTATTTTCTGAGTATTAACTCAGTAATTATTCGATCAGCGGAGTCATCCCCATGACCAGCACCAAAGCCCCTACCGCCCAATCCCGCCTCCAACGCGTCGGCGACGCCATCGTCCGCTTCATCCTCCGCTCACCACTGCACCCCCTACTCAGCAAACGGCTCGTCATCGTCACCGTCTCCGGCCGCAAGACCGGCCGCGAATACGCCAACCCCGTCGGCTACGCCGAACATGAAGGTCACCTCCTGATCGGCACCGCCGCCAACTGGCGCCACAACCTCATCCCAGGCACACCGGTTCGAATCCACCTCCGCGGCAACACCATCCAAGCCGCCCACGAAGTAATCACCGACGAACCCCGAGCCACCACCCTCTACCGCGAAATCCTCACCCAAAACCCAGCTCACGGCCGGTTTGCCAGAATCCACCTCGACCCCGACGGCACCGTGAACCTTCCCTCCCTTCGCGGCGCCCTATCCCGCGGCACCGCCATAGTCCGCCTTCGTCCCCTCTAGCTCGGCCACGATCTTCGCGGTCCCCGGCACTGCTCGACCTTTCTCATGGACCGGAGATCGGATGCACAGACTGCCCAGCTGTTCCGCCATCCGTGCGAGGGGATACGCACAGTGTCCAGGTGGGCCCAATGGTGATTCGGGCGTTCGGATGGTCGGCCACCGCGCTCGTGGCGAGCCCAGCTCGGGTGGCGCCCACACCGGCGCCGCCCGCCTTCACCGGTGTTGTCCGGGTAGTGACCTCAGCCGACAGCCTTGAACTCGCTGAACCGCTCCTCGAGCCGTCCACGCGACGGCCGATCGTTGCGGTGACGCGGTAGGTTCAATGGCCGGTGTGTTTGTGCTGCCAGGCCGCCAGGGCGAGGGTGGCTACTCCCAGCAGTAGGAGTAGGACGCCGGAAGTCATCAGGCGGGTGGAGATTTGGGAGAGGCGGGTGGAGCGAGAGCGGCTGGCGAAGTAAGCGTCGGTGGGGAGGTTGTCGCCGATGAAGCAGGACTTCGCGGCTTGGTTGGCTTTGGTGGCGAGGGAGTCGGTGGCCATGGACGCGGTCAGAGCGGTGACTGCGGCCGCGATGCAGAGGATCGAGATGGTGGCGAGCGCGGCGAATGGCATCAGATCCCCCAAGGATGTCGGCCTCTAGAGGTCAGTGGGTGGTCGCACTGACTACGAGAAGTGTTGCAGCAGGGTCTGACATCTTTTGCGGTACCGCAGGTTCGTGAGCGCGGGTGAGCCCAGTGCGACGCAGACGGCGCGGACCTGTCAGCGGCGGACTTCGGCCACGGCAACTGGCCGACGTTCGTGTCGCGAAAGTTCGCATGCCTCAGCGATAAAGAACGCCTCGAGTGCGTCTGCCGGTGTACACGGGTTGGCGAGTTCACCAGATGCCACGGCGAGGAAGGCCGCGAGTTCGTCGGTGTACGCCCGGCGGAAGCGTTCCATGAATCCGGGATAGGCGGGCGAACCCGAAGGGGCGTAGTCGGGTTCGACGGAACTCAAAGGCGCTCGATCGTCGAGGCCGACGATGGCGTTGCCGCGGGAGCCGAGGGCTTCTAGACGGACGTCGTAGCCTGCGCCGTTGTAGCGGCTGAGGGAGACTGTGGCCAGAGCGCCGTCGTCCAGACGCAGCAGCACCGCTGCGGTGTCCACGTCGCCCGCGTCGGCGAAGAATTGTTCGCCGCGATTGGCTCCGGTCGCATAGACCTCCACCACCTCACGCCCGGTGACCCAGCGGATTATGTCGAAATCGTGCACTCCGCAGTCACGGAACAAACCTCCGGAGCGGGGGATGTATTCGGCGGGTGGAGGTGTGGGGTCGAGGGTGGTGGCGCGCAAGGTGTGCAGCCAGCCGAGTGACCCGGAGGTGATGGCGGCTCGGGCGGCGCGGTAGCCGGCGTCGAAGCGGCGTTGGAAGCCGATTTGTACTGGGATGGTGGAGTTTTCGAGGAGCGTGATGACGTCGAGGGTGCCTTGGATGTCGGCGGCTACCGGCTTTTCGCAGAAGACGGGGATGCCTGCGTCGACGGCGCGGGTGATGAGTTCGGGGTGGGAGTCGGTGGCGGTGGCGATGACCAGGCCGTCGAGCTGGGTGGCGAAGAGCGCATCGATGTCGGGGACGGCTTGCACGCAGAGCTTGGTAGCGGCGGCGTGGGCGCGTTCGGCGTCGGCGTCCGCGACGATGACAGTGTCGACACCGGGCAGATGTTTCAGTGTTTCGGCATGGGAGGTGCCGATGCGGCCGACGCCCGCAAGGCCCATGGTTAGTGCAGATGTCATCGGCTCTCCTTCTGGTGAAATAGCGGTGAGTGGTGCCTCAGTTGCGCGGTGCCGCGGTCGTCGCGCGCACAACCAGGGCAGGTTCCAAACGGCGGCGCACCGGTTCGGTACGGCCGTCGCGCATCCGCTCGGTGAGTGCTTCGATTGCCAAGCGGCCCATCCGAATTCGCGGCTGATCGATGGTAGTGAGCGAAACATGTCGGAGTGCGGCCAGTGAGGTGTTGTCGTAGCCGACGACCGAAACATCGTGCGGTACCGAAAGTCCGGCCTCTTCCAGTGCCGACATCGCGCCGACGGCATTGAAGTCGTTGCCGCACACCAGTGCGGTAGGAAAGTTGTCGCGGGAGAACAGATTCAGCAGTTTCTGGACCGCGGCGATACCCGCCGAGTCGGTGTGCTCGCTGGCGATGATCATGGGCTCCAACCCATTTCGTGCCATCGTCGCGCGGTAGCCGCGACGGCGCGAAGCGGAGGTGAAGGCCCCGCCGCCGTCGAGATGCACGATCCGACGGTGGCCGAGCGAGACCAGATGATCCACGGCAAGTGCGGCGCCGCTTTCGCCGTCGTCATTGACGGTATCGACGTCCGCGATGGTCGAGCTGCGCGAAATCAGCACGATCGGGCACTTTTCGGCGGCGTCGCGGATGGCTGCCGCCGGCAGTACGGGGGAGAGCAGGATGATGCCGCCGGGGCGGAAGGACAGCAGGCTCTCCAGGGCGGTGCGTTCACGGGCGGCACTACGTCGCCCGGTATTGAGGATCAACTCCAGGCCCGCGTCCTGCGCGGCCGCGTCCATACCCTCCACTACCTCGGCGAAGAACGCATTGCGCAGGTCGGAGACCATGACACCGATGATGTTGGAGGTCCGGCTGGCCAGCGACCGCGCCATGATGTGCGGCTGGTAGCCGAGATCCTTGGCGGCCGCGAGCACCGCGCGGCGACGATGTTCGCTGACCTTGGGGGAGTTGCGCATGACGAGGGAGACCAGCGCGCGGGACACCCCGGCGCGGGCGGCGACATCCTCCATGGTCGGTCGCGCCACATCGCCTCCCTTCGGTATCCACTGTGCTCCTGCAGTCTCGGACGTTACAAGGTCGGCGCGTCTCAATCAATAGAGCGCTCTAATCCGACATTTTTCCATCGCGAGCGCCGGGCATTTCCGCTGGAAGCATCAATTCTCGCAGGTAGTGGCGATGAAAGAGCGACCGATGCAGTGCTTGACACACTATGACCTACGTTACATAGTTGGAGCGCTCCAATAGCGCAAACGTCGATCGACACCGAAGGTCGGAGAGCCTGGATGACCCAACCCCGCTATCCGCTACGCATCGCGGTCGCGCCGATCTCCTGGGGAGTCTGCGAAGTCCCCGGTTGGGGTCACGTGCTCGATGCGCGCACCGTCCTGACGGAGATGGTTGCGCTCGGCATCACGGCGACGGAACTGGGCCCGCCCGGCTACCTGCCGCGCAATCCCGCCGAATTGCGGGCGCTGCTGGATGATTTCGACATTGCCTCGGTCGGTGGTTTCCTCGCCCTGCCACTACACCGCGACCCGGAACAAGCGATCGAGAACGCCCGCGAGAACGCCGCACTGTTCGCTGCCACGGGCGCCGAAGTGATCGTCCTCGCGGCCGCGACCGGACTCGCCGGATATGATACGCGCCCAGCGCTTTCCGGCGGGGAATGGCGGACCCTGGTCGAAACCGCCGCCGCTATCAGGGATGTCGCCGTCGAATTCGGATTGCGCACCGCCCTGCATCCCCATGTCGGCACCTACGTCGAGCGCGAAGCCGAAGTCGACAGGTTCCTGGCAGATTCCGATCTCGACCTCTGCTTGGATACCGGCCACCTGCTCATCGGCGGCACCGATCCCGTGCGTCTCGCGCAGCGTTGTCCGGATCGCATCGGACATATCCATCTCAAAGATGTGCGCACCCCGCTTGCCGACCAAGTACGCAGCGGCGCAATGGAATACAGCGATGCCGTACGCCGCGGCATCTACGTCCCGCTCGGCGCGGGCGATATCGACATCGAGGCCCTGGTACGCAGCGTGTACGCCGCCGGTTACCAAGGCTGGTACGTCATCGAACAGGACACGGCATTGCGGCCGGACGATTCGGCAGATCTGCCGAGCCGCGACGCCGCCCGCAGTCTGAACCACCTTGCGGGCATAGGTGCCGCGCTGGGCCCAGCCCGATCTTCTTGGGCCCGAATCTAGATGGGAAGTGATGACAACGATGTCGCTCGAAATACGCACGGCGTGGTGGCGGCGATCCCGCCGCATGCTGCCGTGGCTGGCCGCGGCCACCCTCCTCGCCGCGTGTAGTGGTCCAGGAGCGGACGTGCCCGCACCGACCCAATCCCCGGTCGCGCAGGGCAAATTGGGCTCCGTCGCGGTGGTGACGCACGGCAGCCAGGGCGACGCGTTCTGGAATGTCGTCAAGAACGGCGCGGAGGCCGCGGGTAAGGACCTCGGCGTCCGTGTCGAGTACAACTCCTCGGGCGATCCTGGCCAGCAGGCCAAACTCATCGATAACGCGGTCGCACAAGGGGTGGACGGTCTCGTCGTATCGATGGCGAACCCCGAAGCCTTACGGCCCTCGATTGAAAAGGCGGTCGCCGCAGGCATTCCGGTGGTGACCATCAACTCGGGTGAGAGCGAGAGCGCGGAATTCGGGGCCATCGGTCATGTGGGACAAAGCGAGACATCGGCCGGCCAGGCAGCGGGTAAACGTCTCGCCGATGCCGGCCGCAAGAAGCTGCTGTGCGTGATCCACGAGGCGGGCAATGTCGGCGCCAATCAGCGCTGTGACGGCGCGACCAAGGCCTTCGGCAATGGCGCCACGCTGCAGGTGGATATCAACAATCCCACCGACGCCCAGTCGCGTATCAAGGGCGCATTGGAGGCGGATAGGTCCATCGACGCCGTGCTGACGCTGAATTCTCAAGTCGCCGCGCGCGCGGTGGACGGGGTCAAGGAATCGCAGTCGGCTGCGATGGTCGCGACCTTCGATCTGAATACCGATGTGGTCGAGGCGATTCGGGCCGGCAAGCTGTTGTTCGCCGTGGACCAGCAGCAGTACGAGCAAGGCTATCTGCCGGTCGTCCTGCTGCAGCTGTATCGGACGAATCTGAACTCGGTCGGTGGTGGTGCACCTGTGCAGACGGGGCCCGCTTTCGTCGACAAGAACAATGTCGAGGCCGTGGCGGCCCGCGTGGCACTGGGCATGCGGTGAGGGAGTGGACGAAATGACTGTTGCCACAAAAGCTTCCGAGATAACTCCGGACACGCCGCCGGACGGTCCGTCGCTGCTGCAGCGGATGGTCGTGCGACCGGAGATCAGCGCATTGTTGGGCGCCGCACTCGTCTTCGTATTCTTCTCGGTCATCACCGACCGCTTCCTCAGCCCACTCGGAATCGCGACCTGGCTGGACGATTCGTCCACGCTGGGCATCATGGCGGTCGCGGTCGCACTACTGATGATCGGCGGCGAATTCGATCTGTCAGCCGGTGTCATGACCGCATCCACCGCACTTGTCACCGCGTTGCTCGCGGTGCACGCGGGGTGGAATGTCTGGCTCGCGCTATTGGTTTCGCTACTCTTCGCACTTACCGTCGGTGCCTGCAACGGCTGGCTCGTGATGCGAACCGGGCTACCGAGTTTCATCGTCACCCTCGGTACATTCCTTGCGCTGCAAGGCCTCAACCTCGGCGTGACCCGTCTGATCACCGGTACTGTTCAGGTGTCGGGCATTCGCCGCGCCGACGGCTACAACTCGGCCGGGTGGGTCTTCGCCTCGACCCTGGATATCGGCGACACCCACCTGCAGGCCTCGGTCATCTGGTGGGTGGTACTGACCGCGATCGCGGCACTTGTGCTGGTGCGCACCAAGTTCGGCAACTGGATCTTCGCGGTGGGTGGTGCGCTGCCGAGCGCACGGGCCGTCGGCGTCCCCGCGGATCGGACGAAGATCCTGCTCTTCATGACCACCGCCTTCGCCGGGTGGGTCGTCGGATCCTGCAGCATCCTGCGGTTCTCCAGCGTGCAGGCCAATCAAGGCGTCGGGCTGGAACTGCACTACATCATCGCCGCCGTGGTCGGCGGCTGCCTGCTGACCGGCGGATTCGGTTCGGCGATCGGCGCCGCGATCGGTGCGCTGATCTTCGGTATGGCGCGGCAGGGCATCGTCTTCGCCGGGTGGGACAGCGACTGGTTCATGCTGTTCCTCGGTGTGCTGCTGCTGGCCGCGGTGCTGGTCAACAACATATTCAAGAAGCGAGCCGAAAGGGTACGTCGATGACGCCGCCACTGATCGAAGCGATCGATATCGGCAAGAGCTACGGCGGTGTCGTCGCACTGCGTGACGTCTCGACCGTGGTGCATGCGGGAGAGGTCACCTGCATCCTCGGTGACAACGGTGCGGGCAAATCGACGCTGATCAAGATTCTCGCCGGTGTGCACCAGCACGACCGCGGCGAACTGAAGCTGGACGGCCGGCCGACCCGACTTTCCTCGCCCCGGGAAGCTTTGGACCACGGCATCTCGACCGTCTACCAGGATCTCGCGGTGGTGCCGTTGATGAGCGTCTGGCGCAACTTCGTACTCGGTTCCGAACCCACCATCGCATACGGCCCCCTGCGACTGCTGGACCGCCGCAAGGGTCGCGACATCGCACGAGAGGCGCTGGCGGACATGGGGATCGAGATCCGCGATATGGAACAGCCGGTCGGCACACTGTCGGGGGGACAACGCCAATGCATCGCGATCGCACGGGCGGTGCACTACGGGGCCAAGGTGCTCATTCTCGACGAACCGACCGCCGCCCTCGGCGTGAAACAGGCCGGTGTCGTACTGAAGTACGTTGTGCAGGCCAGAGATCGAGGGCTCGGGGTCATCCTGATCACCCACAACCCACACCACGCGTATCCGGTCGGCGACCGCTTCCTGCTGCTCAAACGCGGTGCGATGCTCGGTTCGTACGAGAAATCGGAGATCGACCTGCCAGAGCTGACCAGGCAAATGGCCGGTGGCGCCGAATTGGACGCCTTGCAGCACGAACTGCAGCGCGTGGTGACGCCGTGCAGCTGACAATGGCCCAGGCGCTGGTCGGCTGGCTGGTCGCGCAGCATTCGGAGACCTTCGACCGGCGCGAAGTGCCGTTGTTCCCGGCTGCTTTCGCGATATTCGGGCACGGCAATGTACTCGGGCTCGGCACCGCATTGTCCGAGCGTCGCGATGAAATCCCGGTTTGGCGTGGGCATAGCGAGCAGGGCATGGCCCTGGCAGCCATCGGCCTGGCGAAGGCGACCCACCGTCGCCAGGTCGGAATCGCGACGTCCTCGATCGGACCAGGCGCGCTGAATATGGTGACCGCTGCCGGTGTCGCCCACGCGAATCGTCTTCCACTGCTGCTGCTTCCGGGCGACACCTTCGCCAGCCGCGCACCGGATCCGGTGCTGCAACAAGTCGAACACTTCGGCGACCCGACCCTTACCGTCAACGATGCCTTCCGCGCGGTGAGTCGCTACTTCGACCGCATTACCCGCCCGGAACAACTCATCGCCACCCTGCCCCAGGTGGCCCGGATACTGACCGATGCCGCCGATGTGGGCCCGGTGACGCTGGCGCTGCCGCAGGACGTGCAGGCCGAGACCTACGATTTTCCGGAGGCGCTCTTCGAGCCGGTCGTGCACCGAATCATGCGTTCGCGCCCGGACTCTCGGGTTCTGGCCGAGGCAGCGGACCTACTGCGATCCGCGCGACGTCCGTTGCTGGTCCTCGGCGGCGGTGTGCGCTATTCCGGTGCTGGTCGGCTGGTACTCGAATTCGCGGAGCGGCACGGCATTCCGATGGCCGAAACGACGGCGGGCCGTACTCTCGTACCGCACGACCACCAGTTGTACGCCGGTCCGCTCGGTATAACCGGCTCCGCGTCGGCCAATGCCGCTGCCGCACAGGCGGATCTGGTGTTGGCCATCGGCACCCGACTGCAGGATTTCACCACCGCGTCCTGGACCGTCTTCGCGCCCGACGTCCGGTTGATCAGCATCAACACGGCCCGTTTCGACGCGGTGAAGCACGGCGCACTCGCGGTCGTCGGCGACGCCGACGCGACCGTGCGGGAATTGGCCGCGCTCCTGACCAATTGGCGGGTCGATGCCGGATGGTCCGACCGCGCGGAAGGGCTTCGTATCCACTGGGACGCCCACATCGACACGCTGCGCGCACCGACTCCCGGCATCCCGAGCTATGCCCAAATCGTCGGCGTCGTCAACGAATTGAGCGCACCGGATGACTACGTCATGACCGCCGCGGGCGGGATGCCCGGCGAGCTGATCGGCGGCTGGCGGGCCACCGGCACCGTGCCGACCATGGATGTCGAGTACGGATTCTCCTGCATGGGTTATGAACTCGCCGGCGCGTGGGGTGCGGCCATGGCGCATGTGCACGGCCTGGTCACCACCATGCTCGGCGACGGCTCGTACCTGATGCTCAATTCCGAACTGTTCTCCGCGGCCTTCGCGGGCCACCGGTTCGTCGCGGTCGTCTGCGATAACGACGGATACGCGGTAATCGCCCGGCTCCAGGAGGGGCAGGGCGGTGACCCCTTCAACAACTTCTACGCCGACTGCCGCACCAACCACGCGCGACCGCCACGCACCGACTTCGCGAGCCACGCAAGATCATTGGGCTGCGCCGTATTCACCGCGACCGATCTGACCGAGTTCCGTGGGGCCTACGCGCAGGCCAGGACGGCGGCTCTGAGCGAGTCCCGCCCGGCTGTCGTTGTGGTGCGCACCCAGCCGTCCGCCTGGACCGATGCGGGTGCGTGGTGGGAGGTCGGCGTGCCGGAACACCTGGCGGGCCGGGCGGCGTACGACGAGGCCAAGGCGGCTCAGGTGCGTTACCTGAACCGAGCCGAATCAGCGGAGTAGCCTGCGCGCATGGCCGCCCAAGCCGATGCCGAGGTCGTCGCCTTCGCACGGCCGCTGGATCTGGACCGATCGCGTCGGTGCTACGCCGATGTGCTCGACCCCGAGTTCGTCGGGATGACGCCGTTCGCCTGCGTCGCGCTCGGCCCCGGCATCACCATGCGCATTACCCGGGTGAACGAGCTTGTCCCGCAGCAGTTCACGATCCTGGGTTGGGTGGTAGCCGATAGCGTGGCCACAATCGATGAATTGACCGCGCGCGGCGTGAAATTCCACCGATATGACGGCATGGACCAGGACGACCACGGTATCCGGACCACACCCGGCGGTGACAAGATCGCCTGGTTCCCGGACCCCGACGGCAATGTCCTATCGCTCACAGAATTTGCGGTCGGCCGCTCCGCATAGGACACTTGGTCACGGTCGCATAACTGAAAACCGACCGCTTAGTGCAGGTTTGTGCCCGAAGTCGCGTATTTTCTTTGCGAATTCTTAGGTTCGGTCCGACGTCCGCGGTGGCCATGGTTGCTGGGATTCCGGTTGGGTTCGCGCGGGTAGCCAAAAGTGTGCGCTGACCGGCCGGTCCATGCGCCATGACCGTTTTTGGTCGGGGTAGCCAGCCCTTCGCAACCCGTGTTGCGTCCGCGGTCACAGTGCTGCGCCGACGTCATTTTGCTCACAATCACCACTGCTGGATGTGGCCGGATTCGTCGGATGATGGCATTGTTGATCGAGAGATCGGGCTCATCGAAGTGATTTGCTCGGCTCGTCAACAGGAAGTAAGAAGTAAAGAACATGGCTCAAGGCAGTGTGAAGTGGTTCAACAGCGAGAAGGGCTTCGGCTTTATCGCTCAAGACGGAGGCGGCCCTGACGTCTTCGTGCATTACTCGGCCGTTTCCGGCTCGGGTTTCCGGTCCCTCGAAGAGGGCCAGCGCGTGGAGTTCGAGATCGGCCAGGGCCAGAAGGGTCCCCAGGCTCAGGACGTCCGCGCTATCTGATCAAGCGTGACTTAAGAGGCTCGCACCCGGCAGGGGGTGCGGGCCTCTCGTCGTTTGCGGGGATATTCAGGCGCTCTTGGTGAAGGTGACATGGGTGACCGCGGGGGAGGGGACAACGGAGCTGATCTCGTAGCCCGGCAGGGTGCCGAGATCGTCGTAGAGTCGCTCGCCCGCGCCGAGCAGGATCGGGACGACCGCGAGATGCATCGCGTCCACCAGGCCGGCGCGCAGGAATTGCCGGATCGCCGATGAGCCGCCCGCGAGCCGCACATCCTGGCCGTCCGCGGCCTTGAAGGCTTGGCGCAGAACCTCTTCCGGCGTTTCGTTCACGAAATGGAAGGTCGTGCCGCCCGCCATCGGCAGTGACGATCGCGGGTGATGGGTCATTACGAAGGTGTCGTGGTGGTAGGGCGGATTGTCGCCCCACCAACCCTGCCATTCGTGATCGGTCCACGGACCACGGATCGGGCCGAACATATTGCGCCCCATGATGGTTGCGCCGATCCCGGCATCGCCCGCGACCAGGAAGTCATTGTCCACGCCGGTCTCGCCGGTGTCCGCACCGTCCATCTGGTGCGCGTAGCGCGTGGCCCATACCCAGTCGTGCAGCCGCATCCCGCCCTCGCCGAGCGGATTCTCGGGTCCCTGATTCGGTCCGGCGATGTAGCCGTCCAGTGAGATCGCGATGTTGTGTACGCGCAACTCGGCCATGATTCTCCCTCTCTTAACTGCTTGCAATTTGCAATCGCTTGCGTACAGCCTAAGTGCAACTGGTTGTAGAATGCAAGCAGACATTTCGACGGAAGGAGCACCGCATGCGCGACGAGGGACGTTCGGGCTGCCCGATCAACGCGACCATCGAGGTGATCGGCGATCGGTGGACGCTGCTGGTACTGCGCGACGTGATGTTCGGCAATCGCCGTCACTTCCGCGAACTGCTGGCTGGATCCGAGGAGGGGATCGCGTCCAATATCCTGTCCGACCGGCTCAAGCGCCTCGTCGCGGCCGGACTGCTCAGTCGCGAGGACACCCGTCCCGGTCAGAAGGCCGAATATCGGCTGACCGAGCCCGCGATCCAACTGGTGCCGATCATGGCGCAATTGGGTGCCTGGGGGCTCCGGCATCGCCCGACCACGAAACGCCTGCGGGTGCGCGCCGAGCTCCTCGAGGAGGGCGGGCCGCAGCTGTGGGCCGAGTTCATGGACGAACTGCGCGAGTCGCACCTAGGGATTCCACGTCCCGATCCGGATGCCCCGACCGCAACGGACCGGTTGGCGCGTGCCTATGCCACCGTGGTCGCCGAGGGGTGACGCACCGCTGATCGGTCGAGTCCCGCTGCGCTACCGCCCATCTCCGGCGGCCAGGACTTCCTTGCGGAAGAAATCGGCGGTCACCTCGCGGGCCAGACCCAGGTCCCGATCGCGAGTCTTCGGGAAAGCAGCTGTCGCACGGTCGAATTCGGCCGCGATGAATTCCGCGATCGGAACCGGCACGGTGCCACTACCCATTTCCCGGGTGCGCGACTTCAGTTCGGTCAGCTCGGCGATCGCCGAAACCAGCTCACCGGACAACGCACACTGCTCGAGCAGCGACGGCAGATGCATCGGCGCCACCGCCGCATCGGGATGCTCACGCAACCAGCGCAATGCCAGCGCGGGCCGCAGTGCATAGAACACCTTCTTCAGCGAGCGGTGGTGATCGAACAGGGTCCACTGCTTGCTGCCCAGATGCAGGTAGTGCCGGGCCACCTGGTTGCGGTCGGCGACTTCCTCGGCCACCGCACGCAATTCGGTACGGAACCGGTCGTCGCCGCGGTACACGATCGGCGACATCAGCCATTCGATGAGCACCGCATTGCCCCGCACCAGCAGTCGCAGTGCTTTGGCCAGGTCCCAGCCGTTCACATCCAACAGGCCGATCAGCGGTGTCTCGATGACATCCCTTGTCCGCCACGGCGACAGGTAGGTATCCATGTCCGCGACATAGACGAACCGGCAGTCGTAATCCGAATCGGGCGAGGGGAATCCCCAAGCCCGACTACCGCTTTCGATGGCCAGTCGCACCGACACCCGATGCGCGTCCTCGATCCGATCGAGCTCTGCATCGATGGACCCGACCACCGTCGGGTCCATCGAAGCCGGAATCGCGCGTAGTGACATGGTCGGTGATCGTAGTTCGGCCGTGACTCGGCAAACCAGCCGTTTTCGCACTGCCGCGATAACTGAGGTCGCGCCGCCCGCGCAACGGTATGTGACGATGAGCATCGTGCCGGACTGGACCTATCACCCGTTGCGCCCGATGGCGAATGCGCTGGTCGGGGAGCGTCGCGCGCAACTGCTGGCATTGCGATTGCTGTCGGCTTTGATCGCACTGCCGGGTGGTGGGCGGGCGATCGAGCGCGCTTTCGACCATCCGCGGTTGCCCGCCGAATGGGCCGCGCGATTCGGTGCGCGAGTTCCGGTCGAGGTCGCGCGTGACGCTATCCGGGTGCTGCCGGTGCTAGGCGCTGGAGTCGTCGAGATCGGGCCGGTGGGCCGCGACGATATAGCCGCCGTGCGTGCCGCCACCCTGGATCGCCGATGTCGGATCATCGCGCTGGTCGACGACCCCGAGGTGGGCGCGGAACTGGAGTCACACGTGGATCGGGTGATCGTCGGCGAACCCACTGATCGGCACTACCTGACCGAACCCGAGATCGGCGCCGCGGTGGCGGCTTTGGCCGACCCCGCTGTCACTGTGCTCGCGACGCCCGCGGTGCTCATCGCCGCCGGACCCGGCTGGTTCAACCGCGTCATCGAGGCTGCACAGCCGACCGCATCGCCACCGCCGACTCTGCGCGACGTGCCGCTGGACCCGCGCCGCTGGCCTGCGTGGTGCTGGGGACTGCTGGTCGGCATCGGCATGATCGTCGCCGGAATCGGTGCGGCGGCAATCACCTTGGGCCCGGTACTGCTCTGGTACGACCGCGACTACCTCGGCACCGATGTGGCCGGACTGCACGAAATCAACCACCACCTAGTGCATTTCCTGCAGCACGATCGAATCACCATGGCGGGCAATATGATCGCCATCGGCGTGCTGTACACCGGCCTGGCATGGGGCGGCATCCGGCTGGGCCGTGTGTGGGCCCGCAACGCGTATCTGCTCTCCGGGCTCATCGGGTTTCCGACGCTGTTCTACTTCCTGGTGATCGGCTTCGTCGAGCCACTGCACGTCACGGCGGCGGTGGTGCTGTTCCCGATGTTCCTGCTCGCGGTGTGGCACAAGCCGTCCACGCCGCATTGGACGGTGCCGCTGGAGTGCCCCGAGCGGGTCCGGCGACGCGCGCTCGTCGGTCAGCTGTTGCTGGTCGCGACCGGGGTGGGCGTTTTCATCGGCGGTGTCGTCATCTCGGCCGTCGGGCTGACCTTCGTCTTCGTGCCGACGGATCTGGAGTTCATGCAGACCGATGCCGCCACGCTGGAGACCGCCAACACGCACCTGTTGCCGTTCATCGCCCACGACCGTGCCGGATTCGGTGGCGCGCTGATGGCGACGGCGGTAGCGATCGTGCTGCTCGGACTGTGGGGGTGGCGGCAGGGCGCGGCGTGGGTGTGGTGGACGCTGGTCGGTGCCGCCGTCGCCGGGTCTGCCAGCGCGCTGGTGATCCACTACTTCATCCACTACACCGCGTTCATCCATCTGCTCCCGGTGTATTTCGGTAGCGCCATGCTTGCTATCGCCCTGATCTTGGCGCGTCCATATCTGATGTATCGCGGCGACTGATGCCGCTGGCTCACGATATGGCGGCGAGGTGGTCGGAAGGTCCGCAGGTTGCCGGGTCGATCGGGTTTCTGGCTCCTATCTCGGATAGATCTCGGGTGATATCGGACCCTCTCTCAGAGATCTCTTAGAAATCTTCTTTTGCGGAGCTAATTACAGTGCTAGAAAGTGCGCTTGACCTGCATCTAGTCGGATCATGCCTGATCAGAGATGTATTGGTCAGTTGTTCAGATCACATTTGAATTCGATATGTAGTCTGCGTCACAATCAGTCGGAATTCCGTAACCGTATTTGTTCCATCCCCGATGTGCCGTGTGTCAGCCAGTTCGACTGGATTTATTTCGACGACGAGGAATTTTCATGATCCCCGTTATCATCGACACCGGTTCCGCGGCCCTGAACGGCCTGTTCTCCACCGGTAGCGCTGCTCTGCACGGCATTCTCAACACCCTGTGGACGGGCTCTTTCGGCGGCTGATAGCGCTGTCGCGGTCGAGTGTTCGATCGCATCGAACGCCGCTGCTGCGGTGTACTGACGAGGGAAGGCCTCGCACGCTCGGTGCGGGGCCTTCCGCCATGTTGAGGCACCCGCCTACCGGGGGGTAGGCCGCGGCGGATTCCGGCCAACTAAGCTGGTGCGCGGTAATTGCCGACCCCCTTCCCTCCCAGGAGTACCCCACAGTGAGCCAAGCAGGCCGTCCTGTTGTTCTGATCGCCGACAAGCTCGCCCAGTCGACCGTCGACGCGCTCGGTGACGGTGTCGAGGTCCGCTGGGTCGATGGCCCGGACCGTCCGGCGCTGCTGGCCGCGGTGCCCGAGGCGGACGCGCTACTCGTCCGCTCGGCGACCACCGTCGACGCCGAGGTGCTCGAGGCCGGGAAGAACCTGAAGATCGTCGCCCGCGCCGGCGTCGGCCTCGACAATGTCGATGTGCCCGCGGCCACCGAGCGTGGCGTCATGGTCGTCAACGCGCCCACTTCCAACATCCACACCGCCGCCGAGCACGCCGTCACGCTGCTGCTGGCCGCGGCCCGCCAGATCCCGGCCGCCGACTCCACTCTGCGCGAGCGCACCTGGCAGCGCAGCAAGTTCAACGGCGTCGAGATCTTCGACAAGACGGTCGGTGTGGTCGGTCTCGGCCGCATCGGCCAGCTGTTCGCCGCGCGCCTGGCCGCCTTCGAGACCAAGGTGATCGCGTACGACCCCTACGTCTCCCCGGCGCGCGCCGCCCAACTCGGCATCGAACTGCTGCCCCTGGACGAACTGCTCGAGCGCGCCGACCTGATCTCGGTGCACCTGCCGAAGACCCCGGAGACCAAGGGCATCATCGGCAAGGAGGCCATCGCCAAGACCAAGCCGGGCGTCATCATCGTCAACGCCGCACGCGGTGGGCTGGTCGATGAGCAGGCGCTCGCCGACGCCATCAAGTCCGGTCACGTGCGTGCCGCCGGCCTGGATGTATTCGCCACCGAGCCGTGCACCGACAGCCCGCTGTTCGACCTGCCGCAGGTCGTGGTGACCCCGCATCTGGGTGCCTCCACCGCCGAGGCGCAGGACCGCGCGGGCACCGATGTCGCCAAGTCCGTACTGCTGGCCCTGGCAGGTGAATTCGTACCGGGCGCGGTGAACGTCACCGGTGGCACCGTCGGCGACGAGGTCGCACCGTGGCTGGAGATCGTGCGCAAGCAGGGGCATCTGCTCGGTGCGGTGTCCAGCGAGCTGCCGGTCAGCATCGAGGTGCAGGTGCGCGGCGAGCTGGCCGCGCAGGATGTTGCGGTGCTGGAACTTTCGGCGCTGCGCGGCATCTTCTCCGCACTGGTCGAGGACCAGGTCACCTTCGTCAACGCCCCCGCGCTGGCCAAGGACCGCGGCATCACCGCCGAGGTCACCAAGGTTTCGGAGAGCCCGAGCCATCGCAGCGTCGTCGACCTGCGCGCGGTATTCGGTGACGGCCGCACCCTGAATGTGGCGGGCACGCTGACCGAGCCGCAGCTGGTGCAGAAGATCGTCAACATCAACGGCCGCAACTACGATATGCGCGCCGAGGGCCTGAACCTGGCCGTGCTGAACTACGAGGACAAGCCGGGCGCCCTGGGCAAGATCGGCACCAAGCTCGGTGAGGCCGAGATCGACATTCTGGCCGCCCAGCTGAGCCAGGACGTCGACAAGGAGGGCGCAACCGTGGTTCTCCGTGTCGCCCGCGAAGTCCCCGCCGACGTCCAGGCCGCGATCGCCGAATCCGTCGGCGCCGCCAAGATCGTCCTGGTCGACCTCTTCTGACCACCCCGGCGCCGCGCACACCCGTGTGCGGCGCCGGCACGTGTGCCGCTCACGAAATGTCACGCCGCGCACGTGATTGCCGGGAGAAACCGTGCGTGGCGTGCGAAAACGTGCGCCGCGATGCCCGGCAGCGGCGTGCGGTGCGGGGCAAAGTACGGTGGCGGTCGACTGAACGGAGCGTTGTTGTGAAGCTTGCTGTTATTGCTGGTGATGGGATCGGGCCCGAGGTCATCGCGGAGGCGCTCAAGGTGCTCGATGTGGTGCAGCCGGGGGTCGAGAAGACCGAGTACGACCTGGGGGCGCGGCGCTATCACGCGACCGGTGAGATCCTGCCGGATTCGGTGCTGCCCGAGTTGAAGCAGCACGATGCGATTCTGCTCGGCGCGATCGGTGATCCGTCGGTGCCCAGCGGTGTGCTCGAGCGCGGATTGCTGCTGCGCACCCGGTTCGCGCTGGACCACCACGTGAACCTGCGCCCCTCGAAGCTGTACCCGGGCGTGACCAGCCCGCTCGCGGGCAATCCGGATATCGACTTCGTGGTCGTGCGCGAGGGCACCGAGGGCCCCTACACCGGCACCGGTGGCGCGATCCGGGTGGAGACGCCGCACGAGGTTGCCACCGAGGTCAGTACCAACACCCGCTTCGGCATCGAGCGCGTCGTCCGGTACGCCTTCGCCAAGGCGCAGGCCCGGCGCAAGCACCTGACGCTGGTGCACAAGAACAATGTGCTGACCTTCGCCGGCTCGCTCTGGCAGCGCACGGTGAACGAGGTCGCGGCGGAGTTCCCGGAGGTGCAGACCGGCTACCAGCACATCGATGCCGCCACCATCCACATGGTCAACGATCCGGGGCGCTTCGATGTGATCGTCACCGACAACCTCTTCGGCGACATCATCACCGACCTCGCGGCCGCGGTCAGCGGCGGAATCGGCTTGGCGGCCAGCGGCAATATCGATGCCTCCGGCACCAACCCGAGCATGTTCGAGCCGGTGCACGGCAGCGCCCCCGATATCGCCGGTCAGTCCAAGGCCGATCCGACCGCCGCGATTCTGTCGGTCTCGTTGCTGCTCAACCATCTCGGAAATACCGAAGGTGCCACTCGCATCGAAGCCGCGGTCGCCAAGGATCTCGCATCGCGCAGCGGTGCGGCCTCGACCGTCGAGATCGGCGACCGGATCGCCGCGGCGGTCTGATTCGTAGTCGGCCCGCGCTCGGTGTCGAGCGCGGGCCCGCGGAGGTAGTCATACCGCCCCGCCTGGTCCAGCGCGCTTTACCATCGGTTTGTAATCAGCGCCGGTAGTGTGTAACACCAGGGTTGGTACCCGCGGAACAGTCCTGGAGCTCGACCTACCGAGCGGCACCGGCGGTTGCCTCGGGCGCGACATTCGTCGCTGATGTCGAGGCCGACAAGACTTTCCAGGTGATGTTCGATCCGGCCGACCTCCTCGATATCTGATCTGGTTCGTGCCGATCGAATATTGCTGCGGCGCAGTGCTTTTTGCGTGTCGACCTTGATCGCGGCAGAACACCAGAGTCCGCCCGGTCCACCGGATGTCTTTTTGGACGGTGTGATTCGCGCATCATCCGACTGCCTCGATCGGGTTTGAACCTGGTCTCGCTCGGTCAGCGTGCCACCGACTGCTGTGGCAGCGCCACGAATCGACTCGTAGACGGCACCCGCGATGACATCGTGAACCCGTGCCGCGGTCTCGGCAATCGGACCGACGGCATCGAAACCGCGCCGGCGATCGCTCGATTCTGCTGTTGACGACAGTAGCTGCGGCGCTGACGGATTCGGTGACCGATGGTCTGAGTTTCGGAGTTCAGCCAGTTGTTCGGCGGTGGGTTGTGCTTGTGCGGTCATGATGGCCGACTGGTGTGTCGTCGGATTCTTGCGGTTTGTGCCGATCAGGTAACGGCGGAGTGGGCCATCCGCCCGGAAGGTGCTGCGCGGTAGGAGAACTCGATGTGCCAGGCGCCCAGCTGTGCCGGTATGGCGGAAGTGGCCGATTCGGTGGTACCGGAGGTGTTGCCCGACTGGGCGGCGGGGTCGGCCAACCGGATTGGGTCGTGGCGGGCGGTGGAGGAGTTGACCAACCGGGTGGTGTCACAAGGTCGGGCGGCATCTGCCGGTTGAGTGATGCTGCGGGGCTCGAGGGCGTCGGGCCGCTGAGCGGTGGTGTCGGACCGGGCGGCAGTCCGGGCGCGGTAGGGGCCTGAGTTGTGTTGGTGCATAGGCTCGTCCGGTGCTCGTCCGGTGCTCGTCCGGTGCTCGTCCGGTGCTCGTCCGGTGTGGGACCAGGTGGGACTCGCGGTGTCGATGGGGCGGCATGTTTGGTGGTCGCAGGGTGGGGTTGGGGGCTGATCCGAAATCGGGTGGGGTCGGTGCGTCGGGTGGATGGGGAATGTCGGCCGGTCTTTGGACTCGGTCATTTCCTTTGGTTGTCAGGGAATTCGCGAAGCGGGGAATCAACGGGTCGGTGGCGCGGGGGGGTTCGGCCGGCCGGGCGGGGGTGGCATCTGCGGTGGGCCGGGTGGCATGGGCATGGTTGGTGGGGCAGGGAATCCGGCTGGCGGGGTGGGGAATCCGGGTGGGGGCGGCGGTGTCGGGGGTGCGGGGACCGGGCCCATCGGTGGCATCGGGCCGCTGAAGCGTTGGAAGGCCGCTTGGCGGGAGGTGCCGAGGAGGTCGCCGATTTCGGCCCAGGTGTGGCCTTCTTCGCGGGCCTGCCGGGCCAGGGTGTGCAGGATGTCGTCGACGAGTCGACTGAGATTTCGGGTCGCGGTCAGCGCGGCAAGCACCGGGACACTGGACTTGCCCTCCTCCGGGCGTAATACACCCACGACCAGTTCCGCATTGGCGGACAACAACTTTCCGAGCATCGCCCGCTCGTCTTTCGGGCCGACGCGCTGCTGTTCATCGGACATGCGTAAAGCCTGACTTGACACACCAGCCTTGTCAAGGCCAGGTTTACACGCTGGGTTACACGACTTGATCTCCTCCCGCCAGTGCCAGTGCCAGTGCCAGTGCCAGTGCTTTGTGTGTGGGGCCCCCGACCGAGTGCCTGTGTGGACTGGGCGTGTGCGCGGGCTGTGCCTGTTCGTGGGGACGTGCGTGTGCGTAGGGCCTGGCCGAGTGCCT
>NZ_JBFAWD010000010.1:5847-172587 GCF_040680135.1 Nocardia sp. NPDC052112 | reverse complement strand
CTGTGTGTGGAATAGGGGTATGCCTGGGCTGGGCGAGTGCGAGTGCCGAGTGCGAGGGAGGCTGGCGTGGGGTGGGTGGGCTAGTGCGTGAGCCGGGCGACTGCCCTGTGTGGGCTGGCTGCATGCGTGGGCCGTGTGTGGGCGTGGCTGTGGGCACGTGCGTGTGCGTAGGGCCTGGCCGAGTGCCTGTGTGTGGAATAGGGGTATGCCTGGGCTGGGCGAGTGCGAGTGCCGAGTGCGAGGGAGGCTGGCGTGGGGTGGGTGGGCTAGTGCGTGAGCCGGCCGACTGCCCTGTGTGGGCTGGCTGCATGCGTGGGCCGTCCGTGTGCGCGGGCCGTGTGTGGTCGTGGCTGTGGGGACGTGCGTGTGCGTAGGGCCTGGCCGAGTGCCTGTGTGTGGAATAGGGGTATGCGTGGGCTGGGCGAGTGCGAGTGCCGAGTGCGAGGGAGGCTGGCGTGGGGTGGGTGGGCTAGTGTGTGTCCGTGGGCGGCTGGCGTGGGGTGGGCTAGTGCGTGGCGTGGGCTGGGCGAGTGCGTGAGCCGGCCGACTGCCCTGTGTGGGCTGGCTGCATGCGCGGGCCGTGTGTGGGCGTGGCTGTGGGCACGTGCGTGTGCGTGGGGCCCGGCCGAGTGCCCGTGGTGTCGGCTGGGTGTATGCGCGGGCCGTGTGTGCGCGTGGGCTGGGGTGAGTGCGCGGTCGGCGAGTACCCAAGATTCGCGAACAGGCCACGCTCGGCATATCGCAATGGACCGTAATCGGAGTCCTGAATCGATCGCTTCGAGGATGGTGCCGACGGCAGAACCGGCTGGGCTACCGTGCAATGTCCCCGGAGGTCGAGGCGGACAACGTCTTTCGGGGCGAGCTTCGATGCCGCGGCACTGCTCGACTGCTGACTCGGCGAGTCACGATCGCCTATCGAGGAGATGGCCGAACGTGCCTGGTGCATGCGAAGCGCTCGCCCCGGCAGGACCGGGACGGGCGCGAATTCGTCAGGGGCCGTTATTCGGACCGTCGATCGACGGGAACCAAGGGAACGGCAGCCATTGCCAGCACGGCGGCCAGCAGGTATGCGGCAGAAAAGCCGCTCGCGGTGATCAGCGCGCCGAAAACCGGTGGGATGGTGGCTATTGCGAGATTCTGGCCGGTGTTCTGAATGCCCAGACCGCGTCCGCTCCAGTACGGTCCGGCGATTTCGGCAACCGCGGTGAAGGCCAAACCGTTATCGGAGACCGTGATGACCGATGCGGCGATCAGCAGCGGGATCGCGGCCCACCATGCATGCGCCCATGCGGCCGAAGCCAAGGCGGCCATGGCGATTACGGCGGCGATGGCGACGGTGCGCAGCGGTCCCAGACGACTGCCGACGCGATCGGACCAAGCGCCCGCGCCGATTCGTCCTAGGGCGCCGAGGAATTGGGTTCCGGTCACCAGAGCACCCGCTGCGGGCAGCGACCAGCCGACGTCACTATGCAACCACAATAATGCGAAAGTCCATACGGTGCCTTGGGGAATGCACAGCAGCACCGACACCGCGTGGATGCGCCACAGCGTGGCATCGCCGCGATACGGGTTGGTCCGATCCACCGCCGCGCCTGTGGGCCGTGGCGGATCGATGATCCCGATCAGGCAGCCCAGCGCGGCGATTCCCGCCATCACCGCGGGCACCAGAATGGCCGCCGCGATGCCATGCGCGGCCGCAACGGCGGGAATGCTGAGCGCGCCGATTCCGACGCCGATGGGTTGTGCGGTCTGCCGAATTCCCATGGCCAGTCCGCGTCGCTGCGGCGGAAACCAGCCGACGATCACCCGGCCGCTGGCGCCATTGGTACTCGCCGCACCGACGCCGCCCAGGAACAGCACGGCGCCGAGCAGTACGTAGTCGGTGACGGCGGCCGCCGCGACGCCCGCGCCGAACATCAGCAGCGGCCCGCCGACCAACACCTTGCGCTCACCGATCCGGTCGACGACATATCCCCAGGCGATCAGCGTGCATACCAGGCCGACGGTCGGCATGGCCACCAGCATGCCCGCGGTCGCCAGTGGCATGCCATCGGCCGTCAGCGCGGGCAATAGAAATGGCACCCCGTGGACGAAGACCGCACTCGAGGCCTGCGCGAACACGCCGAGGCCGAGCATGGACCATCGTCGGATGTCGCGCATCTGCGTCACGGTCGTAGCCATCGGCCTCACCTCAGTGTCTCAGAATATGGGAATGAGTTCTCATTCTATGAACATTGGGAGTCACCATACACCCGGTGGTCGAGCGGATTCGCTTGTGCTTCTGTCGAACTGCTCACACCGCGGGCGGCGGAACCCGCTCGCGCGCGCGATTCCGGACCGCTCGGTCGGGCGCGTTCGAGCAGGTCGAGGGCGGTCGATAGACTGCGGTGCATGCGTCTAGGTCGAATCGCCAGTCCCGATGGAGTCGCTTTCGTCAGCATCGAGGGGGAGGGGAGCGAGAGCGTCGCCAAAGAGATCGCGGAACATCCGTTCGGTACTCCGACATTCACCGGGCGGAGTTGGCCGCTGGCCGACGTGCGCCTGCTCGCGCCGATTCTGGCCAGCAAGGTGGTCTGCATCGGTAAGAACTACGCCGCGCACGCGGCCGAAATGGGTGGGGTCGCACCGGCGGATCCGGTGATCTTCATGAAGCCGAGTACCTCGATCATCGGCCCGAACGCGTCGATCATATTGCCGCCCAGCTCATCCCAGGTCGACTACGAGGGTGAGCTGGCCATCGTCATCGGCCGTCCGTGCAAGGATGTGCCCGCCGCCCGCGCGCTCGATGTGGTGCTCGGCTACACCGTCGCCAACGATGTGACCGCGCGTGATCAGCAGAAGCATGACGGCCAGTGGACCCGTGCCAAGGGCTACGACACCTTCTGCCCGCTCGGCCCGTGGATCGAAACCTCGCTCGACCCTTCGGATCTGGAGATCGTCACCGAAGTCGACGGCGAGATTCGCCAGCGCAGCCGTACTTCGCTTCTGCTGCACGATATTCCGAAGCTCATCGAATGGGTTACCACGGTGATGACGCTGCTGCCCGGCGATGTGCTGCTCACCGGCACCCCGGAGGGTGTCGGCCCGTTGCAGGCGGGGCAGAACGTCTCCGTGACCGTCGAGGGCATCGGAACCCTCACCAATCCTGTTGCCGCCAAGCGCTAGTCGAAAGAGAGCCATGACTGAAGTACGGGTCCGCTTCTGCCCGTCACCGACCGGAACGCCGCATGTCGGCCTGGTCCGGACGGCGCTGTTCAATTGGGCATACGCCCGCCACACCGGTGGCAAGTTCGTCTTCCGCATCGAAGATACCGATGCCGCACGCGATTCCGAAGAATCCTATGGTGCGATCCTGGACGCGTTGCGCTGGCTCGGCCTCACTTGGGATGAGGGCCCGGAGGTCGGCGGGCCCTATGCGCCCTATCGGCAATCACAGCGACGCGAGCTGCATATGGAGGTCGTGCGGAATTTGCTGGCGGCTGGTGAGGCGTACGAATCGTTCTCCACGCCCGAGGAAGTCGAGGCGCG
Organism: Nocardia sp. NPDC052112; assembly: GCF_040680135.1. Taxonomy (NCBI): domain Bacteria; kingdom Bacillati; phylum Actinomycetota; class Actinomycetes; order Mycobacteriales; family Nocardiaceae; genus Nocardia; species Nocardia sp. NPDC052112. The sequence goes on along the minus strand of NZ_JBFAWD010000010.1, from coordinate 169,059 downwards.
CCATCGCGCCGCGGGCCGCGATCCGAAACTCGGCTACGACAACTACGACCGTGATCTCACCCCCGAGCAGATCGAGGCCTTTCGGGCCGCCGGACGCCCGGCGGTAATCCGGCTCCGAATGCCTGACGATGACATCACCTGGCACGATCTCGTGCGCGGTGAAACCACCTTCAAAGCGGGTACCGTGCCCGATTTCGCACTCACCCGCGGTAATGGCGATCCGCTCTATACGCTGGTTAACCCGGTCGACGACGCATTGATGAAGATCACCCACGTGTTGCGCGGCGAGGACATTCTTTCGTCCACCCCGCGCCAAATCGCGCTCTATGCTGCGATGCGCCGGATCGGCGTCGCGGAGTTCACTCCGGAGTTCGGTCATCTACCGTTCGTGATGGGGCAGGGCAACAAGAAGTTGTCCAAGCGCGATCCGGAGTCCAATCTGTTCGTCCATCGGGACAGGGGATTCATCCCGGAGGGTTTGCTGAATTACCTGGCGCTACTCGGCTGGGGCATCGCGGAAGATCGCGATGTGTTCTCTATGGCCGAGATGGTGGCGGCCTTCGATATCTCGAAGGTGAATTCGAATCCCGCCCGATTCGATCAGAAGAAGGCGGACGCACTCAACGCCGAACACATCAGATTGCTGGAGCCGGGTGATTTCGCGCACCGCTTGCGTGAGTTCCTCACCGAACACGGCCACATAGGCGCCGACATCGACGATAAGTTGTTCGCCGCGGCCGCCGAACTGGTGCAGACCCGAATCGTTGTGTTGTCCGACGCATGGGATCTGCTGCGTTTCTTGTTTGCACCTGCGGAAGAGTTCGCGATTGATCCCGCGGCGGGGTCGAAGAATCTCGGTTCCGACGCGACGTCGGTATTGGACGCCGCAATTGCCGCGCTGGAGCCGCTGACGGCCTGGACCACCCCCGCTATCGAGGATGCACTCAAAACCGCGCTCATCGATGATCTGGGGCTCAAGCCGCGTAAGGCGTTCGCACCAGTGCGAGTGGCGGTGACGGGTTCGCACATCAGCCCGCCGCTGTACGAATCGCTGGAGCTGCTCGGCCGCGAGGCGTGCCTGGCTCGGCTGCGCTCGGCTCGGGACTGGACGGCACCGGCCTGAAATTCCGCCTCTGACCGAAAAACAGGGCGTTGACCAGGCGATTTGTAGTAGACCGTATGCGGTTTGGTACTCTTCTTCTCGGCTCGGAACAGGGCCTCGGGTCAGCCGGACACGAGGTCGAACGTCCTGGTCATTGGGGTATGGTGTAATTGGCAACACAGCTGATTCTGGTTCAGCCATTCTAGGTTCGAGTCCTGGTACCCCAGCGGAGAATGTTGTTCGTCTCTCGGTGCGCGACCGAAAGTTGTTCAGCATCCGGCGATTTGGTCGCCGAGCTTCGGTCGGCTAAGCTAACCGAGCTTCCACTGATCGAAAGATCAAACCGGAAAGATCACCCACTGAGATGTGGGGGATCGAGTCCTGGCCCCGTCGTCTAGCGGCCTAGGACGCCGCCCTCTCAAGGCGGTAGCGCGGGTTCGAATCCCGTCGGGGCTACGCAGAATAATAGGCCCATGCTCATGGAGAGCATGGGCCTTTTTCTGCTTCGCATTGTTTTGTGGGGGGTGCCCCTCACCCGGAGGCTTCGCCCCCGGCCCCCGAGTCCCGCCGGGATCTTCGCCCCGGAATAGCAGGTCAGGGTGCCGTTGTGAGAGTGTGACTCTGTCAGTTGCTGCTGGGGTTTGGCGTGGAGACGGGGCGGGTTCGGCAATTCGCTGTTTGGCGGAATCTCATGCCCCAGCTGAAGAGCTTCGTTCTTGTGGCGCCGAGTCCGGCCGTGGGCTTCGCCCCGGAACAGCAGGTCAGGGCGCCATTGTGGAGGTCGCTCCGATTCCGCGCCGTTCGGGTGTTGTCGTACTGGCGGGTGACTTGTTCGTTGAGGTTATGAGTTGGAGATCCATACCGCGGGTGGGCTCCGCTCTCGGACGACCGACTCGGGTGGCTACCTTCAGAACGGCAGGTCGGGTGCCGTTGTATGGATGTGGCGCGCTACTGGGTGTTGTCGTGCTGGCGGGGACCGGTTCATCAGTTGGGTGTGGGTTGAATCTCATATCCCACTGGGTGGGCTTCGCTCCTGGGCCATGAGTTGGGTCGGGAGCTTCGTCCTGAGCTCGGCTGGCAGAAGTGCCGTTGGACTTGGTGGCGCGCCTTTGGGCGGTATGTCGTGGTAGTACGCGATTTCCGCGTTGCCCGGAGGGCTTTGCGCCCGGATATCCGGGGGTTCCCCAGGCTCTGATCCATAGGAAGAGAGTTCGGCGGCACGCAAAAGGCCCTCCAGGGGTTTCGCTGGAGGGCCTTTTCGGGTTGGTGAGCTTCCTACCCGCTCTTGCGGCGGAACTCTCGCTTGTGGCTGGCGTTGCCATGAGTGGTGGTTGCTTTGGAGCGGCCGTCGAGGTGGTCGGTCGACTTGGCGTGGTGCTGGTTTTTGCGCTCCAGGGCTTCCTTGAACTTGCGTTTGACCTCTTCGGTGCTGGGGGCCGCCTTGCCGTTGGAACTTTCCGCCATGTCTGCTCCTCGTCGTCGCGGCCGCGCGTCGCGCCACGGGGCGTCGCCGCGCTGCCGATTCGGGTCGAACAGGGTTGACGCTACTGTGCCGGGTGCGGCGTGTCAGGCGGATTTTGCCCGCGTGGCGCGATCAGTCGAGTGCTCGGGCGGTGGTGCCGCCGAGCGGGAGTTGGGGGAGGCCGAGCTTGCGGTGGTCCCAGCTGCGCAGGCGATTCGGGACCACGCGGACCGCTATGCGCTTGTTGAGCATCTGCTCGACGAGCGGGCGGACCTCTTCGCTGTAGGGGCCGGTGTAGCGCTCCCAGACGCTCACGCCGACGGCGTAGAGCTTCTCCGGATCGTCGATGATCTCGGCATGGCCCTCGATGGAGACGCCGCGCAATTGGTCGTAGGTCTGGCCTGCCTCGACCATGCAGGTGATGCGGGGATCGCGGCGCAGATTCACCGCCTTCTGCGACTTGGCCTTGGTTTCGAACCAGAGCTCGGGCAGCTTGCGGACCATGCCGTCGGGCGCAATATCGCCATCGATGAGCGCGTACCACATCGCGGTCAGGTGCGGTGCACCGTTGGGACCGATGGTGGCCAGCGTCGCGATGCGGCTGCGCTCCAGGAATTCGGAAATCTCGGCGTCGGACATGACGATCTGCGCCCGTTGGTTTACTCCCATGCGCACCAACTCTAGAGGCTGTAACTAGAACGTGTTACAGCCTTTTGTGGAGTGCGTCCGCGGCGGCGACCAGGTCGGCCGCCCAGCGGGCGCCGGGTCTGCGGCCCATGCGATCGATCGGTCCCGATACCGAGACCGCCGCGATGACGTGGCCCGCGGCGTCGCGCACGGGTGCCGAGACGCTGGCTACGCCGCTGGCCCGCTCGGCGGCGCTCTGGGCCCAGCCGCGCTTGCGGACCTCGGCCAATGCCCGCTCGCCGAAGACCGCGTCGGCCAGGATGGTGCGCTGCAGTTCCGGATCCGCCCAGGCGACCAGCACCTTTGCCGCCGAACCCGCGGTCAGCGGCAGGCGCGCTCCGATCGGCACAGTGTCGCGCAGGCCGACCGGCGGTTCCAGCGCGGCGATGCAGACCCGCGCATTACCGTCTCGGCAGTAGATCTGGACGCTCTCGCCGGTGATCTCGCGCAGGCGCGGGAGAATGGCAGCGGCGGCCTCGTGCAGTGGATCGGTGGCCCCCGCGGCGAGTTCGGCGAGGGCGGGGCCGGGCCGCCACAGACCGTTGTTGTCGCGGGCGAGCAGTCGGTGTACCTCGAGGCCGACGGCCAGGCGGTGGGCGGTGGCCCGAGGCAGTCCGGTGCGGGTGCACAGTTCGTTGAGACCGCATGGGTGCTCCGCGACGGCATATAACACTGACACCGCTTTGTCGAGGACGCCGATACCGCTATGCTGTCTCATAGAACGATATTAGCGTCTCGGATACTGAGAAAGCCACTCAATGGTCTGCTCGCTCCGGACGCGTCGAAAACAGCCAAACTTGTGCAACCGTGCGCGCGCCTCAGCCCGGATCGCGTGCATCGGTTGCTCGTCGGAAAGGTGATCGAGAATGGCCGAGCGCCGCACACTGGCCGAGAAGGTGTGGGAGCAGCACGTCGTCGCCCACGGGGAGGGCGAGGGCGCCTCGCGTGCGCCCGATCTGATCTACATCGATCTGCACCTCGTACACGAGGTGACCAGCCCGCAGGCCTTCGACGGACTTCGCGCCGCGGGCCGGCCGGTGCGCCGCCCCGATCTCACCATCGCGACCGAGGACCACAACGTCCCGACGATCGATATCGATAAGCCGATTGCCGACCCGATTTCGCGCACCCAGGTCGAGACGCTGCGCCGTAATTGTGCGGAATTCGGTGTGCGCCTGCATCCGATGGGGGATCTGGATCAGGGCATCGTGCACGTCGTCGGGCCGCAATTGGGCCTGACCCAGCCGGGGATGACGGTGGTGTGCGGCGATAGCCATACTTCGACGCACGGCGCGTTCGGCGCGCTGGCGATGGGTATCGGCACCAGCGAGGTCGAGCACGTCCTTGCCACCCAGACACTCTCGCTGCGCCCGTTCAAGACCATGGCGATCACCGTCGACGGCCAATTGCCGCCCGGTGTCACGAGTAAGGACCTGATTCTGGCCGTCATCGCCCAGATCGGCACCGGCGGCGGTCAGGGCTACGTGCTCGAGTATCGCGGCGAGGCCATTCGCGCCATGTCCATGGAGGCGCGAATGACCATCTGCAACATGTCGATCGAGGCGGGCGCGCGGGCCGGCATGATCGCTCCTGACGAAACCACCTATGAATTCCTCAAAGGCCGCCCGCACGCGCCGCAGGGAGCCGACTGGGATGCCGCAGTGGCCGCCTGGGAGGCGCTGAAGACCGACGATGGCGCGGTTTTCGACGCCGAGGTGCACATCGACGCCAGCTCGCTGACCCCGTTCGTCACCTGGGGCACCAACCCGGGGCAGGGTGCGCCGCTGGGCGACAGCGTGCCCGATCCCGCGCGGATTACCGACGAGACGGCGCGCGAGTCCGCGGAGAAAGCGTTGCGATACATGGATTTGGAGCCGGGTACTCCACTTCGTGATGTATCGGTCGACGCCGTATTCGTCGGCTCGTGCACCAACGGACGCATCGAGGATTTGCGTGCTGTGGCCGGGATTTTGCAGGGACGCCACGTCGCGGACGGGGTGCGAATGTTGGTTGTACCGGGATCTATGCGGGTTCGCGCCCAGGCGGAAAAAGAAGGACTGGGCGAGATTTTCACAGCGGCGGGCGCCGAATGGCGTCAGGCGGGCTGCTCGATGTGCTTGGGAATGAATCCCGATCAGCTCGCGCCGGGTCAGCGTTGCGCCTCCACTTCGAACCGCAACTTCGAGGGAAGGCAAGGCAAAGGTGGCCGTACACACCTGGTTTCCCCGCTCGTAGCGGCCGCTACGGCTGTTCGCGGCACCCTGTCCTCGCCTGCGGATCTGGACTGATCGGCGTGCGGACACCGTTGTGTCTGCGCCGAATCGCTCTTTCCGGTCGCTGGCAGCCGCTTGTCGGTCGCTCGAAACGGCAGCCGTAGCGACTGCTTGCAGGTCACTCGAAACGATCAGCTCAAATCGCCTAATGACCCAGGAGAATCAGCAAATGGAAGCCTTCACCGTGCACAAGGGGATCGGCGTGCCGCTGCGCCGATCCAATGTCGACACCGATCAGATCATTCCGGCCGTGTACCTGAAGCGGGTGACGCGAACGGGATTCGAGGACGGACTGTTCGCAGCATGGCGATCGGATCCGGACTTCATTCTGAACACCGAACCGTATAACCGGGGCAGCGTGCTGGTGGCCGGTCCGGACTTCGGCACCGGATCGTCACGTGAACACGCCGTATGGGCGCTGTCGGACTACGGCTTTCGAGTCGTCATCTCCGCGCGCTTCGCGGACATCTTCCGCGGCAATGCGGGCAAGGGTGGACTGTTGGCCGCGCAGATGTCACAGAACGATGTCGAAATGCTCTGGAAGTTGCTCGAGGAACAGCCCGGTCTCGAATTGGTAGTAGACCTCGAGGCACGCACGGTGACGGCCGGAACCGTCGTGTTGCCGTTCGATATTGATGACTACACGCGGTGGCGTCTGCTCGAAGGATTGGACGACATCGGGCTGACACTGCGGCGTAGTGACGTCATCGGCGAGTTCGAAAAGGCAAGGCCAAGTTGGAAACCCACAACCCTCCCGGCGCATATTTCGCAGGCGTAATCACCCGGTAGCGATAGCTGAGTTCGCCTTGAGGCGGTAGCTGGACGTGTGCTAAACCACATGAATTTTGGCGTGGCACATAGACTCTTGCTCAAAGTGGGTTTACCGTGGTACCTAGTCGGTCCGACGACGGGCCATTAGTCTGCGGAGGATTCAATGAACAAGGCGGAACTGATCGACGTTCTGACCGAAAAGTTGGGTACGGACAGGCGCACGGCCACCGCGGCAGTCGAGCATGTGGTCGACACCATCGTGCGCGCGGTGCACAAGGGTCAGAGCGTCACAATCACCGGATTCGGTGTGTTCGAACAGCGTAAGCGTGCGGCTCGCGTCGCGCGGAACCCGCGTACCGGCGAAACCGTGAAGGTGAAGCCCACTTCGGTGCCGGCGTTCCGTCCGGGCGCGCAGTTCAAGGCCGTCATCGCGGGTAAGCAGAAGCTGACCGCGACCGGCCCCGCCGTCAAACGCGGCGCGAATGTAGCGGTGGCGGCGAAGAAGGCCGCCAAGAAGACGGCGGCAAAGAAGACCGCCGCGAAGAAGGCGACCGCCACCAAGGCGCCCGCCAAGAAGGCCGCGGCCAAGAAGGCCCCGGCAAAGACGACGGCGCGCAAGACAACTGCCGCCAAGACGGCCGCGAAGAAGGCACCCGCCAAGAAGACCGTCGCCAAGAAGGCTCCGGTCAAGAAGGCGACAGCGGCCAAGAAGGCCACCGCCGCCAAGAAGACGGTCGCGAAGAAGGCACCCGCCAAGAAGACCGCGGCCAAGAAGGCTCCGGCGCGCCGCGCGCGCTGACACTGAAGATGCGGCGTCACCGGGTGATTCGGCTCCGCTAGGCAGAATCACCCCCCAATACCGGCTCGAGACGGCCCCGGGGCTCGCCCCGGGGCCGTTTCGGCTGTCCGCGTCTCGGTTTGGTATCGAGAAACAACTGTGTGACGATTGTCGGCCTTCTTCGGGGACGGCAGCCTGCGGAGCCGGCGGGGTGGGTAGGCACAGCGCGTCAGGATTTGACGATGGCGTCCGACAGTGACCGGTCGAGGTGGTCGGCGGCGACCAGTCGCCCCGAGACGAACGACAACACCCACACACTGCCCTTGCGGTTGCGCGCGGACGGCAGCGTAATGCCGTCTCGATCGGCCCACCACCGCAGCAGATCGGGAATTACCTTGCCCTGACTGCACAGAACGCGCACCGCATGATCCGAGACAAGGGTAACGGCGCGCTGTCGAGCCTTGTCCGGCGCTGCGGCATAAGCGGTTTCGGAGAAATCCGGTTCGATGTTGATGGGCGCGCCGAGTTTCGCCGCCAGTGGTTCCACTGTCTGGACGCAGCGGTCCGGATCGGCCGAAAAGATCTCGGACGCACCGTATGCCAGCAGATTCGGGACCAAAGCCGCGGCTTGGGCCCGACCGGCCCGCTCCAGCGGGCGCTGCTCGTCCGTACCGTCGAATCGGTCCCTGCTGCCCGCCTTGGCGTGCCGCACCACAAGCAGCGTGGCGGTGGCCGCGGGCAGGCGGGTGAAGGCGCGCATCACCTGTCGGTCCATCGGATACGACAATTGGTCCATCACCCGGTCCAAGGAGTACCAGGACAGCACATCGACCTCGGAATTGGCGCTGAATTCACCGCCGGAAACCTCGGCTGCCCAATAATCGACCCGCTTGAGTTTCCGGTGACCCGGAATCGGATAGGTGACGTGTCCGAGGTAGCGGCCGAGCCGGCAATCCAGGCCTGTCTCCTCACGGACCTCGCGCACGGCGGCGAGCACCGGCGTCTCGCCCGGATCGAGTTTGCCTTTCGGCAGCGACCAATCCTGATACTTGGGACGGTGCACCACGGCGATCTCGATGGCGTCGGATTCGGCGGCCGCTTTGCGCCACAGCACCGCACCCGCGGCGTGAATGTTGGCTGTTACCCGGGGATCCCAGAACGGCCCCCCGCCCTGCTCATATCCCGTCGTACGGCTCACGGCTGATCCGGTCTCCGCAGTCGCATCATGAATTCCTGGTGGTCACGTACCTCGACGCCATTGCGATCGGCGCCGTCGGGCGAGGCAAGCCAGCTGCCGTCGGGCTGGAGGACCCAGCAGCGGGTCGTCGGATACAGCGCCGAGTCGAAGACCGAGCCCAGCTGCTCGCACAGCTTCGGATCTTTGACCTGCGCCATGACTTCGACGCGCCTATCCAGATTCCGGTGCATCATGTCGGCGCTGCCGATCCAGTATTCGTCCTGGGCCTGGAAGTGCAGAATTCGCGAATGCTCCAGGAAGCGACCGAGAATCGAGCGCACCTCGATGTTCTCGCTCATTTCCGCGACGCCGGGGCGCAGACCGCAGATGCCGCGTACCACGATCTGCACCGGTATACCGGCCTGAGAAGCTCGGTAGAGCTCGTCTATGACTTGCTCGTCGACAATTGCATTGGCCTTTATCCGGATTCGTGCCGGGACACCCTGCTGTGCCAGTTCGATCTCGCGCTGGATCCGTTCGATGATTCCGGCGCGTACCCCCTGCGGTGCGACAAGCAGGTTGCGGTAGTTGGACTTTCGCGAGTAACCAGTCAGCGAATTGAACAGATCGGTCAGATCGGCGCCGATTTCCGGTGCGGCGGTGAGCAACCCGACGTCCTCGTAGAGTCGCGCGGTCTTCGGGTTGTAGTTGCCGGTACCGATATGGCAGTAGCGGCGGATGGTCGAACCCTCGCGGCGCACGACCAGGCAGGTCTTGCAGTGCGTCTTGAGGCCGATGAGGCCGTAGACCACGTGCACCCCCGCCTGTTCCAGCGCGCGGGCCCATTTGATATTGGCCTGCTCGTCGAAGCGGGCCTTGATCTCGACCAGTGCGACGACCTGTTTACCCGCCTCGGCCGCGTCGATGAGCGCGTTCACGATGGGGGAATCACCGGAGGTCCGGTACAGGGTCTGTTTGATCGCGAGTACCTGCGGGTCGCCGGCGGCCTGTTCGATGAAGCGCTGCACGCTGGTGGAGAACGAGTCGTAGGGGTGATGCACCAGCACATCGCCCTCGCGCAGCGCCTGGAAGACATTGCGCGGGGTTTCGCGCTCGCCGAACGCGGGCGGCGTTGCGGGGACGTATGGTGCGTCCTTGAGATTGGGCCGGTCCACGCCGCACACCTGCCACAAGCAGGACAGATCAAGCAGACCGGGCACCTGGATCACATCGCCGGGATCGACCTCGAGTTCACGCAGCAGCAGATCGAGCATGTGCTCGGTCATATCGTCGGAGACCTCTAGTCGAACCGGCGATCCGAAGCGGCGACGGGCGAGTTCGCGCTCGAGCGCCTGCAGCAGATCCTCGTCGCGATCCTCGTCGACCTCGAAATCGGCATTGCGGGTGATCCGGAACGAATGGTGTTCGACCACCTTCATACCCGGAAACAACATATCGAGGTGTGCGGCGATCAGTTCCTCCATCGGCAGGAACGCCGCGACGGGCGACCCGGAATCGGTGCGCCGCACACGAATGAAGCGATCGACGTTGTCGGGCACCTTGACGCGAGCGAAATGCTCACCGCCGGTGGAGGAATCCTTCACCGTCACCGCGAGGTTGAGACTCAGCCCGCTGATGTAGGGGAACGGATGCGCCGGATCCACCGCGAGCGGGGTGAGTACCGGAAAAACCTGATCCTGGAAGTAGCCCGAGAGCCGCCGCCGCTCATCGTCGTCCAGATCGGACCAGTCGATGACCGCGATGCCCTCGGCGGTCAATGCGGGCAGCACCGAGTCCAGGAACGCGCGAGCGTGCCGGTCGGCGATCTCCTGGGCACGTGCCGCGATCAGTTCCAACTGCTCGGTGGGCGACCGGCCGTCGGCCGAACGCACCGAAAGTCCGGTCTCGGCACGGCGTTTGAGACCGGCGACGCGGACCATATAGAACTCGTCCAGATTGGAGGCGAAGATCGCAAGGAATTTGGCGCGCTCCAACAATGGCAGCGACGCGTCCTCGGCAAGTGCGAGCACTCGGGTGTTGAAGTCCAGCCAACTGAGTTCGCGGTTCAGGTAGCGATCACGTGGCAACCGCTGCGCGATGGCATCCGCGGCCGGCGGTGTCGCGGCGGGCAGTGCGTTCGGCAGTATCTGCTGTTTGACGGTTTCGATATCGCTCATGTCCGCGCCTCGCTGGGACGCGGCCCCGACACGCGCGAGGCACGCTGGTTCCGAAATCGCTTGCTTCGCTCACTCACGCCAACGATCATCCCCTACGAACCAGGCCGTGCACAGCCCGACATCATCATTGCCGCGCGCATCACGGGGATGCGGCGACCGGCTAGCACACCCGGCGTACCCGCTCGTGAACGTGAATCGGCCAACCGATGTCGTGCAGAACAGCACCTGTCGAAACCCCGGCGCCGAGTTCGATGGCGCGGTCCAGATCGTCGGCGGTGTCGACGTCGAGCCGCAATCCGGGCCAGTCACCGTGCAGGTCGACCGCGCCCGCCGCGATATGCCGCCGCGCCGAGCTGGGACCGAAGCGTGGATCCAGCGCGGCGGTGGTATCGCGAACCACTAGCGCGGCCGTGCCGCTGCCCGCGTGGTCGACGACGATCGATCGAACGCCGATCGGTGCGGTGGTCAGCATCCCGGAGAGTTCGTCGGGGCGCAAGGCGGGCAGGTCCGCCTGCAGGGCGAGCAGTTCGACCGGACCGTGCCGGTGCCGCAATGCCGTCGCCGCGTCGGTGAGCGCGGTGTTCAGGCCGTCCGGATCGGTCGTATCGATCGCTTCGCGACGGGGCTCGGGATGCACCACCGCGCCGAGTCTGCGCGCCCGCTCGGCGACAACCGGATCCGGGGTCACCACGGTGACCGACGCGATCCGCGGCACCGCGACGGCGGCGGACACGGTATCGGCGAGCATGGCGAGCACCAGCCGGGCCCGGTGTTCCGGGCGCAGCCGATCGGCCAGGCGGCTCTTGGCCTGATCGAGGCTCTTCACCGCGATCACGGCGTGCAACGCATGCATGGTCCTGATCCTTTCATGAGTGGTTCCGTGGCATATTGGGCAGATGACGAGGGCGGCAGTGCTGGGCGCGGGATCATGGGGGACCGCGTTCGCGAAGGTGTTGGCGGACGCGGGAACCGACGTCACGATCTGGGCAAGGCGGCCCGAGGTGGCCAAGGCCCTGGCCACCGAACATCGCAATCCGTTCTATCTGCCCGATGTGCAATTGCCCAGCGTGGCGGCGACCCACGACCACGCCGAAGCGCTCGACGGTGCGGATATCGTCGTGCTCGCGGTTCCATCGCAATCCCTGCGCGCGAATCTCGAGAAGTGGCGGGATGCGATCGGGCCGGATGCCGCACTGCTGAGTCTGGCCAAGGGCATCGAGACCGGCACGCTGCTGCGGATGAGCCAGGTCATCGGTGCGGTCACCGGTGCGGACGAGAGCCGCATCGCGGTGCTGTCCGGCCCGAATCTGGCCAAGGAGATCGCGGACGAGCAGCCCGCGGCCACCGTGATCGCGTGCACCGATGCCGCGCGGGCGGTCGCCCTGCAGCAGGCATGCGCCAACGGCTATTTCCGGCCCTACACCAATACCGATGTGATCGGCTGCGAGATCGGTGGGGCGTGCAAGAACGTCATCGCCCTTGCGTGCGGCATCGCGTCGGGAATGGGGTTGGGTGACAACTCGGTCGCCAGCCTGATCACCCGCGGGCTGGCCGAGATCATCCGGCTCGGGGTCGCACTCGGCGCGGAGCCGGTCACGTTGGCGGGGCTGGCCGGGGTCGGCGATCTGGTCGCGACCTGTACCTCGCCGCTGTCGCGCAATCGGTCGTTCGGGCATGTCCTCGGAGCGGGCGGGTCCATGGAGGCGGCCCAGGAGGCCACCCATGGTCAGGTCGCCGAGGGTGTGAAGTCGTGCACATCGGTTCGGGCACTGGCGGCGGCGCACGATGTCGAGATGCCGCTGACGACATCGGTGCACCAGGTATGTCACGAGGGCCTTTCGGTGAGCGAGGCGGTCGGCAATCTGCTGGGCCGTCGGATCAAACCGGAATGGGGGCGCACGCTATAGCCGCACGGGCGCGAGGTTGGTTCGGCGTCCAAAACGGGTACGGTTCGGTGCATGACGAACCGGATCAGGGTTGCTGTGGTGTTCGGCGGGCGCAGTAACGAGCACGCCGTCTCGTGTGTGTCGGCCGGTAGCGTGCTGCGCAACCTCGATCCGGAAAAGTACGAGGCCGTGCCCATCGGCATCACCATCGACGGTGCCTGGGTGCTCGGTGGGTCCGAGGTGGCGGCGCTCGGGTTCAAGGACAATGCGCTGCCCGCGGTCGACAGCAGCGGCACCGCGCTCACGTTGGCCGCCGATCCGAGCCGGTCCGGGTCGTTGGTCGCGCTCGATGATCCGGGTGCGGCACTGGGGTCGGTGGATGTGGTGTTCCCGATCCTGCACGGCCCGTTCGGGGAGGACGGCACGCTGCAGGGCATGCTCGAACTCGCCGGGGTGCCCTATGTCGGGCCGGGCGTGCTGGCCAGTGCGGCGGGCATGGATAAGGAATTCACCAAGAAGCTGCTGGCCGCGGAGGGACTGCCGATCGGCCGCCAGGTGGTGCTGCGGCGCGGGACCGACACCCTCGGTGCGGACGATCGGGCGCTGCTCGGCCTGCCGGTTTTCGTCAAACCGGCGCGCGGTGGTTCCTCGATCGGCATCACCAAGGTCACCGACTGGCGCGAACTGGACGCGGCGATCGCGACAGCGCGCGAACACGATCCGAAGGTGATCGTGGAGGCGGGCATTGTCGGACGCGAAGTCGAATGTGGCGTACTGGAATTCTCGGATGGTCGGGTGGCCGCCAGCGTGGTCGCCGAGATCCGGATGCCGGAGGCCGATGCGGCGGCACCGGAGTTCTACGACTTCGACACCAAATACCTCGACGATGTCTGCGAATTCGATGTTCCGGCGAAGCTGGACGACGAAGTATCCGACAACATAAGAGAGCTCGCGGTGCGTGCGTTCAAAGCGCTCGACTGCCAAGGGTTGGCGCGGGTGGACTTCTTCGTCACGGCGCAGGGCCCGGTGATCAACGAGATCAATACGATGCCCGGATTCACATCGATTTCCATGTATCCGCGGATGTGGGAAGCGACCGGAATCGATTACCGGACATTGGTTTCCACATTGATCGAGACGGCGTTGACCCGAGGGACCGGGCTGCGCTAGCTGTACTCGCTCCGGACACGCGGACCGTGCTTTCGGTGCGCTTCGGCCCGCCGTCGATCAATTCGGCAGTGGACCTGGATCGATCGGCTGAGCGGGCAGGTTCGCGGTGATCGTGTCCGAAACTCCTTGTAACGGAGTCGGTCCGGAGCCGTCGGGAACGGTCAGCGCGATATAGGTGGCGCGATCGACGGCGAACCAGGTGCTCGCCTTCGCGGTCGCATCACGGACCTCGAACCACTGCACACCATTGACGATCTGCAATGGTGAGGCGCGATTGAACTCCAACGGCCGCTCCAAACCGCAGCGCAGCACGATGGCGGCCCCGCCGTCTTTGCGCTGCCAGGCGCGGGTCGCGGGGGGCGCCGGTTCCACCAGTGTGGATTTGGAGTAGTCGCCGAGATCGACCGGCAATGCGGGCAGCAGCGCGGTGCATGCGGGTCCGTCCGCGGCGGGTGCGGGAACCGGACCGAGGACCAGAGGTTCGCGTTCGGTCGGCGCGCGGCGGGCCAGCACCGCGGCGACCAGCACGGCGACGATCAGCACGACCGGGAGTGCGACCGCGGTCGCGATCAGCGCGGGTGGGTAACCGCCGGGTTCGACTGGGGGCTCGCCGGTGGGTTCGGTGCTGTCTGAGCTCGAAGGCTCGGCATCGGCGGCACCGGTTGAGGCTGTTGCGGGACGGGCGGCGGCGGCTGAGGGAGTGCTCTCGGCTTCGCTGCGATCGGCAGTGGGCGTGGCTTCGGCCGCAGCGCTGTCCGCAGCCGAATCGGCCGTCCTGCTCGACGGCTCCGCGTCCTTCGATCGCTCGGCCTCCGACGACTCCGCCGCCATGCTCACCGATCCTTCCTTCCTGTTCGCGCTGGTGGGGCCCGGTCACCTGGGAGATGGATGCCGCGCACCGGCCTGGTAGTACTCGATTGCCCTGGAAAGGGTACCCTCGGTGCGATTTCAGCCAGCACGACGCCGGGAAGGGACCAGGTCATCAGCGAGGGCACACGGCCGAAGACAGTGCGTGAACTGGGGGAGTTCGCACTGATCGAGCGGATCAACACGGGGCGGGTACAGGCGCCCGGCGTGCTGCTCGGCCCAGGTGACGACGCCGCCGTGGTGGCCGCGCCGGACGGCCGGTTCGTGGTCACCACCGACATGCTGGTCCAGGATCGACATTTCCGGCTCGACTGGTCCGGTCCGCGCGATATCGGGCGCAAGGCGATCGCGCAGAACGCCGCGGATGTGGTCGCCATGGGTGCGGTACCGACCGCATTCGTGGTGGCGCTCGGCTGTCCGGCCGATACGCCGCTCGAGCTGGTGGATCGGCTCACCGATGGGATGTGGGCCGAGGCGCGCCGCGCGGGTGGCTCCATCGCGGGTGGCGATGTGGTGCGCAGTCCGCAGCTGGTCATCTCGGTCACCGCCTTCGGTGACCTGGACGGCCGCGCGCCGATCACCAGAGCCGGTGCGCGCGTGGGGGATACGGTCGCGGTGGTGGGTCGCCTCGGTTGGTCCGCCGCTGGGTTGGCGGTGCTGACTGCCGGACTCGATCCGGCAGACGAATTCTTCGCCGAAGTGCTTGCGGCCCATCGGGTCCCACAGCCGCCCTATTCGGCGGTGCTCGCCGTGGTCGCCGATTCCGCTGCCGAGGTGGACAACTCGGGTGCGTCCCCCGCGCAAGGGGTACTGGATTCGGAGCACATCGGGGTGTCGGAACAGTCGAATGCGGCGCAGTTCGGATCGGAAGGCATCATCGGATCTGCTTCCGAATGGCCCGCGATACCTACCGCGCTCACCGATATCTCGGACGGACTGCTCGCGGATCTGGGCCATATCGCCGAGGCATCCGGAGTCGCGATCGATATCCACTCGAAGACATTGCGCGATCCGGCGCTGACGACAATCGCGCGGCGTCTGGATGCCGATGCGGCGCAATGGATTCTGACCGGTGGTGAGGATCATGCCTTCGTCGGAACGTGGCCCTGGCAGCGGGAACTGCCGCCCGGGTGGGTGCCGATCGGACGGGTGCTGGCAGGTCAGGGCGTCACCGTCGACGGCGTGCGGCAGCCGGGCAGTGGGGGCTGGGAATCGTTCAGCGGGGTGGACTCGGCATCCGAGCCCGAGCCACGATAGGTTGTGCGGTCATGGGCGCGAAACCACTGACGGAAATAATGGATCCGGGTTGGGCGAAGGCTCTCGAACCGGTTGCGGCACAGATCTCGGCAATGGGTGAATTCCTGCGCGCGGAGAATGCGGCGGGCCGCGGTTATCTACCGGCCGGTGAGAATGTGCTGCGCGCCTTCCAGCGGCCGTTCGATGCGGTGCGCGTGCTCATCGTCGGCCAGGACCCGTATCCGACGCCCGGACATCCGATGGGCCTGAGTTTCTCTGTCGCCCCGGATGTTTCGCCGGTGCCGCGCAGCCTCGCCAATATCTTCGCCGAATACAGCAAGGATCTCGGTCACCAGACACCGTCCAATGGCGATCTGAGCCCGTGGTCGGATCAGGGCGTGCTGTTGCTGAACCGAGTTCTGACGGTTTCGCCGGGACAGCCCGCCTCGCACCGCGGCAAGGGCTGGGAAGCGGTGACCGATCAGGCGATCGGCGCGCTGGTGGCCAGGGATGAGCCGCTGGTCGCGATCCTGTGGGGTCGTGACGCGCAGACACTGAAGCCGCAGCTCGCCGCGGCCGAGGTGCCCTATATCGAATCCGTGCACCCGTCACCACTGTCGGCCTCGCGCGGTTTTTTTGGTTCGCGACCCTTCTCACGAGTGAATGAACTACTCGACGAACTGGGTGCCGAACCTGTTGACTGGCGCCTGCCCTAGATCTCGGGCGTCGAGGTTAAATCACAGTAGAGGAGCACAATTTCATGCAGAATAAGACCGTTCGCGGCGCACTGCGCGGCACCACCGCCACGCTGGCCCTGTGCGCGGCCCTGGCCGGCGGCAGTGCGGCGGCGAATGCGGCCGGGTTGCCGCTCGAGTCCGCCGCGGATACCTCCGCGCCCACCACCGCCGCTCCGGTCGGCGAGGAATTCACCTCCAATGGCTCCTCGACCATCTCGTCCTCGGTGAATGCCAAGGTCGCGTGCCTGCTGCAGAACACCATCAGCGCGCAGGGCAAGTGGGACTGCTGAGGTCTCGTTGACCGGGGCTCACGTGAGCCCCAGCGGTAACTGTGCGATCCTCGGATCGTGAGTAATGCGAACAACCTTCTCGATCCCATCCGGCTGCGGCTACGCGGTTCCGATGGGATCGAGCTGGCCGCCGACCAGTTCGGCCCGGCGGACGGCCCGCTCGTCCTGTTTCTGCACGGTGGCGGTCAGACCAGACACTCGTGGAAGCAGACCGGTGCGAAGCTGGCCGCCGCCGGGATGCGGGTCGTCACGCTCGACGCGCGCGGCCACGGCGACAGCGCGTGGTCGCCGCACGCCGATTACCGGCGCGCCACGATGGTCGAGGACCTCGTCGCGGTCCTCGAACAGCTGGCTGCCCCCGCGGTCGTGGTCGGTGCGAGCATGGGCGGGATCACCGGGCTGCTCACCACCGCGCATCCGGGTGGCACGGCGATCACCGCCCTGGTGCTCGTCGATATCGTCACCCGCCCCGAACCCGCCGGTGTGGCGCGGGTGATCGATTTCCTCGGCAAATATCGCGACGGCTTCGACAGCCTCGAGCAGGCCGCCGACGCCGTCGCGGAATATATGCCGCATCGGCCACGGCCCAAGAACACCGACGGCCTGCTGCGCAATCTGCGCCAGCGCGACGGCCGCTGGTACTGGCACTGGGATCCGGATATGCTCGCCCACCGCGTCGAGGATCCGAGCGAAATGGTCCAGGAGATGGAGGCCGCCGCGGGCGCCCTCACCATGCCCGTGCTGCTGGTGCGCGGCATGCAGTCCGATGTGGTGTCGCCGGAGGGCGCCGCGGAATTCCAGGCATTGGTGCCGCATGCACAGCTGGTCGAGATCGGTGGTGCGGCACATACCGCGGCCGGTGACGACAATGATTCGTTCACCGACGCGGTCGCGAAATTCGTGCTCCAGGTGCGCGGCTGACTACCGGTTCTGGTAGTCGGGCTTGCGCTTCTCGACGAAGGCGTCCACGCCCTCGCGCCCGGCCGGGCTGTTCGCCGCCGCGCTGATCGCATCGCGCTCGTAGTCGAGCTGGTCGCTCAACGTCGACGAATTCGACCGTGCCAGTAGCGATTTGATGCTCGCGTAGGCGGATCGCGGTCCGGCGGCGAGGGTTCGGGCCACATTCATTGCCTCGTCGCGCACTTGCTCGTCGTCGACGAGTCGGCTCAGAATGCCGAGGCGCACCGCGGTCTCGGCATCGAGAATCGCGTCGGTGAGCAGGATTTCGCGGGCGCGTCCGGCGCCGACGATCCGCGGCAGCGTCCACGACATGCCGCCGTCCGGGCTCAGCCCGATGCCCGGATATGCCGGACGCAGCTTGGTGCTCGGCCCGCCGATCGCGATATCCGCCGCGCACGCCAGGCTCATCCCGGCTCCGGCTGCCCATCCCTGTACCCCCGCGACGACGGGCGCGATGGCCTCGTCGAGGGCCCGCACGAAATTGTGCAGATCCGTCGCGAGGCCGAAGATATGACCGGCCCGATCCTCGGCCGCCGCGAAACCGCGCACATTGCCGCCTGCGGAGAAGTTCGATCCGGCGCCCGTCAGCAGCACGGCCCCGATCTCGCGGCCCGCCGACCGCAATGCCTTGGTGCCCGCGTTGATGCCGGCGAAGTCCAGGGACGTGCCGTTCGCGGCGGTCGAGATGGTGATCTGTAGTACGCCGTCGACGACGGTGACGTACTCGGTGTGCGTGGAAGTCATGGCCAGCACACTAGCTGCCGCCTTTCGGGCAGCGGCGCACCATCCGGACCTCGACGGCGGGGGTGAAGGCCTCGATGCGACGGGTGCCGTCCAGTTCGAAGCCGTGTTTGCGGTAAAAGGACTGGGCGCGTGGGTTCTGCTCGAAGACCCAAAGCGAGCACGCTACGTCGGGGGCGATGGCGGCGCGGATGAGGTCGTCGGCGACGCCGGTGCCGTACCAGGCGGCACGGACGTAGAGGGCATTGAGTTCGTTTGGGGTGACCGGAGATTCGTCGCGTGGCGGGCCCGAACTCGCGAAACCGATTACCTCGTCGTCGACGAGGGCGACGCAGGTGCTCCGCGGGTAACGGACTCGGATGCGTTCCCATCGCTCCGCGCGGTGCTCGACGTCGAACGCATCCAGTATGTGATCGGGGACCAGGCCGCGATAGGCCTCACGCCAGCAGGCGATATGGCATTCGGCCAGGCTGTGGACGTGTTCGGCGGCGAGTGGGGCTATGCGCCAGGCTGGCTGGGTCATGCGGACCATCGTTGCCGAGAGGTCCGCAGATGACTACGCCCCGAGCACCTGGTGGTGTCGGGGCGTGTGTCGGTCTCTGGGAAATCAGCCGCGAACGACCTTGCCCGCCTTCAGGCAGGAGGTGCACACATTCATGCGGCGGGTGTTGCCCGGCGCGACCTGTGCGCGCACGGTCTGGATGTTCGGGTTCCAACGACGGTTGGTACGCCGGTGCGAGTGCGAGACCGACTTCCCGAAGCCGGGGCCCTTGGCGCAAACGTCGCAGACGGCAGCCATAGTCGCGAACTCCTTCATGTCATGTGGGGACGGCCGCGCATCGGCGGCATGTCCGGAAACAATGTCTTAATGCCCTGCCGACTGATGTCGGCCAGCGCAAACCCTCTCGGCCGCGCTAGGCAACCCTGCAAGGGTAGCTGGCGGCGCCCTGATCCGCCAAACCGGGTCATGGCATGACGCCCCTCGGGCACTTCCGATGGTAGTGCATCGGTGTCGCCGATCCACTGTCGGTATCGCCGGCTAACCTGGCCAACGGCGGCAGATCCTTTCGAGCGATCTGCCAGCAGCTACTTGGCTGCGGGTGGCGGTGTGGACGATCGCGGAGAGAGGTGGCGGTGCCCGGATTGCGGGACATGATGGGCGACGGCCCGGACGCGGGACTGCCTGCCGTTACCGAGCCGAATGAACTGAACGGCCCGGCCCTACTGCGCTGGGGCCGAATCTGCCTCGAAGGCCTGCAGCAGCGGCGCGCGGAGATCAACGCACTCAATGTCTTCCCCATCGCCGATGCCGACACGGGTACCAACATGCTCGCGACCATGCGAGCGGCGGTGCAGGCCGCAGAGGCCGCGCTGACCTCGACGCGTGGGGACGGGCATCGCGAACCGCGCGAATCGCTCTCGACGCACGATGCGGCCGCGGCGATGGCGCGCGGGGCGACGCTCGGTGCGCGTGGGAACTCCGGAATCATCCTGTCGCAGGTGTTGCGGGGGATTGCCGAAGCGGCGCGCGGCGGGCCGCTGACGGCGCAGACGTTGCGTGACGCGCTGGCCACGGCATCGGTGCTGGTGCGGGCATCGCTGAGTGTGCCGGTCGAGGGAACCATCCTGACCGTCCTGGAGCGGGCAGCCGAATCCGCCGCGGCCTGTCCGGAATCTGCGGTGGCCGCGGTGGCGGTGGCCGCGGCCGACGGTGCCGCCGTGGCGCTCGGTGATACGCCCGCCCAACTCGGCGTGCTGCGCGAGGCGGGGGTGGTCGATGCGGGTGCGCGCGGGTTGGTGGTGCTGCTCGACAGTCTGGTCGCGGTCACCCTCGGTGAGATACCCGCTCGGCCGGAATACGCGCCCGGCGAATTCGCATTCGTTGGCGACCGGGCAGGTGTTGATCGTGCCACCGCAGCGGCGCACGCCGACTCCGTACCGCGAGCCGATGCCGAACCGCACGGCAGCTGTGCCGGACCGCTGAACAGCGCCGAACCCCACTTCGAGGTGATGTACCTCCTGTCCGACACCGACGACCAGCGGATCGCGCGACTCCGCGACCGCCTCGCCGACCTCGGCGACTCCGTCGTGGTCGTCGGTGACGGCGCGGGCTCCTGGTCCGCCCACGTCCACTGCGCCGACGCCGGCGCCGCCGTAGAAGCAGGCATTGCCACTGGCACCCTCAGCGCCATCCGCATCGAAAGCTTCACCATCACCGCCCGCCCAACCCCCGCGTATCCCGACGCGACCGCGTTCAGCGGCATAGCCGCGGGCACCGACAGCGCTGGTCGCGCGGAGGTCGACGGGCATTCCGACGAAGCCTCGGCCGACGTTTCTGGTCGTGCCGGTGCCCCCGTTGGTGGGCCTGTGGCCCCCTCCGCGCGCGCTGATGCCGGCGGCCGCCGCGATCGAGCCCAGGCCGACGGTGTGAATCGCACCGATGTCGACGGGCGGGCTGGTGGCGCGCGTGTGGTCCCGCCAGCGCGTGCCGATGTCAGCGGCCGCCGCGATCTCGCCTCGGCCGGCGTGGTGGATCGCCCTGATATCGCCGCGCAGCCTGGTGGTGCCGCACGCGCCGACGCGACCGCGCGTGCCGAAACTCTCGTGGCCGCAACCGGATCGGGTGCGACCGCATACCCCGGATCTGATCACGATGGCCCCGCGGACCGTGCGGTGCTGGCTGTTGCTTCGGGGGATGGGGCGGCGGTGCTGTTCGAGGCCGGGGGTGCGGTGGTGCTCGGCGGTGACGGGATCGTGACCAGCGCCGCTCTGCTCGCGGCGATTCGACGGCTGCCGAATCGGGAGGTGTTGGTGTTGCCGAACGGTGCGCTGCCCGCGCACGAATTGGTCGCGGTCGGTGTTGCGGCTCGTGACGCGCACCGGGACGTGTTGTTGTTGCCGAGCGGGTCCATGGTGCAGGGTTTGGCGGCGCTGGCGGTGCACGATTGCGGCCGGATCGCGGTGGACGATGCGTTCGCGATGTCGGAGGCGGCGGCCGCGACCCGCTGGGGATCTGTGCATGCCGCGACAGAGCGGGCGCTCACCATGGTCGGCACCTGTGAGGCCGGTGATGGGCTCGGTCTGGTCGGTCACGATGTCGTGGTGATCGATCGAGATGTGCCGACCGCGGCCCGGACCCTGCTCGACCGGATGCTCGGCTTCGGCGGTGAGCTGGTCACCCTGCTCATGGGTGCGGCGGCACCCGCCGAACTCGCGGACGAACTGGCCGCGCATATCGCGAACGGCTTTCCCGGTGTCGAGGTGAGTGTGTATTCCGGTGGGCAGCAAGCGGATCTGGTGCAGATAGGGGTGGAATAGGGATATGGCGACACTCAGCGATCGGCTGGACCACCTGCTCGGCGTGAAGGCGGCCGAGCCGCTCGCCGACGCCTTCGACATGCACACTGTCGAGGATCTGTTGCGGCACTATCCATTGCGCTATGCCACCCAGGGCCAGCCGCTCACCCAGGAGCAGCCGGAGGAGGGCGCGCATATCACGGTCATCGGCCGGGTGACGAAAACCGAACTGCGCCCGATGAAGAACCGCAGGGGCCGATTGCTGAAGGTCGCCCTCGATACCGGTTCGGTCGCTCCGATCGACATCACCTTCTTCAATGGCGACAAGGTGAGTTACCTTGTCCGCGAAGGGGTCCGGGCCATGATGTCGGGCACGGTGCACTGGTGGCGCCCGGATCGCTGGAACCTTTCGCATCCGGATTATCTGATCCTGCCCGAGAAGGAAGAGGGTTCGATAGAGAACCTCACCTCGGTGCGCGGCGGCGGTGCCCTGCGCGGATTGGCGCAGAGCGCAAAAGGTAAAGAAGGAGTGGATGTCTCGTTCTTCGAACGGGAATACATCCCGGTATACCCGGCGACCGCGAAGGTGCAGAGCTGGGATCTGCTCGCATGTGTCCGGCAGGTACTCGACCAACTCGACCCGATCGACGATCCGCTGCCCGGTGACCTGCGCGAGGACCGCGGGCTGATGAAGGTCTCCGACGCATTGCGCCTGATCCACCTGCCCGAACACAAGTCCGATATCGAACAGGCCAGGCAGCGTTTGCGTTTCGATGAAGCGCTGGCATTGCAACTGGTGCTCGCCGAGCGGCGACACGATGCGGAGGCACGTGCGGCCCGGCCCTGTCCACCCCGATCCGACGGTATCGCAGCGGCTTTCGACACCCGCCTGCCATTCGAACTGACCGAGGGGCAGCAGCAGGTGATCGCGGAGATCTCCGACGATCTCGCGCGCAGCCATCCGATGCACCGGCTACTGCAGGGGGAGGTGGGTTCGGGGAAGACCATCGTCGCGCTGCATGCCATGCTGCAGGTGGTCGATTCCGGTCAGCAGTGCGCACTGCTCGCGCCGACGGAAGTTCTTGCTGCCCAACACTATCGGTCGCTGCGCACGATGCTCGGCGACCTCGGCACCGCCGGTGAACTCGGTGCCGCCGACAATGCGACCAAGGTGGTGCTGGTAACCGGTTCGATGTCGGCGTCGGCGAAGAAGGCCGCGCTATTGGCTGCGGTCACCGGCGAAGCGGGCATCGTGATCGGCACGCACGCGCTCATCCAGGACGCGGTGGAGTTCTTCGATCTCGGCATGGTGATCGTCGACGAACAGCATAGATTCGGTGTCGAACAGCGGGATGCGTTGCGCGCCAAGGCGAAATCCGGTGCCAGCCCGCATCTGCTGGTCATGACCGCGACCCCGATTCCCCGCACCATCGCCATGACCACCCTCGGCGATCTGGAGACCTCCACCCTCACCCAGCTGCCCCGCGGCCGCTCGCCGATCGTGTCCAAGGTGGTCCCGCGCAAACAGCATCCGAACTGGGTCGACCGTGCTTGGGAGCGGATCCTGGAGGAGGTCGGCGCCGGACGGCAGGCCTATGTGGTGTGCTCACGCATCGGCGACGACGAGGAGAACGGCAAGGGCCGCAACGGTAAGTCCGGCAAGTCGAAAGAGACAGCGGAGAAGGAAGGCCCGACCACGGCCGCCGCGCTCGAGGTCTTCGATATGCTGCGCACCGGTCCGCTCGCGAGCGTCCGGGTCGGCCTGCTGCACGGCAGACTTCCGACCGATGAAAAAGACCAGATGATGCGCGCATTCAATGACGGCGATATCGACGTGCTGGTCTGCACCACGGTCGTCGAGGTCGGCGTCGACGTCCCGAATGCGACCATCATGGTCATCGTGGACGCGGACCGCTTCGGTGTCAGCCAGCTGCATCAGTTGCGCGGTCGCATCGGCCGCGGCAAGCATCCCGGCCTGTGCCTGCTCATCACCGACGCAGGCCCCACCGGCACCGCAATGGCCCGCCTCGACGCCGTCGCCGCCACCACCGACGGCTTCGAACTCGCCGTACTCGACCTGCGCCAACGCCGGGAAGGCGACGTCCTCGGCGCCGCCCAATCCGGCACCGCCCGTTCCCTGCGCCTGCTCTCGCTACTCGACGACCTCGAAGTCATCACCGCCGCACAAGATCTCGCCCGCCGACTGGTCGAATCCGACCCTGGCCTGCACAACCACCCCGGCCTCGCCACCATGATGCATGCTGCGGTGAACACCGAACGCCTCGAATACTTGGCGAAGTCTTGATCGTCGAGAATGGAGTTCCCGTTTGGGAGCCGCTGAATGTCGATGTGGCTCAGCTTCGTTCAGACGGCCGCCGGGCACGGCCCGCGCGACGGGCCGCCGCAAAGGTAAGCAGCCGAAGTTTGCCCGCGTCGGTGCGCGGTGATCGGTTGGCGGCCAGTAGATATGGCTAGCGCAGGGCTCGGGGGTAGGGAAGGTCGGTGCTGAGGTGCTCGGTGACCGCGAGTGGACTGCCGATCTGGGGGAAGGCGCGCTGTGGGCAGGAGGGCCGCTCGCAGACCTTGCAGCCCGCGCCGATCGGCACCGCCGCGGCCGGACTGTCCAGGTGTAGCCCGTTCGAATACACCAGCCGGTCGGCATATTCGATATCGCAACCCAGACCGATCGCGAAATCCTTTGTCGCCGTGCTGAATCCGTGGGGTCCCGCCAGCGAGGTGCGGGCGATCCAGAGGTAGCGGCGGCCATCGGGCATGGCAGCCATCTGGGTGAGGATGCGACCCGGATTGGCGAAGGCCTCGTGCACCACCCACAGTGGACAGCTGCCGCCGACCCGAGAGAAATGGAATGCGGTGGCGGACTGGCGTTTCGAGATATTGCCCGCTCGGTCGGTGCGGACGAGGAAGAACGGAACCCCCCGCTGCCCCTGCCGCTGCAGGGTGCTCAATCGGTGGCAGATGGTCTCGAAGCCGACTTCGAAACGCAGGCCGAGCAGATCGATGTCGTAGCGCAGTTCCTCGGCCGACCGCAGGAAGCGGCCGTACGGCAACACGAGCGCGCCCGCGAAGTAATTGGCCAACCCGATACGTGCCAATGTCCTGGATTCGCCGGTGAGCGACGGTGTTTCGGCCAGTACGGCATCCAATTCCTTGCCGTACAGCAGAAATCCGAGGGTGGTTGCGATTTGAAATGCGCGCTGCCCGGGACGCAGCCGCCGCGCCAGCGTCAGCGTGCGGCTGTCCGGGTCGTAATGCCGTTTCGGGATGGACGGATCCGCGCCGTCGCCGCGCACCAGTACGGTGACCCCCGCGCGCTCCTCGGCCACTCTGGCGAGTTGCCTATCGAGTGACCCGATGCTCAGACCGCACTCCTCGAACAGTTGTTCGGCCGCATGATCGAGTTGGGCGATGTGATTGTGGTGGTCGTAGAAGAAGTCCCGCACATCCTCGTACGGCATGGGCACGCCGGGGGCGCCCGTGGGCGCGGCCACGCGTGCGGAGAGCAGATCGAGTTGATCCGTCGCGGCGCGTAATCGCCGATGCATCGCGACGACGATTCGCGATACCTCCGGAAGTCGCGTTGCCAGCTCCTCCACCTCTGTCAGCGGCGCACTGTCACCGCCCGCCGCGTCGACGAGTACCTCGTGCAGATCCGAGACCAGCCGGGCGTCGGAGTCGGCGGCGAAGAATTGCACGTCGAGGTCGAAGGTGGAGTTGAGCTTGAGTAGCACCGGAATAGTGAGCGGTCGCTGGTCGCGCTCGAGCTGATTGAGGTAGCTAGGCGATAGATCCAGGGATTTCGCCAGTGCCGCCTGGGTCATCCGCCGTTCCTCGCGCAACCGTCTTAGTCGGGCGCCCGCGTACATCTTGCGCACCGCAAGATGGTAGCCCTCGCAATTTGCAATCATCGCAAAATGCAGGATTCTGGCCCGCAGAAATCTGCTGTTGCAAGGGATTTTGCCGAAGATCAATCCTGCGTAGTGTGCGAAGTGGGGTGGTTGGCCTGTTTTGTCCGCCCGAGTTGCCGGCTGATCTCGGGTAAGCACTCCTCAACCAAGCGATTGTTTGGTGTAATCGGTGCGATCGAATCGACCGATATGCCCGATCCCATCGGCGCAAGGAAGCGAGCGAACCGAATGCCGAGCCCCGACGAAATCGTCACCGCCATGTGCCGCAGCTGGGCCGATCCCGACCCGGACCAGATCAGCGCCTTCTTCGCCGAAGATGCCGTCTACCACAATATTCCGATGGAACCCATCCATGGTCGCCCCGCCATCCGGGAATTCATCGCCGGTTTCCTCACCACCTTCGAATCCATCGATTTCGACGTCCACCACCAGGTCGCCGCCGGAAATATCGTCATGAACGAACGCACCGATATCCTCCGCGGCCTGGGCAAGGACACGCCGCTGCCGGTAGTGGGCGTCTTCGAAGTCGCCGACGGCGCCATCACCGCTTGGCGCGACTACTTCGATATGGCCGCCATCAACCGTGCCTTCGGAGCCGAGCCCGCGGCCGAATAATCGGCGGGGATCGGCGGAACCGAATCGGTCGTCCGCGCGTCGAATAGGACATCGGGGGTGATATCCCGATGGCGACGTATGAGGAGGGGTTACGCATGGATCGTTGCTCGGAATGTCATACGGCCTGGCGGCGGGGATTGGGCGCGCGCTCGCGTATCCGGCCGATGGTGCGCAATGGCGAGAGTTGTGAGAGATACACGCCGCGTCGTCGGCTTCGGCCCTTCCCGGGGGCCGAATCGCATTGATACGCAGCCCGATAGCGCGTGACTACCGCGCGCTATCGGGCTGTCCGGTCTTCGGGGATAGGGAACCCACGGAGCGCGCACGCCCTCCGACTTCAGGAGGGCGAGCGCGCTATCCGATCAGCGCACCGCTGCCGCTGCCGCGACCAGATTGCGCAACGACGCCTCGACCTCGACTGGTCCACGCGTCTTCAATCCGCAGTCCGGATTGACCCAAAGCCGTTCGGCGGGAACGGCCTTCAGTGCCGCCCGCAGCGACGCCGTGATCTCTTCCACGCTTGGCACCCGGGGTGAGTGGATGTCGTAAACGCCTGGTCCGACGCCGAGATCGAAGCCCGCGGCATTCAAATCGTCGAGCACCTCCATGTGCGACCGTGCCGCCTCGATCGAGGTCACATCGGCATCCAATCCCGCGATCGCATCGATGACCTCACCGAATTCCGAATAGCAGAGGTGGGTGTGGATCTGGGTGGCATCCGAGACTCCGGAGGTCGCCAATCGGAAGGCGCCGACCGACCACCCCAGGTATTCGCCCTGATCGGCCGCGCGCAGCGGCAGCAGCTCTCGCAGCGCGGGCTCGTCGACCTGGATGATCCGAATGCCCGCGGCCTGCAGATCGACCGTTTCGTCCCGGATGGCCAGCGCCACTTGACGTGCCGAATCCGCCAACGGTTGATCATCGCGCACGAACGACCAGGCCAGAATCGTGACCGGGCCGGTCAGCATGCCCTTGACCGGCTTATCGGTCAACGATTGCGCGTAGGTGATCCAGTCCACGGTCATCGGCTCGGGGCGCGCCACATCGCCGAACAGAATCGGCGGCCGTACGCAGCGGGTGCCATAGGACTGCACCCAGCCCGCTTCGGTGGCGGCGAATCCGTCGAGCTGTTCGGCGAAGTACTGCACCATGTCATTGCGCTCCGGCTCGCCGTGCACCAGCACGTCCAGGCCCAGTTTCTCTTGTAACGCAATGACATCCGCGATTTCGGACCGCATCCGCCGCATGTACTCGGTCTGATCGATCGCACCGTTGCGCAGTGCCGCACGCGCCAGCCGGATCGCCGAGGTCTGTGGGTACGAACCGATTGTCGTCGTCGGCAGCGAGGGCAACCGCAGCCGCTCGGCCTGCAATGCCCGTCGCTGCTCCGCGGGAGCCCGTCGGGTAGCATCGGGGCCGAGCGCGACCAGCCGCGCCCGCACCTGCGAATTGTCCAACCGAGGATCGGTGCGTCTGGTGGCGAGAGCTGCACGGACTGTGGCCAATTCATCGGTGATCGCTTCGGGTCCCGCGCTCAGTGCGGTCGCGAGCAGCCGCACCTCGGCGACCTTCTCCGCACCGAACGCCAACCACGAACGCAGCCGCTCGTCGAGGCCGGTTTCGCTCGCCAAGGTATAGGGCACGTGCAGTAGCGAGCAGGAACTCGACACCGCAACGGATTTCGCGCCCCCCAGCAGTGTCCCGAGCGTCGCCAAGGCCCGGTCCAGGTCCGCCCGCCAGACATTTCGACCGTCGACCACACCCGCCACCAGCAGCTTGTTCGCCAGCGCGGGCACGCCGGCCGCTTCGGAGAGCTCGGCGGCAACGGTGAAATCGAGTGCGATGCCTTCGATTTCGGTCTCGGCCAAGGCGCTCGACGCCGTATCCGGCCTGCCGAAGTAAGTGGCCACCAGCAGTGCGGGGCGATCCGTCGCGGCCGACAGTTCGGTGTAGGTGCGCCGTACGAGTTCGACTTCGTCAGCGGTCAGATCGGTGACCAAGACCGGCTCGTCGAGTTGTACCCACTCCGCGCCCGCCGTGGCCAGCAGCCGCAACAGCTCCCGATAGTGCGGCACCAACTCGTCGAGCCGATCCAGCGCCGCACCGCCGGTCGCCTTCGCCAGCTTCAGGAAGGTGATGGGCCCGACCACCACCGGACGTGCGGGCACGCCGAGTGCGAGCGCCTCCCGTAGCTCATCCAACACCTTCGACGGATGCAGCGAGAACACCGTCTCGGGACCGATTTCCGGCACGAGATAGTGGTAGTTGGTATCGAACCACTTGGTCATCTCCAGCGGTTCGACCGTTTCGGTGCCGCGTGCCGCCGCGAAATAGCGATCCAGCGGATCGGCGATATCGGCCACCCGCGGTGGCAGCGCGCCGAGCAGCACGGCGGTATCGAGCATCTGATCGTAATAGGAGAAGGTGCCGACGGGGATGGAATCCAGTCCGGCGCTTTGCAATTCGGTCAACTGGCGGCGCCGCAGGTTGCTTGCGGTCGCGTGCAGTTGCCGTGCGTCGATGCGTCCGGCCCAGTAGGACTCGGTGGCGCGCTTGAGCTCACGGTGCGGCCCCACCCGCGGGAGACCGAGAACCGTCGCGGTGAACGGGTTATGCGTAACAGTCACGAATTTCTCCAGTGCTGAGATCGAAGACCATCGCCCTACGAGCTAGCGGAGACCCAGTGACGTGCCGGCGTACCGACCGAACGACGGAGCCCGACAATCACACAGAGGTCCGCGCGCCCAATCCACGAGGCGGTGGCCGCCGGATACGGCGTATCCGACACGGCTGGCAGGTCTTCGGACTTGCGGGCACGGGCCTTCTGGCCGACCCCGGACGGGGCTCACCTACTGGCCGTCGCTTCCCGGGTGGTCACCCAGTGCTGATGACGGCGGTCGTTCCTGCATACCGCTGCGGGACAGTCCCGGATTCTCACCGGGTTCCCTCTCATCCGCGCACCGGCTGCACCGATCCGCGAACTCGACTCCGTAACGCGACGTCGGGGCTCCATCTCGTCAACGCACGGCGAACCAGCTGCAACACCAAGCATAGGCACACGCGCAACCCGGTTTGACGGCACTTGTGATCACGGAGACGGTCGCTGCCCAGCCGACCACGACGGAGCGAGTCTTGCGCGCGAACACGCCGCGCGAATGCGCGGCAAATTAACGCAGCATGAACACAACTTCGCAACTCTGCTAGGACTCGTTGTGAAGATTTCTGCTAATGGGACTTCCCTGTCAGGGCACGATTCCGCGCCGGGTACCTTAGTTCAATGTTCTCGAAAGTCTTGGTTGCGAACCGCGGTGAGATCGCCATCCGCGCCTTCCGTGCGGCCTACGAACTCGGCATCGGGACGGTCGCAGTCTTCCCATACGAGGACCGCAACTCGGTCCACCGGTTGAAGGCCGCGGAGTCCTACCAGATCGGCGAGCAAGGACACCCGGTCCGGGCGTATCTCTCGATCGAGGCGATCATCGCGGCCGCCAAGTCCGCGGGTGCCGACGCCATCTACCCTGGTTACGGCTTCCTGTCCGAGAACCCGGATCTCGCGGCGGCATGCGCGCGCGAGGGCATCATCTTCATCGGTCCGTCGGCCGATGTGCTCGAACTGGCCGGTAATAAGGCCCGCGCGATCGAGGCGGCCAGGGCGGCGGGGCTGCCGGTGCTGAAGTCCAGCGCCCCCTCCGCCGATGTCGACGAACTGCTGGCCGCCTCCGCGGACCTGGACTATCCGATCTTCGTGAAGGCCGTCGCGGGTGGCGGTGGGCGCGGGATGCGCCGGGTCGCCGATCCGGCACAGCTGCGCGAATCGATCGAGGCCGCATCCCGCGAGGCGGAGTCGGCCTTCGGTGATCCGACGGTCTTCCTGGAACAGGCCGTGGTGAACCCGCGCCACATCGAGGTGCAGATCCTGGCCGATCAGCAGGGCAATGTCATGCACCTGTTCGAGCGCGACTGTTCGGTGCAGCGTCGCCACCAGAAGGTGATCGAGCTCGCTCCGGCGCCCAACCTCGATCCCGCGCTCCGCGAGCGCATCTGCAAAGACGCGGTCGCCTTCGCCCGCCAGATCGGCTACAGCTGCGCGGGCACCGTCGAATTCCTGCTGGACGAGCGCGGCAACCACGTCTTCATAGAAATGAACCCGCGCATCCAGGTCGAGCACACGGTGACCGAGGAGATCACCGATGTCGATCTGGTCCAGTCCCAGCTGCGCATCGCGGCGGGGGAGACCCTCGAACAGCTCGGCCTGAGCCAGGACAAGGTCGCCATTCGCGGTGCGGCCCTGCAGTGCCGGATCACCACCGAGGATCCGGCCAACGGTTTTCGCCCCGATACCGGCCGCATCACCGCCTACCGCACCCCCGGCGGCGCGGGCATCCGCCTCGACGGCGGTGCGAACCTGGGCGCGGAGATCGGCGCCTACTTCGACTCGATGCTGGTCAAGCTCACCTGCCGCGGACGCGATCTGCCCGCCGCCGTAGCAAGAGCCAGTCGCGCACTTGCGGAATTCCGAATCCGCGGCGTCACCACCAATATTCCGTTCCTGCTCGCGGTGCTCGATGATCCCGACTTCAAGGCGGGCCGGGTCACCACCTCGTTCATCGATGAGCGCCCGCAACTGCTGACCCTGCGCGGTTCGGCCGACCGCGGCACCAAGATCCTGAACTACCTCGCCGATATCACCGTGAACAAGCCGCACGGCGAGCGGCCGACCACGGTGTATCCGCACGACAAGCTGCCCGCCATCGATCTGAGCGTCCCGCCGCCGGACGGTTCGCGTCAGCGGCTGCTGCGCCTGGGCCCCGAGGGGTTCGCGCAGGCGTTGCGTGCGCAGAAGGCCGTCGGCGTCACCGACACCACCTTCCGCGACGCACATCAGTCACTGCTGGCCACCCGCGTGCGCACCAATGGTCTGCTCGGTGTCGCCGGACATGTCGCGCGCCTGACGCCGGAGCTGCTGTCCATCGAGGCCTGGGGCGGCGCGACCTACGATGTGGCGCTGCGCTTCCTGTTCGAGGACCCGTGGGAGCGGCTGGCCGCACTGCGCGAGGCCGTACCGAATATCTGTCTGCAGATGCTGTTGCGCGGACGCAATACCGTCGGCTACACGCCGTATCCGGAGCAGGTGACGCGCGCATTCGTCTCCGAGGCGACCGCTACCGGCATCGATATCTTCCGTATCTTCGACGCGCTCAACAATGTCGACCAGATGCGTCCGGCCATCGACGCGGTGCGCGAAACCGGTACGGCCATCGCGGAAGTCGCGATGAGCTACACCGGTGACCTGTCGAACCCGGACGAGAACCTCTACACCCTCGACTACTACCTCAAGCTGGCCGAGCAGATCGTCGACGCGGGTGCGCACGTGCTGGCCATCAAGGATATGGCGGGCCTGCTGCGCGCTCCGGCCGCCGCGACCCTGGTGTCCGCACTGCGCAGCAACTTCGACCTCCCGGTGCATGTGCACACCCACGACACTCCGGGCGGTCAGCTCGCCACCTATCTCGCCGCGTGGCAGGCCGGTGCCGATGCGGTAGACGGTGCGAGCGCGGCCATGGCCGGAACCACGAGTCAGCCAGCGCTTTCCGCGATCATAGCGGCCGCCGCGCACAGCGAATTCGACACGGGCCTCAACTTGCAGAATGTCTGCGATCTGGAGCCGTACTGGGAGACGCTGCGAAAGGTGTACGCGCCCTTCGAATCCGGGCTGCCCGCGCCGACCGGCCGGGTGTACACCCACGAGATTCCGGGCGGTCAGTTGTCGAATCTGCGCCAGCAGGCCATCGCGCTCGGTCTCGGTGACCGGTTCGAGGAGGTCGAGGCGAAATATGCTGCGGCAGACCGGCTGCTGGGTCGATTGGTGAAGGTCACCCCGTCCTCGAAGGTGGTCGGCGACCTCGCGCTCGCTTTGGTCGGCACCGGTGTCGATATCGAAAGCTTCGCCGCCGATCCGGGCCGCTATGACATTCCGGATTCGGTAATCGGTTTCCTGCGTGGCGAACTCGGCAATCCGGCGGGTGGCTGGCCCGAACCGTTCCGCAGTCGGGCCCTGGCCGGGCGTGGTCCGGCCAAGCCGGAGACACCGCTTACCCCAGCGGATGAAGCCGGGCTCGCCGGTTCGTCCGAACTGCGCCGCGCCACGCTCAACCGGCTGCTGTTCCCCGGTCCCACCGCCGAATTCCTCGCACACCGGGAAAAGTACGGCGACACCATGGGCCTTTCGGCCAACCAGTTCTTCTACGGACTGCGCCGCGGCGAGGAACACCGTGTGCAACTGGAGAAGGGGGTCACCCTGCTCATCGGACTGGAGGCCATCTCCGAACCCGATGAGCGCGGTATGCGCACGGTCATGTGCATCATGAACGGCCAACTGCGCCCGGTCGCCGTGCGCGACCGCTCCATCGCCAGCGATGTCCCGGCCGCGGAGAAGGCTGATAAGAACAACCAGGGCCATATCGCCGCCCCGTTCGCCGGTGTGGTGACACTTGCTGTGTCCGAAGGCGATTCGATCGCGGCGGGCGATATCGTCGGCACCATCGAGGCGATGAAGATGGAGGCCGCGATCACCGCGCCTCGTGCAGGAATCGTCGGCCGGGTCGCGATCGGCAAGGTGCAGCAGGTCGAAGGCGGTGACCTGCTGGTCGAACTCACGGTGCGCGAGTCCGCGGCCGAATGACCAGGATCGTCGCGGGTACCGCGGGCGGGCGGCGGCTACGCGTCCCGCCCGCGGGTACCCGGCCCACCTCCGACCGGGTGCGCGAGGCGCTGTTCAGCGCCCTCGACGCCCGCATCGATTTCGACGGCGTCCGCGTACTGGACCTCTACGCGGGATCCGGCGCACTTGGCTTGGAGGCCGTCTCCCGCGGCGCTGCCCACGCCCTGCTCATCGAATCCGACCGCAGGGCCGCGGCCATCGTGCGCGGCAATATCGCCGAACTCGGACTGTCCGGCGCCGAACTCCGCATCGGATCTGTCGCCACGGTCCTGGCGGGCGGCGGTGCGGGCAAATACGACGTCGTCTTTTCCGATCCGCCCTACGGCGTCGACACCACGACGGTCACCGCCGACTTGCGCGCCCTCGCCGAGCACGACTGGCTGGCACCGGACGCCCTCGTCGTGGTGGAGCGTTCCATCCGCTCACCCGAGATCGTCTGGCCCGCAGGCTATATCCCCGCCAAGGCGCGCAAATACGGCGAAACCCGCATCGAACTAGCTGAATTCGCCCCGGAGTAACTCCACCGTCGCGGCATTCGAGGTGCCGATCCGGCCTCCTGATACCGTCTGTTCATGGCAGGAGCGTTGTGCCCGGGTTCGTTCGACCCGGTGACCAATGGACATATCGACGTCTTCGCGCGGGCCGCGGCTCAGTTCGACGAGGTCGTGGTGACCGTCATGGTCAATCCCAAGAAGCAGGGCATGTTCAGCGTCGAGGAGCGCATGGAGATGCTGCGCGAGGCCACTGCGCACCTGCCCAATGTGCGGGTGGAGTCCTGGCAGGGGCTGACGGTGGATTTCGCCAAGCAGGAGGGGATCGGCGCGATCGTCAAGGGGATGCGCGATGCCACCGATTTCGGCTACGAACTGCAGATGGCGCAGATGAACAAGAAGCTCAGCGGCGTCGACACCTTCTTCATCGCCACCAACCCGACCTTCAGCTTCCTGTCCAGCTCACTGGTCAAGGAGGTCGCGTCCTACGGCGGCGATGTCACCGACATGCTCCCGCCCGCCGTCCACAAGCGCCTACTCGATCGCCTGGCTGAACGCAAGGGGTAATCGCCGCCCACGCACGAATTCCCCTCGCCTCATCCGCCTCTCCGCGTATTCCGGCCATACAAGTCGGGTGCGACGCGGGTTGCGTACGAATCCGCCCCGGTTCGTCGGAACTGGGGCGGATTCGTATGGGCTGCAACGGAAATCGTCAGAAGACCAGGCCGCGTAGAGCGAGGAAGCGCATACCGCCGACCGCGGCGGTGATGGCAAGGATGGCCGCGGCCTGGAAAGCGCCGCCCATACCGGGGGTCCACACCTCGAGCGCGGCCAGTGCGGCGGTGGTGATGCCGAGTCCCACCAGTGCGAGTCCGCCGCCCTCCCACTGTGCGGTGAACCAGCCGACCCGGCCGGCCGCGTGGAAGGTGAGCTGACGGTGCATTTCATTGGCGATCACGGTGCTCACCACCGAGCCCGCGATATTGGCGACCAGGGGACCGATGCCGTGCATCGCGAAGAACAGCAGCACGTAGGCGACATTGCTGGAACCGCCGACCAGGGCGAAGCGGATCAGCTGAGGCAGCGCCCGATCACCGCGCAGATACTGCATCAACTGGCCGAGCCGAGCGGCCGTCGCCGACTGCAGTACCGGGTACGGGCCCACCCACGGCGTGTACAGGCTGCTTGTCGGCAGAACCGCCGTCCGCGGTAGTTCCAGTACGGTCATTGTCTTTCCGATCCCACACGAGCCTTCCGTACGGATAACCGCGATGGTTATCGCATCCTTCCCCTGAGGTGAAGGAATCCGCCCGGTAGGCCTCCACTATCCCCACAGTCCCGGTCGGGGCCTGCGATCCACTTAAGAAGATCTTGTTTTGACCTTCCTGGATAAATGTAACACCAAGTGGAGACATATCCTCCACTTGTTTTTGTGGCGTACGAGACACCTGCACGACACACCGGTGGGTGACTCGGCACGAGCCGTGACGAGGGGCACACTGGGCCACGGCGGAAAGTTTCGCCGTAGGTCTGCAGGAGAGTGGGGTAGGAGTATGTATCGCGTATTCGAAGCTCTCGACGAGCTGGTCGCCATCGTCGAGGAGGCGCGCGGCATCCCACCGACCCGCAGCTGCATCGTGCCGCGCGGTGATGTGCTCGAACTGCTGGACGATGTGCGCGATGCGCTACCCGGCGAACTCGACGACGCCCAGGATGTGCTCGACCATCGCGACAAGATCATCTCCGATGCCCGCACCTCCGCCGAGACGACCGTGACCACCGCCAACGACCAGGCGCAGCAGACCATCGGATCGGCCCGCGAGGAGGCCGATCGGATCCTCGCCGACGCCAAGGCGCATGCCGACCGCATGGTCGCCGAGGCCAGTGCCCATGCCGACCATCTGGTGAATACCGCACAGGCCGAGGCCGACCGCATCGTCGCCGACGGCAATGCCGAATTCGAGGCCGTCACCGGCCGGGCCCGTATCGAATCCGAGCGGATGATCGAGGCGGGCAAGGCCTCCTATGACCGTTCGGTCGTCGAGGGCAAGACCGAGCGCGATCGCTTGGTCGAACAGACCGAAGTGGTGCGTGCCGCACATGCCGAATCGGCCAGGTTGATCGACGGCGCGAACGAAGAGGCCGATCGGATGCGCGACGAGTGCGACCACTATGTCGACAGCAGGCTCGCCGACTTCGAGGAGACCCTCAACTCCACCCTGCGTACTGTGCGCGGCGGACGGCACCAACTGCGCTCCGGAGCGGGTGCTCCGGATTACGCGGCCGACTATCGCCGCTGACGGTTTGGGCCCGCACCGTGCCCTCGCGTATTGTGGAGTGGTTGCCCATTTCCCCTCGAATGTGAAGTGAGTTCGTGATGTCCGCCGGTTCCGGTCCCGATTCGCGCCCTCGTTCGGCCTCGCGCCGTGCGCCGGACGCGGGTTTCGTGCTGGATGTCATCAGCCTGGGCCGTCGACCCGGAACGATGAAGGAGCTGCATCGCGTCGTCACCTCCGATGAGCGGATCGGGCTGGACCTGATCGCCATTCCGGTGGGCGCCGAGGTGGATCTCGATCTGCGATTGCAGGCGGTGTCCGAGGGGGTGCTGGTCACCGGAACGGTCTCCGCGCCGACGGCGGGGGAGTGCGCGCGCTGCCTCGAACCGTTCACCGGCACGGTGGAGATCCAGCTCACGGAGCTGTTCGCCTACCCGGACAGCGCGACCGAGCAGACCACCGAGGACGACGAGATCTACCGCATCGTCGACGACAAGATCGACTTGGCACCGGTGATCACCGACGCGATCGGGCTCGAACTTCCGCTGCAGCCGCTGTGCACTCCGGACTGCGCCGGCCTGTGCCCGGAATGCGGTGTCCGGATGGCGATTGCGGGTTCCGGCCATGGGCATGAGATACTTGACCCTCGCTGGGCCGGATTGGCGAAATTCGCCGCCGAGTCGCCCGGCAATGGCAGCCCCGATTCGGGTGCAACCAACACAGACCATTAAGACCGAGACAGTGCTGCCGTACCGGCAGGCAATAGGACAAGAGGAGAAGTAGTCGTGGCCGTTCCCAAGCGCCGGATGTCCCGTTCCAACACCAGGTCGCGGCGCAGCCAGTGGAAGGCCGCCGCGCCGACCCTGATCACGTGCCCGAACCGCGCCTGCGGCGAGAAGACGCTGCCGCATATCGCGTGCCCCTCCTGCGGTACCTACAAGGGCCGCCAGGTCACCGCTGCTGTCTGATCGTTCGACCTGTCGTATCGACGTGACCGCCAGCAAGGACGAACCCAGCCCGTTCGGTGAACATGCGAGCCTGCTCGCGGCGCTCGGCGTCGACATGCGGGCCGATCTGCTGCGGCTGGCGCTGACGCACCGGTCGTACGCGTACGAGAACGGCGGGCTGCCGACCAACGAGCGTCTGGAATTCCTCGGCGACTCGGTCCTCGGCCTGAGCATCACCGAGCGGCTTTACCACGAGCACCCGGACAAGTCCGAGGGCGAACTGGCCAAGCTGCGAGCGAGCGTGGTGAATATGCACGCACTGGCCGAGGTGGCGCGCGGGCTCGGCGAGGGCGGGCTCGGCGTGCATCTGCTGCTCGGTAAGGGCGAAGAGCTCACCGGCGGCCGGGACAAGCCGAGCATTCTCGCCGACGGTATGGAGTCGCTGCTCGGCGCGGTCCATCTCGAGCACGGTATCGACGTCGCGCGCGAGGTGGTACTGCGCCTGTTCGCCGATCTGCTCGAGCGCGGCCCGCGGATGGGTGCCGGGCTGGACTGGAAGACGAGCCTGCAGGAGCTCACCGCCGAGCGTGGCCTCGGCGTGCCCAGCTACGAGATCACCTCGACAGGTCCCGACCACGACAAGGAATTCACCGCGACCACTGTGATCGGCGGTCGTCCATACGGTCAGGGCATCGGCCGCTCCAAGAAGGAAGCCGAGCAGAAGGCCGCGGGCGCCGCCTATCAGGCGCTGACCGACTGTGTCTGATTTGCGGCACCTTCGGCACCGCGTGTTCGCGGCCCCCGGATGTCTCGCGTCCGAGCGGCCGAGACTCGCGACTGCGTCGCATGCGCTTCGGCCACTCGGACGCGAGACGGGCCGCGAACGGCGCTCGTAAGACTCGCGCGTGGGCCGATAGGAGAGCACGAATGCCGGAGTTGCCCGAGGTCGAGGTCGTCCGGCGCGGACTCGCCGAACACGTTGTCGGGCGGGTGGTCGAAGCCGTCACGGTGACGCACCCCAGGTCGGTGCGCCGCCATCTCGAAGGCGCGGACGACCTGACCGCCCGGATGAAGGGGCTGCGGGTCGCCGCCGCCGAGCGGCGCGGCAAATACCTGTGGCTCACCTTCGACGATCCGGACACCTCGCTCGTGGTCCACCTCGGTATGAGTGGGCAGATGCTGGTGCAGCCCGCCGATGCTCCGGTGGAGAAGCACGCGCATATCCTCGCGACCCTCGATGACGGTGCGCAATTGCGCTTCGTCGACCAGCGCACCTTCGGCGGCTGGGCGCTCGCGCCGCTGGTCGAGGTCGACGGGACGCTGGTGCCCGAGCCCGTTGCGCATATCGCCCGGGATCCGCTGGACCCGTGCTACGCCCCCGAGGTAGTGGTGGCCGCGCTGCGCGCCAAACAGACCGAGATCAAGCGGGTGCTGCTGGATCAGACCGTGATCTCCGGCGTCGGCAATATCTATGCCGACGAATCCCTGTGGCGGGCGAAGATCCACGGCAACCGGCTGGCATCCGGTCTGAGCAGACCCGCCGTGCGCACGTTGCTCACCGAGGTCGATGCGGTGATGGGCGAGGCGCTCGCGGCCGGTGGCACCTCGTTCGATGCGCTGTATGTCAATGTCAACGGCCAATCCGGCTACTTCGAACGCTCGCTCGCGGTCTACGGCCGCGAGGACGAACCGTGCCGTCGCTGCGGTGCGCCCATCGTGCGGGAGAAGTTCATGAACCGTTCTTCCTACTCCTGCCCGCGCTGCCAACCGAAGGCCCGTCGCAGGTTCCCGTAGCGACAGCTTGCAGGTCGCTCGAAAAGATCGGCGTCAGCGAGCTACCGTTTCTTCTAGGCTGTTCGGCACACCGGCCGTGTAGGAAGGACATATGCGCAAGCTCACCTACTACGTCGCTTCGACTATCGACGGGTTCATTGCCACCGAGGAGGGGTCGGTCGACTTCTTTCCGGTCGGTGGCGATCACGGCCCGGCGATCACCGCGCAGTACCCCGAGACCCTGCCGACGAAGGTGCGGGAGGCCCTCGGCATCGATAAGCGCAACCGTTACTTCGACACCGTGCTGATGGGTCGCAAGACCCACGATTTCGGGGTGCGGACCGGAACCTCCAGCCCGTACTCACACCTGCGGCAATTCGTCGTCTCGACGACGCTGCCGGAGAGTCCGGATCCGTCGGTGGAGCTGATCTCGGCCGATCCCCTCGCCACCGTGCGAGAGTTGAAGCGGGACAACGGACTCGGGATCTGGCTGTGCGGTGGCGGGGAATTGGCGCAGGTGTTGCTGCCGGAGATCGATCAGATCTTCCTGAAGCTGTATCCGGTCGTACTCGGCCAGGGGCGTTCGCTGTTCGGTTCCGGTGCGCGCCTGCCCGAGGCGGCCCGCTTCCGGGTGATCACCAGCCGGGTGTTCGAGGACGGCGTCGCCTTCGTGAA
Organism: Nocardia sp. NPDC052112; assembly: GCF_040680135.1. Lineage (NCBI taxonomy): Bacteria > Bacillati > Actinomycetota > Actinomycetes > Mycobacteriales > Nocardiaceae > Nocardia > Nocardia sp. NPDC052112. Next base: position 130,024 of record NZ_JBFAWD010000010.1, on the reverse strand, counting down.
GTACAGTAGGATTCGATAACCGCTGTGGCGGAAGACGATTCGATCGTCGCTCCGGATCCGGGGAACGCTCCGGGTCCGGAGGCGGCGCTGCGCGAGATCGGCTTCTGGCTCGAGCGCGCACGGGCGCAAACACATCGGGTGAAGGCATACCGGCGGGCCGCCGATATCGTGGCGGGGCTTTCCGAGGACGAACGGGCGACCCATCGCGCGGCACGCAGCTGGCGCGAACTCGCGGGGATCGGACCGAAGACCGCCGCCGTCATCGAACAGGCGTATTCCGATGCGGTGCCGGAGTACTTGAGCGAACTGCGCACGGCCGCACAGCCCATCGGGGTACCGGGCAAGCCCATGCGGGCCCAATTGCGTGGCGATCTGCACACCCACTCCGACTGGTCCGACGGGGGCAGTCCGATCGCGGAGATGATGGGCGTCGCGGCCGCGCTCGGTCACGAATACTGTGCGCTGACAGATCATTCGCCGCGGTTGACCGTCGCCAACGGGCTCTCGGCCGACCGATTGCGACGGCAGCTGGATGTGGTCGCCGAGCTGAACGAGCGCGTCGCACCCTTCCGAATTCTCACCGGAATCGAGGTGGACATCCTCGACGACGGGACCTTGGATCAACAGAGCGATCTGCTCGCCGAACTCGATATCGTGGTTGCCAGCGTCCATTCGCATCTGCGTGCCGACAGCGAGACCATGACCAAGCGCATGGTGTATGCGGTGGCGAATCCGAATGTGGATGTGCTCGGCCACTGCACCGGTCGACTGATCGCGGGGGAGCGGGGTCTGCGGCCGGAGTCGAGTTTCGATGCCGAGCTCGTCTTCGAGGCGTGTCGGAGTTACGGCACCGCCGTAGAGATCAACAGTCGTCCCGAGCGGCTCGATCCGCCGTCGCGGCTGCTGCGATTGGCGGTCGAAATGGGTTGCTATTTCTCGATCGATACCGATGCGCATGCTCCCGGCCAGTTGGATTGGCAGGGTTACGGCTGCGAGCGCGCCGTCGCGAATGGCGTTGCGGCGGAACGGGTCATCAATACTTGGCCGGCGGAGAAGCTGCTGTCCTGGACGAAGTCGGCAGCGGGGGAAGTGGTTTGATTGCGGCTGCGACCGTAGAGTTGATATGTAGTCGCCTCCGATTCGCCAGGGTGGTGCGATGGACCGCAGAGTGCAGGTGATGTCACTCGGGTCATTGGTCGGCCCGTGGACAGTGGATGTGATCGGTGCCCGGATAAGCGAAAACCGCGAGCTACGGTGCGCGGTCGAGCTCGACTCCAAGCGGGCCGCTTATTCCTCGGATCCCGAAGCCAGCGCGGCGGACTGCAACCGTTGGTGCGCGGCGACCCGGTACCTGCTGACGACTATCGCTGCATTACAGGAACAGGAGCGACTGGCCAGCCTGCACCTGAACCCGCCCTGGCGCGGTGAGCTGCGTTGGCGCCTGCGGCATGCGCAGCGAAATCGGTTGCTGCGCAGGCAATATGACCAGGCGAAGGCCGAACTGCTTGCGGCGTTCGACGCGGCGCTCGCGGAATACCAGGCCCGAGCCGGTGACCTGCCCGAATATCAGGAGCGGTACTACAAACAAGAGCAGGAACGAGCGTGGCGCGAACAAGAGCAGGCTCGCCTACGGCGCGAGCAGGCCGTGGCGAGTGACACCGATCCGGAGTGGACCTACCAGATCAAGGAACTTTCCGGCGATCGCAGCTTCTGGATCTACCAGACCAGCCTCGACCGCCCCTATTCGACGGGCGAGGAGGTCGGGCTGACTCCGGCCGAGGTCCAGGCCGAGTTGGTGGTCGAACGTGCGGAGTACCCATACACCCCGGTGATGTGGGCGCAGGAAACGGGGCGCGCACTGCGGGAGAAGTACCGGACCGAGGTGGCTGGTTGGCAGGAGCTCACCGGTATCGAAATCGATTCGTTTCCGCGTGATCCGAATGCGCCCCGGTCGAAGGGCCGCACGGGGGTCTACGGCATACGCGGCAGCGACTACGGATCGGGTCATTCCGGTTGCGGCGGTGGCTATTCCGGCTGTTTCGGTGGCACCGTCTGACAGTGCGAGCAGGTTGGCCGCAGGGTTAACTGTTGCCGAACACTCGTGCGGTATCCAGGAGGATGCCGGATGACGGTCGAAAATGGTTGACACACAGATCTCTTGGGGGTGGCGGCACCGGTGGGTGGATTTCCGATCGAAATCGTGCTCGGACTCATCGGTATCGCGGTGCCGATCATCGCGTTCCTGTGGGAGTTCGTCTTCGTCGGACGCAAGGAACTCGGCTATCGGGTGCAGATGGATACGCCGGTCACCGGTGAGATCGAATCGGTCTTTCCCGGTGTACTGCCGCAGCTACGCCCAGAGCAGGGTGGTGTGAGCCCGCCGCTGAAAGATCTGTCGGTGGTGCTGGTCCGCATCGAAAACAGCGGTGCGACACCGATCGACACGCATGACTACCAGGCGCCGGAGGCAGGCCGGGTCGGTTTGCATCTGAACTTTCCACAGCGCCGGGTCATCGGCATGGCCGTGACCGAGCTGAGCGATCCGGTTCTGGCCGATTCACTGGACCGTGATTCGGGCATCGCGGTTCGAGAGGATACGGCCGGGCAGATCGGCGTCATCGATCTGCCGAGAGTGTCGCTCAACCGCGCCGATCACTACAAGATCCTGGCGATCCTGCAGCGTTCGGAGGGTACGGGGGAGTATCCGGCGCCGACGCTGCGCGGCGGCCTCAAGGGTGGGCGGATCATCGAAACGCAGAGCCGTACCGGTATTTCGCGAGTGATGGTGGCACTCATGGCCTTTCTGGTCGCGGTGATCGTCGTCCAGCTCGTGGTAGCCGTGTTTGCGCCCGATCCGACGCCATTGGACTGTGCCGTGGGCAAACTCACCGTGGTCGGCTCGTCGGCATTCGAACCGGTCATCCGCGATGCTGCCGCGCAGTACGGGAAGCGGTGCACCGGAGCGGAGTTCACTTTCGGCTTCGAGGGCACCGAACGCGGCCTCGACCGGGTCACCGAGGAGGGCAAGGACAACCCCGATCTGCTCGCGATCAGCGACGGCCCGAAAGGTGATGGGTACCAACCGCTGCTGGATCGTCCGCTGGCGTTATCGGTGTTCACCATGATCGTGCACAAGGACGTCGGCGTCACCGACCTGTCGGTCGCGCAGATCCAGGATCTGTATCAGGGCCGGATCACCAACTGGCGCGATGTCGGCGGTCCCGATCTGCCGGTTGTGCTGGTCAATCGGATACCCGGATCGGGCACCCGGAATACGTTGGAGCGCAGGGTACTCGGCGGCTCGCAGCCCGATCGGTCGCATGTCAGCTGTGTCGCGATCAAGGATGGTGCGCCCACGGTGGCCAGATATTGCGATGTGCAGGTCACCAAGGATATGCAGAAGGCGGTGAGCGATATTCCGGGTGCCATCGGCTACAGCGAGTTCTCCGAGGCGGTGCAGGCGGGAGCCACAACCCTCACCATCGATGGCGTGACGCCGGGGCGTGACGCCGCCGTCAACCGCAGTTACCCGTTCTGGGGCGTCGAATACGCCTACAGCTACGGCGAACTCCCCGGCGACTCGCTCGCCGCCAGCTTTCTGCACTTCCTGACCGATCTGACCGGTAAGGATGTGCTGCGCGAGCATGGCAACGAACCGTGTGGTGAGCTTCCCGACCGGGCCCGCTGCCGGCCGTCTTCGTGACGTTGTCACGAATTCGGCGGCTATCTCGTCGTACTCGGGACAGCGATTTCGAGAGAGGACGACTCATGTCACGCATGCAACTCGCCGAGGCGGCACCCGAGATCTACCAGGCCTGGTTCGCCGCCGAACAGGCCATCCGCCGCGGACCACTGGATCCGACCGTGCGGGAACTGGTGAAGATCCGCGTTTCCCAGATGAACGGCTGCCTGTTCTGTATTGATATGCACACCACCGACGCGCGGATGGCGGGCGAGACCGAACAGCGGATCTACTACCTCAATGCCTGGCGTGAGTCGGTGAAATTCACCGAGGCCGAACGCGCTGCCCTCGCCTACGCGGAGGCGGTCACCAAACTGGGTGAACACGGTGTCAGCGATGAGATCTGGGCCGAGGTGGAGAAGAACTTCGACGAGGGCGCGCGTGCCGGGCTGGTCGCGGTCACCGCGATGATCAACCTGTGGAACCGGATCGGGGTGCCGCTGCGCATGCAGCCGACAGCGGTCTGATGGACCTGTCGGCGGCCTGATGGCATCCGCTCACCGCGGCGGACGAGGACGCGGTGCGCACCGAAGCGGAGCACCTGTTGGGCTTCATCGCGCCAGGCGCCGATGGCAAGGTGGTGATCTGTGCTCGATCAGTCGGTCGACGGCATAATCGGGCGGCTGAAGAAATCCTCGACCGGGACCGGACCGGTGTAGCGGCGGCAAGTGCACTGCACCCATACCCGACCGACCATCGTCTTGCGGCCCAGCTCGGCATGGCAGGTGCCCGCCTTCGGATCGTGTAGCGCCAGGTCGTGTCCACAGCCGCACTGCGCGACGGCGGGTTGTGCCGGCGATCGTCGGCCGAACCGCCCGACCGCCCAGCCGACACCGGCGATCCCAGCTCCGAAAGCAAGGGTGATTGGATCGAACATGCATGCATTATATGTATGCGTATACCAGGACGGTAGGCGCCGACGCTAATTCGCGATGTTGTCGCACGGCGGCTCCTGACAAGATCTTTGTGGGCCACCCATTGGTTTTTACGAAATCAATACGGCTGCTGGCACGGTCGTACCTATCCGGCGGCCTTAGGCTGGCCCATCGTGGCTTCACCGATCGACCTCGTCAAACGTCTCGTTCTGGGACGACCTTTCCGAAGTGACAGGCTCGGTGAAACGCTGTTGCCGAAGCGGCTGGCACTGCCGATCTTCGCCAGCGACCCGCTGTCCTCGGTCGCGTACGCGACACAGGAAATCCTGCTCATTCTCACCCTCGGCGGGCTCGCGTATCTGCATTTGGCGCCGTGGGTCGCTGGTGCGGTGATCGTGTTGCTCGCCGTAGTCGTGCTGTCCTACCGCCAGGTGGTGCAGGCCTACCCGTCCGGGGGTGGTTCCTATGAGGTGGCCGCCAAGAATCTGGGATCGGTTCCGGGGCTGGTGGTCGCCGCGGCACTGCTCGTCGATTATGTGATGACGGTGGCGGTGTCGGTCGCCGCGGGCGTGGACAACATCATTTCCGCGGTACCCGATCTGAATGCGCATCGGGTCGCGATCAATATCGGATTCATCGCCTTTCTCACCGCCATGAATCTGCGCGGAGTGCGGGAATCGGGGCGGGCGTTCGCGATTCCGACCTATGCGTTCGTGGTCGGCGTTCTCGTCATGGTCGTGGTGGGACTCGGTGCGGCCGTGTTCGGGCACGCGCCGGTCGCCGAGAGCGCGCACTACGAAATCCACTCCGAACAAGTCGGTCTCGGTGCAGCCGGGTTGGCCTTCCTTGTCCTGCGTGCCTTTTCGTCCGGATGTACCGCGCTCACCGGAGCCGAGGCGATCTCCAATGGTGTCCCGGCCTTCCGTAAGCCCAAGGCGCTCAATGCTGCTCGCACCATGACCGCGATGGGGGCCATCTCGATCGCTATGTTTGCCGGTGTCACGGCGTTGGCGATGATCACCCATACCCGGGTGACCGAGAACACCTGCGATCTGATCGGATTTCCCGGCGACTGCAACACCGATCCGCAACGCACCGTGATCGCGCAGATCGCCGCGGCGGTCTTCGGCGGCAACAGTATTCCCTTCTACTTCCTCATGGTGACGACCGCGCTCATCCTGATTCTCGCGGCGAACACCGCCTACAACGGCTTCCCCCTGCTGAATTCGATTCTGGCCCAACATCGATACATGCCGCGCCAGCTGCACACCCGAGGTGACCGGCTGGCATTTTCCAATGGCATCATCCTGCTGGCGGTCATCGCGGGCGTGCTCATCTACGCCTTCGATGGTTCGGTGACGCGCCTGATCCAGCTCTACATCATCGGCGTCTTCACCTCGTTCACGCTGTGTCAGGCCGGTATGGTCCGGCACTGGAACCGTGAACTGGCCACCGCGACAACGCCATCGGAGCGGTTGCGCATCCATCGCGGACGCCTGATCAATGCGTTCGGCGCCTGCTTCACCGGCGTCGTCCTGGTCGTCGTGATGATCACGAAGTTCTCCCACGGCGCGTACCTGGTCGTCTTCGCGATTCCGATCCTGGTGGTGCTGATGTATCTGATCCATCGGCACTACACCGCCGTGCGCGCCGAACTCGATGTCGATGACGAGGCGGAGACTCTACCTGCCCGGGTGCACGCCCTCGTACTGGTTTCGGGCTGGCACAAGGCAACTCGGCGCGCCGTCCAATTCGCCCGTGCCACCAGACCGGACACCATCACGGCGATCACCGTCAATGTCGACGATGCCGATACCCGTCAGCTGCACCAGGATTGGGATCGACACGATGTCGCCATACCGCTCAAGGTGATCGAGTCGCCATACCGCGAAATCACCCGTCCGGTCATCGATTACATCAAGCGGGTGCGCAAGTCCCAGCCGCGCGATGTGATCAGCATCTTCATTCCCGAATACGTGGTCGGCCACTGGTGGGAGAATCTGCTGCACAACCAGAGCTCACTGCGGCTGAAGGCTCGCCTGCTCTTCGAGCCGGGGGTGATGGTGACCAGTGTGCCCTGGCAACTTCGTTCGTCGGCCGCCAGGGCGGTGCAACGCGCCGAACACAGCCCCGGCGAGATCCGGCGCGGCATCACTGATACGGTTTCGAGCTGATGAGTTCCGGCTTCGGACCATTTCGATATATGTCAAGACCTCGGTAAGTCCCCTTGATGTCAAGGCCGGATAATGGGCGATTTTATCCCAAATACTGAGATTTCAGACCAACTGCCTGGTTTGAGCAACCGGAAATAAGGTACGTCTGTGTGCGGCCCCCCTGTTCACGCCAATCGGAGTGACCAGGCCAACCAAGCCCTCATGGACGGCGGTGCAGGCTCGAGTCTCCACCTCCGCCGCGGCGGCCACCACGTTCGGCGCCCAGCGCACCGAGTGCTGGGTGGATGTGCACACGGTTGTCCCTGGAAGGATGGTCATGAGCGCAGGTCTATTCGCGCCGAATTCGGCGCAGATTGCCGCTTCGGATTTGCTGTCTACCGACCATGTCGGTGAACGATTCCGCATTGCGATGGTTGTCCCGCCATACTTCGACGTACCGCCGAAGGCCTATGGCGGCGTCGAGGCCGTCGTCGCCGATTTGGTCGACGCACTGGTCGCGCGCGGACACGATGTGACATTGTTCGGCGCCGGTGAACCCGGTACCACGGCGAAATTCGTTCCGGTGTGGGATCGCGCATTGCCCGAACGGCTCGGCGAGCCGTTTCCCGAGGTCGTGCACGCTCTGAAGGTGCGTAGGGCGATCGAGGAGGTCGCCGCAACCTCCGGCGTGGATCTGGTGCACGACCACACCTTTGCCGGACCACTGAATGCCCCGGCGTATATGGGCCTGGGCTTACCGACTGTGGTGACCGTGCACGGGCCGGTCGACGAGGGCGACTGCTACCACTACTACCGCGAATTGGGCCAGGAAGTTTCGCTGGTCGCCATCAGCGATCGGCAACGCGAATTGGCGCCCGATCTGAATTGGGTCGGTCGCGTACACAATGCACTGCATGTCGATCAGTGGCCGTACCAAACCGAAAAAGGCGACTACGCATTGTTTCTCGGCCGTTTCACCGCAACCAAGGGCCCGCATCTGGCATTGGCAGCCGCGCATGAGGCCGGTATTCCCCTGGTACTCGCGGGTAAGTGCAGTGAAGCCCCCGAGCGGGCATATTTCGAAAAGAAGGTGCGCCCACTGATCACCGAGCGGGATCACCTTTTCGGCATGGCGGATGCCTCGGCCAAGCGCAAACTGCTGGCGGGTGCGCGCTGCCTGCTTTTCCCGATCGACTGGGAGGAACCGTTCGGCATGGTGATGATCGAGGCGATGGTCTGTGGCACACCGGTGGTCGCGCTCCGCGGCGGTGCGGTCGCCGAGGTCATCGTCGACGGTGTGACCGGCCGGATCTGTGACGATCCCGCCGAGCTGCCCGCCGCGATCGCCGAGGTGAGCGAGTACGATCCGGCCGCGTGCCGTGCGCACGTCGAGGCGAACTTCGGTTCCGGCACACTCGGGCGCGGCTATGAGCAGGTCTATCACCAACTGCTGCGTTCGCGGCGGCTTGCGCGCGCGGCGCTGCTGCTCGATGAGACGGTGCCGGTTCGCATTCCCGCGAGCGAACGCGTATGACCGCAGACGCCGGCGTCGCGTCGAATCCCGCACCGCTGAATTCAGGTGAGCCGACCGGTCTCGGCGGTTGCGGTAATTCGGTGACCCTGGTCGAGGGCGGAACCTTCTGCCTGTCGAATCGGCTCGGCGATGTCGAACCGGGACATCCGCACGGGTTGTTCTTCCGCGACGCCCGCGTCATCTCCCGCTGGGAACTGCTGGTGGACGGCAAACCCGCCGAATCGCTGTCGGTACTCAGCCCGGAGGCATTCGCGGCCAGATTCGTGCTGCGCCGACCACCGCAGGCCGGACAGGCCGACAGCACCTTGCTCGTGGTGCGCGAACGCCTCATCGCCGATGGCATGCACGAGATACTGACCCTGGAGAATATGGGCCGGGAGGCCACCGCGGTCAGCTTGGAATTGCATGTCGACGCGGATTTCGTCGATCTGTTCGCGGTCAAGGAGGGCCGCGTCGCGCACGGCCGCGCCGAGGTCAGCGTGGCCGAAGGCGAGTTGCTGCTGCACGACCGCACCGATCGGATGCGCGGGCTGACGGTTTCGGCGACCGTCGAGCCCGCCGTCCTGCCCGGCACCCTGCTCTGGCGGGTGGTCGTTCTGCCCGGCGAACGCTGGCAGACCGAGATCGTCGCACAGCCGACGGTCGGCAATCAGCGGATCCAGCCCCCGCTGGCGCCGGGGGAGCACCACGGGCTCAGCGCACCGAGCCGCAAGATGGCGGCGTGGCGGCACACCGCGACGAAGATCTCTGCCGCGGATCCGGTGCTCACCCAGGTGCTGCGGCGTTCGGAAAGTGATTTGGGCGCGTTGCAGATCCACGACGAATCCGGCGAGGGTCGTCCGTTCGTCGCGGCGGGCGCGCCCTGGTTCATGACCCTGTTCGGCCGGGACAGTTTGCTCACCGCGTGGATGGCGCTGCCTTTGGAAGTGGACCTCGCGCTGGGCACACTGCAGCAGTTGGCCGAATCGCAGGGGCAGTGCCTCGATCCGCTCACCGAGGAGGAGCCGGGACGGATCATGCACGAGATGCGGCGCGGCCCGGCGAGCGGGCAGGTGCTCGGTGGCAGCACCTATTACGGAACCGCCGATGCCACACCACTTTTCATCATGTTGCTGGCGGAATGTCATCGGTGGGGTGCGGATCCGGAGGTGATCAGGGAACTGTTGCCCGCCGCTGATGCCGCCGTGCGGTGGATCACCGATTACGGCGATCGCGACGGCGACGGCTTCGTCGAATATCGCCGTGCCACCGATCGCGGCCTGATCAATCAGGGTTGGAAGGACAGTTTCGACGGAATCAACGATGCCGCAGGACATCTCGCGGAGGCGCCGATCGCGCTGTGTGAGGTGCAGGGCTATGCGTATGCCGCACTGCTGTCCCGCGCGGAGTTGGCCGAGGCCTTCGACGATCAGCGCGCCGCGACCCGGCTGCGCGAGCGGGCCGCCGAACTGCGCGGCAAATTCGCCGAACAGTTCTGGTTGCCGCAGCAGGGCTGGTACGCGGTCGCGCTCGACGGCCGCAAACGGCAGGTCGACGCCCTGACAAGCAATGTGGCGCACTGTCTTTGGACTGGTATCGCCAGTGACGAGCACGCCGCCGAAATGATCGGGCGGCTCTCCGGTCCCGAAATGGATACCGGTTTCGGGTTGCGCACACTCGCTTCGTCGATGGGTGCCTACAACCCGATGAGCTATCACTGCGGATCGGTCTGGCCGCACGATACCGCGATCGCCGTCGCGGGCCTGCTGCGCTACCGGCAGGTGCCTGGTGCGGTCGAGCTCGCCACCCGGCTGGCGGGCGGATTACTCGACGCGGCGGCATCTTTCGGTGGTCGATTGCCGGAGCTGTTCTGTGGATTTCCGCGTGATCAGTTCGCGGTTCCGGTCCCGTATCCCACTTCCTGCTCACCGCAGGCGTGGGCCAGCGCGGCACCGCTGCTGCTGGTGCGCTCGTTCCTCGGACTGGATCCGGCCGCGCCGTCGCGCACGCTCACGGTCAGACCGCAACTGCCGCCGCACTGGGGCACGGTCACGCTGACCGATCTGCGATTGGGTTCGGCGACCGTGGATCTGGAGGCCGAGGGCGATCAGGTCACCACGGTGCGGCTGCCCGATGATTGGCAGATCACGCGATGAACGGCGCCGGATCGGGTAATCCACCACTGTAGGGACATTGGTTTGCTTCTCCACTGAATACCAGCAGGCTGGAGGTGCACAATGCAGACATCACTGGATCGCCGGGATCTGTGGAGCACTCAGCACCGTGATTGCAGTGCCGAGCCCATGGATCTCGATCTGGACTTGGCTCGGTTCATCTGCAGCACGCATGCGGGCCACGGTCCGGACTGTCATCAGTACCTCGCCGCGTTGGCGTATTGCCTCGCTTGCGACGAGGAAGACTGAACGAAAACGGCCGAGCGCCCATTCCCGCAGCACATTCCAGCGGATTCGGTGGATGCTGTTCGGGAATGAGCGCTCGGGTCGCTAGCCGCGGAAGGGGTACTGCTTGTCGAGGTCGAGGTTGAGTTCGACCGCATCGACGCGCGGTTCACCGAGGAAGCCGAGGGTTCGGCCGTCGGTGTGCGCGTCGACGAGTGCGCGCACCTGATCTGCGGAGATATTGCGGGCCTTGGCGATTCGCGCGATCTGGATGGCGGCGTATTCAGGTGAGATGTGCGGGTCCAGGCCGCTGCCGCTGGCGGTGACCGCGTCGGTCGGCACCGGGGTGTCGGTCGAGGCATCGCCGATGATCGGGATGATCCGGCCGACGGAGTAGTCCTCGCCCGGCTTGGCGCATTCCACTTCGACACCTTTGTAGGCGTCGACGAACGGTGTCGTCGGGCACGCCTGGTTGACGCTCACCACCTGCACCGGATGCGAGACCTCACCGTCGGCGTCGCGTGGTCCGATGACCGAGAGCACCGCGCCGAGGCCGTCTCTGGTGCAGAACGGGCGGCTGCCGTCGACCCCCTCACGGTCGCCGACGGCCTTGCTGCGCGCGCAAACTGTCGAGAGCAGGCTCAACTTCACATTGGCCGGATCGGCGTCGAGGGTGTCGACGACGCTTTCCGGGCCGAGGTTGGACGCGGCGGTGGACAGCGGGTCATAGCCGTCACCGGCCGCGGACGGGCGGCTTTGGAAGTACTGCACCAGCGCGTTGCCGTCCTTATCGGTGAACGATTGTCCGATCAGACTGGAGCCGACGAGTTTGCCGTCGGACTCGATCAGCGAGCCCTCCGCCTTGTCGTGCAGGCCGGGCAGCTGAGCGACCGCGAAAACCGCCAGCGGATAGACGATTCCGGTGATCGCGGTAAGCACCAGCAGCGCACGCAACGCGGCCAGATGCTGCCGGATCCAAGTTGAGATACGCATATCAGGACATCCCGGGGAGGAGTTGGACAACGAGGTCGATCAGTTTGATGCCGATGAACGGTGCGACGATGCCGCCGAGGCCGTAGATCGTCAGGTTGCGGCTCAACAGTTTCGAGGCATTGCTCGGCTGGTAGCGCACCCCGCGCAGGGCCAGCGGTATCAGCGCGATGATGACCAGCGCGTTGAAGATGACCGCCGACAGGATCGCCGACTGTGGGCTGGTCAGCCGCATGACGTTCAGCAGGTCGAGGCCCGGAAACAGCGCCACGAACAGTGCGGGAATGATCGCGAAGTATTTGGCGATATCGTTGGCGATCGAGAAGGTGGTCAGCGCACCCCGGGTGATCAGCAGCTGTTTGCCGATCTCCACGATTTCGATGAGTTTGGTCGGATCCGAATCCAGATCGACCATGTTCCCGGCCTCTTTGGCCGCCGAGGTGCCGGTGTTCATCGCGACACCCACATCGGCTTGGGCGAGTGCCGGAGCGTCATTGGTGCCGTCACCGGTCATGGCGACCAGACGGCCGCCGTCCTGTTCCTTCTTGATCAGGGCGAGTTTGTCCTCGGGTGTGGCTTCGGCGAGGAAGTCGTCGACACCGGCTTCATCGGCGATCGCCTTGGCGGTCAACGGGTTATCGCCGGTGATCATCACCGTGCGGATGCCCATGCGGCGCATCTCGTCGAAGCGCTCCCGCATGCCTTGCTTCACAACGTCTTTCAGGTGGATGACGCCGAGCAGCCGGGCCTTGCCGTTGTTGACTTCACCGACGACCAGCGGTGTACCGCCGGATGCGGAGATCCCGTCGACGATCACGCCGACCTCGGTGGGTACGTTCCCACCTTGTGCGCGAACCCAATCGGTGACGGCGCTGGCCGCACCCTTGCGCAGCTGGTGCCCGTCCTGGAGATTCACCCCCGACATGCGGGTCTGGGCGGTGAATTCCACCCAGGTCGCGCCGGTCAGCTCGCCCGGTGTGCGTTCGCGTTTGTTGAAGGCCTGTTTGGCGTAGACGACGATGGAGCGACCTTCGGGGGTTTCGTCGGCGAGGCTGGAAAGCTGTGCGGCATCGGCCAATTCGTCATCGGAGACGCCGGGCATCGGTACGAATTCCGAGGCTTGGCGGTTGCCGAGGGTGATGGTGCCGGTTTTGTCCAGCAGCAGGGTGTTCACGTCACCGGCGGCCTCGACCGCGCGGCCGGACATGGCCAGTACATTGCGCTGCACCAGGCGGTCCATACCGGCGATGCCGATGGCCGACAGCAGCGCGCCGATGGTGGTCGGGATCAGGCACACCAGCAGCGAGACCATGACAATGCCGGTGACACCGTGCATGTCCAGCGCCGAAGTATCGGCCACGCCAGGGTTGTTCGACTTGGAGAAGATCGCCAGCGGCTGCAGTGTGGCAACGGCGAAGACGAAGATGATGGTCAGCGCGGCGAGCAGGATATTCAGCGCGATCTCATTCGGCGTCTTCTGCCGCGACGCGCCTTCCACGAGCGCGATCATCTTGTCGATGAAGCTCGCACCGGGCTCCTGGGTGATCTTGACGACGATCCGGTCCGAGAGCACCGTGGTACCGCCGGTGACCGCCGAGCGGTCGCCGCCGGATTCCCGGATCACCGGTGCCGATTCGCCGGTGATGGCCGATTCGTCCACCGACGCGATGCCTTCCACGACATCGCCGTCACCCGGAATGACCTGGCCCGCCTCGACGACGACGTAGTCGCCGCGTTGCAGCGCCGGAGCCCCGACGCTCTCCTCGACGATCCGCGCACCCGGCGACCAGTCGACCAGCCGCCGGGCCATCGTGTCGGTCTTTGCCTTGCGCAGCGTATCGGCCTGCGCTTTACCGCGCCCCTCGGCGACCGCCTCGGCCAGATTGGCGAAAATGACGGTGAGCCACAGCCATACGACGATCGCCCAGGCGAAGAATGTCGGCTCGACCAGCGCGAGCACGGTCGACCACACCGCGCCGATCTCGACGATGAACATCACCGGATTGCGCCACATCGTGCGCGGATCGAGCTTGCGCGCCGCGTCCGGAATCGATGTCAGCAGCAACTTCGGATCGAGTACGCCCCGCTGGACACCGCGGTTCTTGTGGGCGGTATCCGCGGTCGTTTCGGTTGTCGTAGTGGTCATTTCAGTGGATTCCTTCGGCGAGCGGCCCGAGTGCGAGTGCGGGCAGGAAGGTCAGCGCGACCAGGATCACGGTGACACCGACGACCATGCCGACGAACTGTGGCCGGTGTGTCGGTAGCGTGCCGATCGACTCGGGGGTCTGCCCCTGTTGGGCGAGTGAACCGGCGAGAGCCAGTACGAAAATGATCGGCAGGAAGCGGCCGAACACCATGGCCAGGCCGAGGGCGGTGTTGTACCACTCGGTATTGCCGGTCAGGCCCGCGAAGGCGGAGCCGTTGTTGTTGGCCGCGGAAGTGAAGGCGTACAACACTTCCGAGAGTCCGTGCGGCCCGGAGTTGAGCATGCCCGCGCGTTGTCCCGGCATAGCCATCGCCGCCGCCGTACCCACCAGCACGATGAGCGGGCTGATCAGGAAGTACGAGGCAGCGAGCTTGATCTCGCGCGGGGTGATCTTCTTACCCAAATATTCTGGTGTGCGACCGACCATCAGACCGGCCACGAAAACGGTGATCACCGCGAGGATGAGCATGCCGTACAGACCCGAACCGGTACCACCGGGCGCGACCTCACCCAACTGCATGTTGAACATCGTCATCATGCCGCCAAGGCTGGTGTAGGAGTCGTGGAACGAGTCGACCGCACCGGTGGAGGTCAGCGTGGTCGCGGTGGCGAAGGTCGCGGAATCCGCTACGCCGAAACGGGTTTCGATTCCCTCCATGGACGCACCGATCGCGGTCGGGACGGTGCCGTGGTGTTGCAACTGGAAGAAGTTCTGCAAGGTCACGCTGATCAACGCGATCGTGCCCATCACCGCCACGATCGCGTAGCCCTGGCGCTTGCTGCCGACCATGCGACCGAAGGTGCGCGGCAGCGAGAAGCTGATCACCAGCAGCAGGAAGATTTCGAGCCAGTTGGTCCAGGTGGTCGGGTTCTCGAAGGGGTGCGCGGAGTTCGCGTTGTAGAAGCCGCCACCGTTGGTGCCGAGTTCCTTGATGACCTCCTGGCTGGCCACCGGCCCGCCGGTAATGGTCTGCTCGGTGCCGTTCAGCGTCTGCGCGACCTGATCGTGCAGGTGGAAGTTCTGGATGGCGCCACCGGCGATGAGGATGATCGCGAAGATGAACGCGAATGGCAGCAGGATGCGAATGGTGCCGCGGACCAGGTCCACCCAGAAGTTGCCGAGATCGCCGGTGTGCCTGCGGGCGAAGCCGCGGACCAGTGCGATGGCCACCGCGATGCCGACGGCCGCGGAGACGAAGTTCTGCACCGCGAGCCCGGCCATCTGCACCAGGTGGCCCTGGGTCGACTCACCGGAGTAGTTCTGCCAGTTCGTGTTGGTGACGAAGCTGATGGCGGTGTTCCACGCCAGGGCGGGCGTCATTTCGGTGCCGGGATCGTTCAGGTGCAGTGGCAGTTTGCCCTGGATGAGCTGGAAGAAGAACAGGAACAGCACACTGACCGCGGAGAACGCCAGCACACTGCGGGCGTAGACAGCCCAGGTCTGCTCGACCTCGGGGTGTACACCGATGGCCTTGTAGATGACCCGCTCCGCGCGGGAGTGCTTCTTGGCGTTGTACACCCGGAACATGTAGTCACCCAGCGGCACGTGCACCAGGGCCAACGCGATGATCAGGGATGCGAGGAACGCGATCCCTGCGGTTGTCGTGTTCACCTAGAACCTCTCGGGATAGAGCAGCGCTGCCACCATGTAGACGGCGACGAGGATGGCCAGGACCAGACCGATCAGGTTCGCGATCACAGCTTTTCCACCCCACGCTGGATCAGGCCCAGTAGCGCGAAGATCGCCACGGTGAGCACCGTGAACACCACGACAGACATTTACACAACCTCCATTGGCGCTCCCTGCATGGAGCGCGACAGGGTGAGTCAAGCGGTCATTCGAGCTGGTGCGGAGCTTGTTTACGGGTCCTTAGCGGCCCATTGGTGAGCATTGACGCTTCGTTTACGGGGATGGCGCGGGCGCTGGGTGAAAGGATGCCGTCAAGGTAGGCGGACAACCCGTCAACACACCGTAAAGATCCTGATAGCAGGCCGATACGGGAGTAGAAATTCATCGACCGGCGATGCGGGGGATGCCAGCGCAACCGGGGTTCCTATTGGTTGGTGAAAGGATCGTCATGTCGGCTGTCACGGTCGCGGTGCTCATCGGATTCGTCTGTTGCGCGCTGATCATTCGCGCGCTGTCGATGTCGGAGCACGGGCGGGATTCGGAAGTCGCGACAGAACCGGTCCGGTTGTTCGGCGACACGCCGTACCGCGCGATGATGGACGAGTGAAACGCGGTCAACTGCGCATCTACCTCGGTGCGGCACCGGGGGTCGGCAAGACCTACGCCATGTTGGGCGAGGCTCATCGCCGACTCGAACGCGGCCGCGACGTGGTAGCTGCGGTAGTGGAGACACACGGCCGAGCCAAAACCGCGGAACTGCTGGCGGGCATCGAGCAGATTCCACCGCGCATGGTGGCGTACCGCGGTACCACGCTCCCCGAACTCGATGTGGAGGCGGTGCTGCGGCGGGCACCGGCGGTGGTGCTGGTAGACGAACTCGCCCACACGAATGCTCCGGGTAGCAAACATGCCAAGCGCTGGCAGGACGTCGATGATTTGCTGGCCGCGGGCATCGATGTGATCTCGACGGTCAATGTGCAGCATCTGGAGAGCCTCAACGATGTCGTCGAGCAGATCACCGGCATCCAGCAGAAGGAGACCGTGCCCGACGCCGTGGTGCGCAGCGCCGACCAGGTCGAACTGGTCGATATCACGCCGGAGGCGTTGCGGCGCAGGCTCTCCCACGGCAACGTGTACGCCGCCGACAAGGTCGACGCGGCACTGCGCAACTATTTCCGGCCCGGAAATCTGACCGCGCTGCGCGAATTGGCGCTGCTGTGGCTGGCCGACCAGGTCGATGCCGCGTTGGCGAAATATCGGGCCGACCACAAGATCACGGAGTTGTGGGAAGCGCGCGAACGCGTCGTGGTCGCGGTGACCGGCGGTCCGGAGTCGGAGACCGTGGTGCGCAGGGCCAGTCGCATCGCGACCAAGTCGAGTGCCGAACTGGTCCTGCTGCACGTGGTGCGCGGCGATGGCCTGGCCGGGGTATCGACCGAACGGCTGAACCGGTTGCGGGAACTGGCCGCCAGTCTGGATGCTTCGCTGCACACGGTCACCGGTGAGGACGTGCCGAGTACGCTGCTGGAATTCGCCCGCGAGGTGAATGCGACCCAGTTGGTGATCGGCACCTCCAGGCGTTCGCGCTGGGCGCGCATACTCGATGAGGGCATCGGCTCGGCCGTGGTGCAGGCCTCCGGCAAGATCGACGTGCACATGGTCACCCACGAGGAGGCCAACCGTGGGCTGCGTCGTTATTCACTGATGCCGCACCAGCCGATCCGGGCCTGGCTCGCGGCGGTGCTGGTGCCGGCGTTGGTCTCGGTGATCTGTTCCTTCCTGGATGGCTATCTCGAGCTCGGTGGGCTCAGCGCGGTGTTCTTCATCGGCGTCGTCGCGGTGGCATTGCTGGGTGGTGTCGTACCCGCGGCACTTTCGGCGCTGCTGTCGGGCGTGCTGTTGAACTGGTTCTTCGTCGATCCGCGCTACAGCCTGACCATTGCCGAACCGGACAGCTTCATCACGGTGGTGGTATTGCTGATCGTCGCGGTGGCGGTCGCGGCGCTGGTGGATGTGGCCGCCAAGCAGACCCGCCAGGCGCGCCGAGCCTCCCAGCAGGCCGAATTGCTGACGCTGTTCGCCGGCGCCGTGCTGCACGGCGCGGATCTGCCCAATCTGCTGGAACAGGTCCGCGAAACCTATGGGCTGCGCGCGGTCAGTATGCAGTCCGGCGACGAGGTGATCGCGGCGGCCGGTACGAGTCCGCCACAGCGAGCTTCCGAGGCCGAGACCGCGATTCAGGCGGGCGATGCGACGAGTTGGCTGCTGCTGGCCGGACGGCCCCTGGCAGCGACCGATCGACCGGTGCTCAACGCGGTCGCCAACCAGGCGGCCGGGCTGGTTCGCCAGTCCCGGCTGGCCGAGGAGGCCAGTGCCGCCGCGGCCCTGCTCGAGGCCGACCGGTTGCGTCGGGCGCTGTTGTCCGCGGTGAGTCACGACCTGCGCACGCCGCTGGCCGGTGCCAAGGCCGCGGTTTCCAGTCTGCGCAGTGACGACATCGAGTTCTCGCCCGAGGACACCGTCGAATTGCTGGAAACCATCGAGGAATCGGTGGATCAGCTGACCGCGCTGGTCGGCAATCTGCTCGACTCGTCGCGCTTGGCGGTCGGGGTGGTGCAGCCGCAGTTCCGTCGGGTGTACATGGACGAGGTCGTGCACCAGGCGCTGGTGAGCGTCGGGATGGGCGCGCGCGGTCTGCGGCGCGCGGCAATGGATCGGGTGAAGGTGGAGGTCGGCGAGGTTTCGGTGCGGGCGGACAGCGGCTTGCTCGAGCGGGTGCTGGCCAATCTGATCGATAACGCGCTGCGGCATTCGACGCGCGATACGCCCGTGCGGGTGACCGCCGAACGCGACGGCGACCGGGTGTCGATCGCGGTGGTGGATGTCGGTCCCGGTATCCCGCCGGGCACCGAGGAGCAATTATTCGAGCCGTTCCAGCGGCTCGGCGATCGTGACAACACCACGGGGGTCGGGCTCGGCCTGTCGGTGGTGCGCGGCTTCGTCGAGGCGATGGGCGGCACCGTGCACGCCGAACCGACACCGGGCGGAGGATTGACGATGATCGTGGACCTGCCTGCCGACGAAACCGAGGTGAGCAGCCGATGATTAGCACAACGACACCGCGGACCGCACAGGAAGTCGTGATGACCGACAAGAAGCAGGAAGCACCGTCCATCAAGGTGCTGGTGGTCGATGACGAACCGCAGATCGTGCGCGCACTGCGCATCAATTTGTCGGTGCGTGGCTACGAGGTGATCACCGCGGCCACCGGCGCGGCGGCATTGCGCGCGGCGGCCGATAAACATCCCGATGTGATCATCCTCGATCTCGGTCTGCCCGATATGGACGGCATCGAGGTGCTGGCCGGGTTGCGTGGCTGGTCCGCCGCGCCGGTGATCGTGCTCTCGGCGCGCACCGATTCGACCGACAAGGTGGAGGCGCTGGACGCGGGCGCCGACGACTATGTCACCAAGCCGTTCGGCATGGATGAGTTGCTGGCCCGGCTGCGGGCAGCGGTCCGCCGCGGCGCGACCGATACCGATGCCTCCGATCCGGTGGTGGTGACCTCCTCGTTCACCGTCGACCTCAGCGCGAAGCAGGTCACCAAGAACGGCGAGCCGGTACACCTGACCCCGACCGAGTGGGGCATGCTCGAGATGCTGGTGCGCAACCGTGGCAAATTGGTCGGCCGGCGCGAGTTGCTGCGTGAGGTGTGGGGACCGTCATACGCCACCGAAACGCATTATCTGCGGGTGTATCTCGCGCAGTTGCGCCGCAAGCTCGAGATCGACCCGTCGAACCCGAAGCATCTGCTGACCGAGGCCGGAATGGGCTACCGCTTCCAGGAATAGGACCGGAGGCGGCAGCTGTTGCGCGCAACGTGACAACTGATTTCGGAAGAACACGGGTAACTCGTCGGGTACGCCCGACCCGGCACACAACGCAGGACCTGAGCGGGACTCGAGAGGCGCCCAACTGGTATGGCCTGAATATTCGGGGCGGCGGAACTGGCAGGATCGACACATGACTGACCAGACCACCGCATCCGCGACCACGACCACCGCGGCGACCGAGCCGACCACTCTGTGGGTCGAGCGCACCGGGACCAGGGCGTACACCGGCCGCAGCTCGCGCGGTGCCGAGGTATTGATCGCATCGCAGGGCGTACCCGGGGCCTTCACCCCGGGTGAGCTGCTGAAGATCGCCCTCGCGGGCTGCTCCGGATTGAGCGCGGACTTCCCGCTCTCGCGCAAGCTCGGCGACACCTTCGATGCGACTATTCGCGTCTCCGGCGATGCCGACCGCGAGAACGAGGTATACCCGCAGCTCGACGAGGTGTTCGAGCTGGACCTCAGCGAGTTGGACGAAGAGGCTCGCGAGCGACTGCTGGTCACCGTGCAGCGCGCGATCGACAAGGTCTGCACCGTCGGTCGGACGCTGAAGGCCGGTGCCAAGGTCACGCTGACATTCGATATCGACGCCATCGACGCCTGATGTCGGAATCGGTTCGGCTCAGCGCATGGGTGCACGGCTATGTCCAGGGCGTCGGCTTCCGCTGGTGGACGCGCTCGCGGGGGCTGGCGCTCGGACTGGTCGGACACGCCACCAATGCGCGCGACGGTCGGGTGCATGTGGTGGCCGAAGGTCCGCGACCCGCATGCGAAATGTTGCTGGATCTTCTGCGTTCTGGAGATACTCCTGGTCGGGTCGACCTCGTTGTGGAAAGCTGGGAGCCCGCGCGGGGTGGTTTGTCCGGATTCGAGGAGCGGTAGTGGTTTCTACGACCGAGCGATGTGATCGTTGAGTACGGGAGGTCCGGGGGCGGGAGACGACGCGGGGCGGTCCGAGCCCGAGCCGGGGTCTTCGACGCCTGGTGCTCCGGTGTCCGGGCACGGAGGGTCTGAAGCCACACCGCCGCAACCGCTTTCGGCGGGTAGTGGGGATGGTTCGGTAAGTGGCGGGTCCGGTTCGGCTGGCGGTGGATCTGGTGCATCGGACGCCGGGGCAGGCACGCCGGACGCTGGGCCGGGTTCGTCGGACGCCGGGTCAGGCTCACCGGACGCCGGGCCGGGTTCGCCTGGTGCCGAGTCGCGTCGGTTCGGTACGCCGCCGCGCCAGGGCAGTATTCAGCGTCAGGAACCCGGTGTCACTCAGCCGCGTCCGCCGACGGTGGCCGAGGCACGGGCGCGCGACAAGGCACGTAAACGTGCCGAGGAGGCGCAGCGGGCCGCCACGGCCGCCGCCGAGCAGAAGAAGCGCACCCGCAAGCGTGTACTCATTGGTGGTGTCGCGATCGTCGGTGTCGCGGGTCTGGTCGGCGGCGGTTACCTCGCGTATCGTGCACTCACCAAACCCGATCAGGTGACCGCGTATTGCACCGTGATCGATCAGAACGGTCAGGAGGTCGTCGCGCCCGACGATCAGTGCGAAACCGCCTCGACCGCCGTCGGATCCGGCGCGACCGGCGCGTACACCGGCAGCAATGGGATTTTCATCTACAACGGGCACCAGTACCGCTACTACTACGGCGGCAACAACACCGTAGGCAAACCGCCGACCGGCGGAACCACGGTGCAACCCAAGGGTGCTCAGATCTCGACCAAGAGTGGCAGCACCGTTACCCGCGGCGGTCTCGGCACCAGCAGCAAGAGCAGCGGGGGTTCGTAATGCGACGCGTGCGCGGTACGTCGCGGCCCGGTTGGCAGCAGATCATCGAGGGGCAGGGGCTGGTCTATGGTTCGCCCGGCCGGGATGCGAGCGGTCTGCCCCGGCCGTATTGGGATGAATCGGTGCACTATGAGTTCGAGATGTCGGAGATCCTCGCGCTGGAGGCCGATGTCGAACTGCTGCATTCGATGTGTCTGAACGCCGTCGAGCACGTGGTGCTCACCGAGCGGTACCAGGATTTCGGTCTGCCCGAATGGAGTTGGGGGCCGATCGCGGAATCCTGGAAGCGCCATGACCCGCACGTCTACGGCCGATTCGATCTGCGCTACGACGCGCGCCGTCCGGCAAAACTGTTGGAGTACAACGCGGATACGCCGACCTCACTGCTGGAGGCGGCAATTGTGCAGTGGCACTGGCTCACCGCGCTGTATCCGGACGGCGATCAGTGGAATTCCCTGCACGAGAAGCTGGTCGAGCGCTGGACCGAGTTGCGCGAGATCCTGCCCTCGGCGCAATTGCATTTCACCTGGTCCGGCGCGGATGCCACCGGCGAGGACAATGTCACCACCGCGTATATGCAGGAGACCGCGGCCGAGGCCGGGTTCGATACCATCGCGCTACCGATCGAGGAAGTCGGCTT
Source organism: Nocardia sp. NPDC052112 (assembly GCF_040680135.1). Taxonomy (NCBI): domain Bacteria; kingdom Bacillati; phylum Actinomycetota; class Actinomycetes; order Mycobacteriales; family Nocardiaceae; genus Nocardia; species Nocardia sp. NPDC052112. The sequence continues at coordinate 108,209 of NZ_JBFAWD010000010.1, read as the reverse complement.
CGACAGCGAGCTGGCGCGTTTCGTCGATCTGGCCGAGGGTTCGATCGATGCGATCTTCAAGCTCTATCCGTGGGAGTGGGTGCTCGACGACGATTTCGGTCAGCGGGTAGTCGCGAGCCTGCCGCAGACCATGTGGGTCGAGCCGCTGTGGAAGACCCTGTTGAGCAATAAGGCGATCCTCGCGATCCTGTGGGAGATGTATCCCGGGCACCCGAATCTCTTGCCCGCCTACCTCGATCAGCCCAATGAACTCACCGAATACATTCGCAAGCCGAAGCTCGGGCGCGAGGGCGCGAATATGACCATTGTCGGCGCGGGCCTGGAGACGGCCACCGGTGGGGTCTACGGCGAAGAGGGATTCGTCTACCAATTGCTGGACCCGCTACCGGAATTCGACGACATGCGCCCGGTCCTGGGCGCCTGGATCGTCGGCGACAATGCGGCTGGGCTCGGGATACGCGAAACCGCCGGATTGATCACCGACGACGGCTCGGCCTTTGTCCCGCACCGCATTACACAGTAGCTCCCTACGCGACCTCACCTCGGAAGGATCACGATGACCGCAGTTGCCCTCGAATCGGGTTACTGGAACTCGCTCGGCACCGGCGTCGGCGCCATCGTCCTCTACGCCATTGTCGGCTTGGCCCTCATGCTCGTCGGCTTCTACGCCATCGATCTGACCACCCCCGGCAAGCTGCGCGCGCTGGTCGCCGCGGGTAAGCCCAATGCCATCATCGTCACCGCCGCGGGCATGGTCAGCATGGCCTTGATCGTGGTGCTGGCGACGTACGCCTCGGCGGGCAAACTCTCCGAGGGGCTCATCGCGGCCAGCGTCTACGGGCTGGTCGGTATTGTCGCGCAGGTGATCTCAGTGCGGGTGCTCGAGCGCGCGCTCGGCATCGATATCGGCGCGGCGCTGGCATCCGATGTGTACACCACCGAGGTGCTCGTGGTGGCCGCCGCGCATTTCGCGCTCGGTCTGGTTGTCGCCTTCGCCATTCTGTAGTTCTCCGAGAATGGGCTGATCGTTCCATTCGATCCGACATGACAGTGAGTTCAGCTGACGAACGGGTTTCCGGTCGCCACAGTGCGGGTGGTTGACCTGCACGCATGCGCCAATCCTCAGCGTCGAGCCGTGACCATGACGGCCGTGGCTGACGGCCCGAGGTCAGTTGTCGTAGGACGCGACTCCTACCGGCCCGACCCCGAGGCAGAGGTCGAGTCCTGGTGTGCGAGGGCTGATTCGGAGGGTTGAACCGCTACCGACCACGCGGATGTAGACGGTATTCAGTCCCTTGCGGACCGGGGCGGCCACGGGATCGCCGTGTTCGAACGACACCGTGATGCGTCCGTCTCGGTTGGCCAGATAGTTGAGCCTTGCGGTCCATTCGTGTTCGAGCATCGGCCCGTCGAGTGGAACATCGGTCGGTTGCGGCCCCCGGATCCGGTAGCCACAGCCGGGCTCCGGTCCGGGCAGAATACTGCGGTTCCACCAAACCGCCGCCTCGACGATCGCACCGGTATCAGTGATCATTCGCAGCTGCGGAGTCGAATCGGCAAAGGTGTTGGGCTGTGCCAGCGGTGCGAGCACACGACTCGTGAGATTCTGCGGATACGCCGTCGGATTCAACACATTCCACGGCACCTCCTGCTCGAGCAACGGCACCCCATCCGTCCCCGCCAACGCCGACTTCACATTCGCCATATACGTTCTCGTCGGATTGACCCGCCAAGACTGCACAAAAGACGCGGTAGACCAAAGACTGCTCACCAGAAACGCCGCCGCCGACACGGCCGCAACCCGCGAACCTGCCATCGAACCCGACCAGCGCCCACTTATCCCGATAACCCACCCCACCACCCGACCACCACACCACCCCGGCCCCCGCACCGGTAACCCCGCCCCGCCCCGCGCAGCGGGAGCCGGTGTATCCCCACTGCCTGGGACTGTCACGTCATCTCCCCGATCTGGAAGTAAGTCCGAAGCATGATCCCGCGGTCGGGCACGCAGTATCAGCGCACCCGCTGCGGTCGATACCACTGCGATATCGGCGAAATAGCGGAGGGACTGCATGAGTTCGGCAGCGGTGTTCGGTCCGCTGCGGGCCAATGCGACCGGCAGTTGGGCGATGAGCACGTATGCCGCGGCCATCACCCAGACCGGCCCGACACGAAGTCGGGCACGCAGTGACAGCAGCACCAGTGCACACAACGCGATCCAGGCCGACACCACCGCCCACACCGGAGGATCCGCCCACGGTGTCGACGGCAACCAGCGCTCCCAACTCCACGGTCCGCCGAACAGCGTCGGCACAATCCCCAATGACGTTGCGCCGGGTAATAAGTCACGCAACTCCGCCGGACTGGTATGCATGGCGGAAACATCCACCACCGTCAGATATCCGGCCAGCCAACAGGCGATCACCAGACCGGATCCGCCCCACAGCGCCGCCCCGCGCCGCGCCACAACTCGCAGCGCGGATCCGAGACCGTCGACGTGCCGGACAAGCACCGCAACAGCGAAGGCGGCGAACGGCACGATCACCGACTTCTCGAAGAAGAGCAGCGCCACCCCCAGCACCAGGACACCCGACGCCGCATACCGCTGCCGTCCCGTCTCGACCAGCCGCACTGCATCACCGATCACCCACGCGAGCGCGAATTGCAGCGGCAGTGCATTGAGCGCGGCGGCCCACCACGCATACGCCGGGAGCGTCAGCGGACAGAATAAATAGAACCCGAGCGGCACCAGAATCGCCCACCGCACCCCCACCAGCACGACCAGCATCCGCACCACCGCCACCGAAGCCGCGAACTGCAACACGATCAGCGACACCATCGGCCCAGCCCACGTCAACGGCGCAAGCGCAGTCACCACCCACGCAGTAGCGAACGCCAACGGCATGAAGTGGCCATCGTGGTTGTACAAGAGCAAATCCGCCGACCAGAGCGGATAGCTCCCCGCCCGTCCCACCAGAATCAGATCGTCCCAGTAGAAAAACCCACTCCCCGCCACCCCCCACCGCACCACCAGCTGCACCAGCACAAGCCCGAAGGCCACCCCGAGCACACCCCGCCGCCCCCCTGGCCTCCGCCGACTACGCGCAGGCGCGCCGACATCGACGCACTCCACCGAAGCGACGCTGTCCATGCCACCCCACGGTAGTGTCCCGCCCCACACGGTCGGCAACCTCACGTCCGCGCGCGGCGGGGGAGGTGTGGTTATGCGGTGAGGGCTCGGGCCAGGTGGGGCCAGGAGTCGTGCAGGTCCGTTTCGAATTGGCCCCAGGTGTGAGAGCCTTCGGGACGGTTGATGTGGATCGCGGGGAGTCCGAGTTCGGTGAGGCGGTCGGCGAATGCGTCCGTGCAGGAGCTGGCGATGGCCTCGACGGGTGGGAAGCCGAGTCCGCCTTCGTCGATCGGACCGGGAGTGCCGGTGGCAGCCGAGAGGTAGATCGTCTTTCCAGCCAAGGCACCCGCATTGGCGAATGCGTCGTGCCTCCGCCAGATCTCTTGGCCCAGCTCACCCCACATATTCACCGGATTGGCACCGCCGCGCACGACCTGCGCGCTGACCATCGCCACCCCGAGCGCATCCGATGTCCATGGGCATCCGCTGTAGGCCGCCACCGCGCTGTACACATCGGGCGACTGGATCGCCAGGTCCACCGCCGACCCGGCACTCATCGACACACCAGCGATCGCATTGCGTCCGGTGCTGCGGAGTCGGGGGTCGAGGACGGCCGGAAGTTCCCGCGAGAGATAGGTCTGCCACCGGTTGCGGCCGACCACCGGATCGTCGCTGAGCCAATCGGTGTACATGCTGTACGCACCGCCGATCGGCATCACCACGTTGACATGTTTATCGGCGAAGAACTGCCGGACGTCGGTATCGTCCCACCACGAGATGCCATCGGTGCCACCACCGATTCCGGTGAGCAGATACAGCGTCGGCGCGGGACCACCCGCGGCTCGAATCACCCTGTTGCTCACCACCCGATCCATCGCGGGTGAGTAGATGTCCACTTGCGAGACCGCATTGTCCAGCGGTGTCTCGCCGACCACTTGCGGTGCCGCCATCGCCGGGCGAACTGATACCGCAGAAATCGCGAAACCGGCCATCAGCACACTCACGAGCGAGGCCAAATACTTTGAAGCCCTCACGATTCCGTAATACCACCGAAGATCGAGACGCAAACCCGATGCGTACCAACATCATCGGTATCAGCATCGGGTCGCGCACCGTAGCCTTGCTCGAAGCCACCGCAAATACGATCCCGAAGAACCCGCGATGCTGCTGATCTCAGGTGAGCGGCCGGCTCGCCCGGTCGGTGTCGAGATGTACTGATGGAGTGGCGTTCTCGATGTCCTGCCCCGGCTGGAGCGCTGGCCGTGATCAGTTGGTGTGACGGCCGAATCGGCCCGATTCGAAACCGGCCAGCATTCGGAATGCGAGGACGGCACCCCACGGACCGATGACCCAGATCGGCCACGGATAGGTGAATTCACCGACGCTGATCGAGATCGCCGCCCAGATGGTCAGTACGAGCACGCTCACGCCGAGCCACGAGGTACCTTCGATCTGTTGCCAGATCGGGAAGCGGCTCATCGTATTCTTCTGTGCGGCAGACTCTTTCGGCAACTTCGGCAGATCCGACAGCACCAGCTGCAGATCGTCGCGAACGCCGGTCTCATAGACGCGCGCGACGCGCTGATCGTATTCGGCGAGATCGATCCGACCGTCCGTCATGTGCCGTCCGAGCAGTCGCACGACCTTCTCGCGCTCCGCATCGGAGGCCCGAGTACCAGGCGAGATTTCCATGTCGAGTTCCTAACGACTAGATCCATATTCCACATTGGAAGGTGAAATCAGAATGCACCCTCCAATGTGGAATGTCAACCCTGGTGTGGCGGTGCGTTGCAGAAGCGGCCGCGCTCGGGCCCGGTGGCGGTGCGTACAAGATCCGGGGCTGACGCATTGGCCTCGATGAATGCGGCCATGCGGTCGGGCGATCGACCGCGGACACGCGCGGTCTGCTCACTCGGTTGCCGCCGATGCGCTCGGTTCCGCCACTGCCTCGATGCGCTACGCGGCGCGGTATCCGCTCATGAGCTGGTGCGACCTGCGGTGACGCCGACTGAATTGCTCACTTCGCCGCTGTTGTTATCGCTGGTTCGGCTGAGGGGGTCGTTGGGGTGCGCGCCGGATAGCAGGTGGCGGTGTGCGCCGGAGCCTTCGTCGCTGGGCGCGCCGGTGCGGTAGTCGCGTTCTCCGGAGCGGGTGGCGGGAGTATCACCCGACGGTGGCGACCGCCGTGGATCCGTAGGGGTTTCGCGACGGGCGCCTCCCGGTGCGCCCAGTTCATCGCGGGGCGCGTCGGCCGGGTGGTGTGCCTCGACCCGTGTGTGGTTCGTTTCGCCGATCCATCGGCGGTTCATAGCCGTACGGATCCGACCAGTCGTGATGTGTGCGGGAACTCTGGTCCAGACGGCCGCGTGCGTCCGGGTGCTCGTCCCAGCGTTCACTCGAAGGCTCGGGCCGAGGCGAATTCATGGGGGTTGCGCGACGGGCGGCCGAGGGATCGACCCCATGATCGGGCGAGGGTTCGTAGCGGGATGCGTCCGATCGCCGGGGGGAACGTGTCGGTGGTTCGTCCCACTGATCGCTCGGTGGTGCGTCCCGACGATCGCTTGGCGGGGCATCCCGGTGATCGCTCGTTCTGTCCGGATGAGCCGCCAACTGTGCCTCCCGCCGATCGCCGGCTCTTCGGCGGATGTTCGACGGCTGATCGCGGCGTCGGGTTGGTGGTTCGTCGTAGTGTCCGGCCGAGTTCCGAGGATCTTGGGAGGGTTGGGGGGCAGCGGCTCTGCGGCGGGTACGGGCTGGAGGGTCCTGGTCGCGTGGTGGGTCGCGGCGGGTCGATCGGTTGGGGCGCGGCGGGTCCACCAGGGCGCTGCGGCGCATGCTCGACAGCTCGTGTGCGCGGGTGGATTCGCGAGACGGATCCTGTTCGGGGGCTTCGGGGTTGACCACCGGCAGCTCACGGGTGATGCGATGGGACGTATCGCCGCGTTCGCGGAACGCCGCGGGGATGCCCTGGTTGTGCAGCCAGGCGCCAGGGTCGTGGCGGTGTCGGCGGTCCAGGTCGGGAACGGTGTGTTCGAGCAGGTCGAGCAGATCGCCCCGGCCGCCGCCGAGAGCGGCGCGGATGCTGGGGAAGGTGGTGGCGCGGAAGGCCCAATCCCATTCGTAGGCCGGATGGGTGCCACTGGTGTCATGGCCGTGGAAGACGAGATCGCCGGAGCGGGTGATGCGGGCCCGCACCGTTATGCCGTCGGATTCGATGAGGAAACCACGAATGTCGGTGCGGGCGCGGGTGGCGGCGTGGTCGGCGGCCCGCACCTCGAACCAGGCGGTAATCAGGCCGGTCAGCGCGAATCCGGCGGCGACGGCGACCTGCACCCAGACATCGGACAGATCGCTTTCCCGGCTGACCTCGCACGCATACAGAAACACCAGGCTCCCCAGGACCAGGGTCGCGATCCGCGTCAGGCGCAGCGTTGTCGCATGCCGGACTAGACCGAGCACAATGCTGGTCTTGGCCGATGACATGCTTTGCACTCCCGAACGAACGGTCCGCTGGCGAATCAGACTGGATCGTATGCGCCCCGGCAGTCCGGCGATACCGCAAGCGCATACCGGTCAGTCCGGCGGAGTCGGAGTGCCCGACCATGCGCAACGCGGCTATCCCAACCGCGTGGCCAGGGAGAACATCTGCCGCAGCGCCGAAGAACTCGTCGATGCGCGAATCATCCTGGACGCCAAGCGGTTGCTGATCTGCGCGGCACGCCGAACCCCCGCCACCTTCCGCAATATCGACACCCTGCACGCCCGAGGTGCGAACACCGACGGGGGGTGCGAAACTAACGCGCGGCCAGCAAATATGGAGCACACCGAAATGCGTGACATCGGGCGCGGAGTCGATAACCTACGGAGGAGGCCGAGCGGTGTCAGCCCGCTGACCGGGCAGCCGATGCTCGGCGGATACCATGGCTGGTCGCCTAGTGGAACGACGAATTGTCCGACCATCGCGCAGGGAAGGGTCGTCGAATTTGCACCTGAAGAGTCTGACGTTGAAGGGTTTCAAGTCCTTCGCGTCCGCGACGACCTTGCGGTTCGAGCCGGGCATCACCTGTGTGGTCGGCCCGAACGGCTCGGGAAAATCCAATGTCGTCGACGCGCTCACCTGGGTGATGGGCGAACAGGGTGCGAAGGCATTGCGCGGCGGCAAGATGCAGGACGTCATCTTCGCCGGTACTTCCGGACGCGCGCCGCTCGGTCGCGCCGAGGTCACGCTGACCATCGACAACTCCGACGGCGCGCTGCCGATCGACTACGCCGAGGTCTCCATCACCCGGCGTATGTTCCGCGACGGCGCAGGTGAATACGAGATCAACGGCAGCTCCTGTCGCCTGATGGATGTGCAGGAACTGCTCAGCGACTCCGGCATCGGCCGGGAAATGCACGTCATCGTCGGACAGGGCCAACTCTCGGCCATCCTGGAATCGCGCCCCGAGGACCGCCGCGCCTTCGTCGAAGAGGCGGCCGGCGTGCTCAAACACCGCAAGCGCAAGGAAAAGGCGGTTCGCAAACTCGAGGCGATGCAGGCCAACCTCGCCCGCCTCACCGACCTCACCACCGAGCTGCGCCGCCAGCTCAAACCGCTCGGCAGACAGGCCGAGGTGGCCCGCCGCGCCCAGACCGTACAGGCCGACCTGCGCGACGCGCGCCTGCGACTGGCCGCCGACGATCTGGTCACCCGGCGCAACGAGTTGGAGAGCCAGCAGAGCAAAGAGGCGTACGCACGCGAACAGCAGATCACGGTGCAGACCGAACTCGATGCCGGGAATGCCGCACTGGCACAGCAGGAGTTCCAGCTGTCTCGGCTGACCCCGAGCGCCGAGGCCGCCGCGCAGATCTGGTTCCAGCTGTCCGCGCTGGCCGAGCGGGTCAATGCCACCATCCGAATCGCGGGCGACCGAGCCCGCAACCTGCACACCGAACTGCCCGTCGGCAGCGGCCGCGATCCGGAGCAGCTCGAGGCCGAGGCCGAACGGGTGGAGGCCGAGGAGGCCGAACTGCGCGAGGCGGTCGAAATCGCGTCCGAAACCCTGGAGGCCGCGCGCGAGGCGCTGGCCGAGCGCGAGCAGGCCGCGAAGGCCGCCGAACAGGCCCATCTGGCCGCGGTGCGCGCCATCGCCGACCGTCGTGAGGGGCTGGCTCGGCTGTCCGGCCAGGTCGAAACCCTGCGCACCCGATCCCAGTCGGTGGACGCGGAGATCACCCGGCTCACCGTCGCGATCGGCGAGGCGCGCCAGCGCGGCGAGACGGCCGAGGCCGAATTCGAGGCGGGCCAGGGCGAACTCGGTGAACTCGAGGCCGGTGAGGCCGGTCTGGACGCCCAGCACGAGCATGCGGTGCAGGCTCTCGAATTGGCCGATCAGCGCGTCACGGAGCTGCGGGAACAGGATCGCGATGCCACTAAGCGAGTCGCGTCGCTGAGTGCCCGCATCGAAGCACTGGGTATGGGTTCGGCGCGCAAGGACGGCGCCGCCTGGCTGGTCGAGAATCGCGCACAGGGCCTGCTCGGTCCGCTCTCCGGGCTGATCCGGGTGCACGGTGGTTACGAGGCCGCCGTCGCCGCGACCCTCGGCCCGCTCGCCGACGCCGTTGCCGCCGATACCGGAGACTCCGCACACGCCGCGGTACAAGCCTTGAAGGAGGCCGATGGCGGTCGCGCCGCGCTGGTCTTCGATGCGGCGGTCGCGCCGATCACGTCCGACGGTGTGCCGCCCGGCGGAGCGCGCTGGCTGGCGGACGTGGTCGACGGACCGGACAATGTACGCGGCGCCATTGCCGCGCTGACTGTCGGTGTCGCCGTGGTCGACGATCTCGCCGCCGCCACCGAACTGGTTCGGGCTCGGCCGGAGCTGCGTGTGGTCACCCGCGACGGTGATCTCACCGGAACCGGTTGGGTGCTCGGCGGATCCGATCGCGCACCGAGTCAGCTGGAGATCCAGGCCGATATCGATGCCGCCGAGGTCGAACTGGTCGCCGCGCAACGCCGCGCCGAAGAACTGGAGGCGGCCCTGTCCGGTGCGTTGGCCGAACAAGCCGATCGCAAAGACGCCGTCGATCAGGCACTGCTCGCACTGCACGAATCCGATCAGGCCCTGGTCGTGATCTACGACCGCCTGGGCAGGCTCGGCGAGGTGGCGCGCACGGCTCAAACCGATATCGACCGGCTCACCGGGCAGCGCGCGGAAACCGAGTCCGGTCGCGACGAGGCACTGGCGGCGCTGGCCGATCTCGAAGAACGGCTGCGCCGCACCGAGATCGAATCCGATGCCGACGATGGCATGGGCGCCGCGGGCACCGACTCCGCTGGCCGCGACCGCGAGGAAGCCGCCGCGGCACTGGCCGAGGCACGGTCCATGGAGGTGGAGGCCCGCTTGGCCGTGCGTACCTCCGAGGAACGTGCGGAATCGGTTCGCGGCAAGGCTGATTCGCTGCGCCGGGCCGCGCGCGCCGAACGCGAGACCAGGGCGCGCGCCGAACGCGCACAGGCCGCGCGCAGGCAGGCCGCCGAAGTCGCTGCCGCCGTTGCCGAATCCGGTGCCAAGGTCGCCGCAGAATTGGAATCCGTTGTGGCGCAAGCTGGTGCGCGCCGCGACGAATTGGTGCGCCGCCGCACCGAATGCGCCGGTCAGGTCGAGCAGGTCAAGGAACGGGTCCGTGCGCTGACCACCCAACTGGCCCAACTCACCGACGCCGTACACCGCGACGAGGTCGCCAAAGCGCAAGCGGCACTGCGTATCGAGCAGCTCGAGGCGACCATTGCCGAACAGTTCGGCATCGCACTGACCGATCTGATCGCCGAATACGGTCCGGATGTGTCGTTGCCGCCTTCGGATCTGGAGTGGCAGGAGTACGAGCAGGCCAAGGAGCGCGGTGAGCAGGTGGTCCCGCCCGCGCCGATGCCGTTCGACCGCAAATCCCAGGAGCGCCGGGCCAAGCGCGCCGAGAAGGATCTCGCCACCCTCGGCAAGGTGAATCCCCTTGCTCTGGAAGAGTTCGCGGCGCTGGAGGAGCGCTACAACTTCCTCGCCACCCAGCTCGAGGACGTCAAGAGTGCACGCAAGGATCTGCTGGACGTGGTGGCCGAGGTGGATGCGCGCATCCTGCAGGTGTTCACCGAGGCCTACGAGGACGTCGAACGCGAATTCGTCGGCGTTTTCGCGAAACTGTTTCCAGGCGGTGAGGGCAGGCTGGTGCTCACCGATCCGTCGGACATGCTGACCACCGGTATCGAGGTGGAGGCCCGCCCGCCCGGCAAGAAGGTAAAGCGACTGTCGCTGCTGTCCGGTGGCGAGAAGTCGCTGACCGCGGTTGCCCTGCTGGTGGCCATTTTCCGCGCCCGCCCCTCGCCGTTCTACGTGATGGACGAGGTCGAGGCCGCGCTGGACGACACCAATCTGCGCCGCCTCATCGGCCTGTTCGAGCAGCTGCGCGAGAAGAGTCAGCTGATCGTCATCACCCACCAGAAGCCGACCATGGAGATCGCCGATGCCCTCTACGGCGTCAGCATGCGCGGTGACGGCATCACTCAGGTGATCAGTCAGCGGCTGCGCGGGGAGACCCTGACCCCGGTCGGCGCGGCCAGCTGAGTGTAAGTGCCCTTCACAATTCCCTTGTGATCGTGGCCTTTTCGATTCCCCGTTGTGGCCCGGCGCCGACGCCCGCCGGGTACGTTGCGGAATATGAGCGGGAGGGTGGCGCTGGTAGTCGGCTCGGAGTGCGCAGCGCTGCCCACCTTGGGTTTCACCGACGAATACGCCACCGAGCTCCACACCGAACTGCGTGACCTGGGCGGATGGCAGTCCGCCACCGATCACCACGGTCCGCTGCTGAACCCGACTTTCCGCGAGTTGGTCGATGCGGTAGACGAAGCCTTCGATAAGGCGTCGAAACGGCAAGCGACGCTGCTGATCAGCTTCATCGGCCATGGCATGACCACCGCGTCGGAGAACTTCTACCTGCTCGCGCACGACTCGCCCGCCCCGACGCTGAACGTGCACAATGCCTTTCATCTGACCCAAGAGATTCAGGAACGGCTGAACGCATCGTCCGGACTGGACGGCCTGATCATTTTGGTCGACGCCTGCGAAACCGAAGAAGGTGTCCGCGGCGCCGCGCGGCGCTGGCCGGAGGCGGCGGGACCGAACGGGCGGATCGAGTTGCTGGTCGCCACCGGGCGCGGTCCCGCCTACTTCGGCTGTTTCACCAAGACGGTCATCACCACCTTCGGCAAGGGTGTGCCGCGCGGCGGCGAGAGCCTGTTGCCCTCGGATCTGGTGCAGCCGTTGCGTTTGTGTCCGGCCCTGGAGCCGCAATCGTTTTCCTTCACCTCCGGAATCCGCAACCGCAGCAGCGATCCCGGACTGTGGTTGGTCCCCAATGTGGCCCGGCACGATGACGCGGTAAGTGGTCGCGCCGCAGCGGGTTTCATCGATCAGTTGATCAACGGTCTGGTGGTGTCGCGGTCGCTGCGCGAGCGGCTCATCGGCGTGGTCGACGCGGGCGCCCATCGGTTGCGCGGTGTCATCGGGCCCGCGGGCTGCGGCAAATCCACGCTCATGGCAACTCTCATCCGGCCCGGCTGGGTGGATATTCTGCCGATCAAGGTCGGATACATTACGGCGGCGGTATTCCTCGACGCGACAAGCACTGTGGAATCCTTCACCGCGGAACTGGCCTACCAGCTCGGCAGCAGGCTCGACGGCTTCAACGCGGCGACTCGCGTGGTCGAATTCGATCTCACCGACCAGGACAGCAGCCGGCTCGACCAATTCGATATCACCATTCTGCAGCCGCTGGCCAGACTGGACGCGACGAAACCGGTCCATATCGTGGTGGACGGGCTCGATCATCCGCCGCGGGGCACCAGAGCACTGCTCGTGGACGCGATCGCCGAGCTGACCTGTCGTCCTGAACTGGCCCATGTTCGACTCATCGTCGGCGTCCGTGAAGGAACCGGCATCGAGAACTCGGCCCAGCTCGCCCATATGCATCGAATCGAGTTGCCCGCGCCGACGACTCCGGACCTCGCCAAAACCGTCGCGGCGGCTCGGGGGCACACCGAACATACGAATTGGCGCGAATGGATCGACGGTCTACTCCAACAGACCCCCGCCGGTGGTTGGCTGCTGGCCCGGCTGTTGATCGAGATCCGTTCCGACATCACCCCTTCGGATCTGGCCGCGGGCATCGGGCTGGACACGCTGGTCTGGCGTCGGGTCCGTGATGTGGTCGACGAAGTCGATGCCGGTCCGGCCGAGGCAATGTTCGCACTGCTCGGCGTTCTGCTGGCGGCGGGTGCGGGTCCGGTGCTGCCGCTGGAACTGTTGGAAGGCGCGCTGGCGTTTCTCGGTGTCGGCCTGAGCACCAACCGGATTCGCGATCTCGTGGTTCGACTCGGCGTATTGGTAAGTCGAGGGCGTCCCGGTACCTCCGATGAGATGCTCGGCCTGGCGCACAATGCCTTTCGTCCTGCGCTGGCCGCCGACCGTCCCATCGTGCGGCGCAGGAAGGCGGATCGGGCGCTGGTGCAGGCGATCGAGCAGGACGCCGGTTCGTCGAGGCATTCCCCGCGGATCTCCGATTACGCGCGACGATCGGCGGTGCGTCATTACCTCGGTTACGGGGATTCGGCTGCGGCGGTTGCCTTTTTGAAGGATCTGGATACATTGCGGGCCGCGGACAACCGTGATCAGTGGGCCGCATGGATCCCCTCCTTCGTGACCTCGGTCGGCCGCGACCATCCCGACACCCTCACCGCCAGAAAAAATCTCGCCTTCTGGTGTGGCGAAAGCGGTGACCTGGCCGCCGCTATCGCCGAGCATCAGGAGCTGCTCGTCGAGCGGACTCGGGTGCTCGGGGCCGACGATCCGGGCACCCTCACCATTCGAACCAACCTCGCTCGCTGGCACGGCGAGAGCGGTGACCTGGCCACCGCCGTGGCCGAATTCGAGCAGCTGGTCGTCGATCGAACCCGGGTCCTCGGCGCCGAGCATCGGCACACCCTGCGAACCCGGGACGATCTCGCGCACTTCCACGGCGAACAAGGCGATCTCGCGAAGGCCATCGTGGAGTATCAGCGTCTGCTCACCGACCGGCTGCGCGTGCTCGGCGCCGACCATCCCGACACCCTCGCCAGCCGGCGTGAGCTCGCCCGGTGGCGCGGCGAAAGTGGCGACCTCGCCACCGCCATCATCGATTTCCACCATCTTCTCATCGATCAGCAGCGCATTCTCGGCTCCGACCATCCGGCGATATTCACCACCCGCCACCATCTCGCTCAGCTGCACGCCGAGAGCGGTGACCATGCCACCGCCATCGCCGAACTCCGTACGCTGCTCGCGGAGCAGGAACGCGTGCACGGCAGCGATGATCCGCGGACACTGGTCACCCGAAACGACATCGCGCGCTGGCACGGCGCCAGCGGTGACCATGCCACCGCCATCGCGGAATTCGAGCAACTGCTCACCGATCGAACGCGCATTCTCGGACCCGACCACCCGCATACGCTGCGCACCCGCAGCAGCATCGCCGACTGGCACGGCGCCAGCGGTGACCACACCACCGCCATCGCCGAATTCCGGACATTGATCGCCGACGAACAGCGCATCCTCGGACCGGATCACCCCGTCACGCTCCGATCGCGCCATAACCTCGCACATCTGTACGGTGAAATCGGTCACTATGTCACCGCGGTCGCCGAATTCGAGAAGGTGCTTCCGGCCCGGCTCCAGGTGCTCGGCCCCGCACATCCCGATACGCTGCAAACGCGGGACGAACTCGCCTTCTGGCGCGGTGAAAGCGGTGATCCGACAACGGCTCTCGACGAGTACCGCCGACTGCTCGTCGATCGACTCGGGGTCCTGCCCGCCAACCACCCCGATACGCTGCGCACTCGCTACCAACTCGCCTACTGGCGCGGTGAGAGCGGCGATCCCGCCACGGCCGTCAGCGAATACGAGCGTTTGCTCGCCGACCAGCTCGCCGCGCTGGGACCCGACCATCCCGACACCCTGCGCACCCGGACCAAGCTTGCCTTCTTCCGTGGACAGCGTGGCCACACCACGACCGCCGTGGCCGAATACGAGGAACTGCTCACCCATCAGCTCGCGGTGCTCGGGCCCGACCATCCCGACACCCTGCGCACTCGCGCCGATCTCGCTTTCTGGCGCGGCGAGAGCGGCAATATCACCGCCGCGCTCATCGACCTGGAGCGGCTGCTTCCGGTCCGGCGCCGGGTACTCGGCCCGGACCATCCCGATACGCTGCGGACCCGCCACAATCTGGCCCGATGGCGCGCCGAGACCGGCGAATACGCCACGGCCATCGGCGAATACGAACGGCTGCTGCGCGATCGGCGCCGGATTCTCGGCCCGGATCACCACGACACCTTGTCGACATTGCACAATCTGGCCTACTTCCGTGGTGCCGGCGGCGATCCGGACGCCGCCTGCCTCGAATTCGAACAGCTGCTGCCGATCCGCCTGCGTGTGCTCGGTCCGGACCATCCCGATACCTTGCGCACCCGTGCGAATCTCGCGTACTTCCGCGCCGCGAGCGGTGCGATCGCCACTGCCCTGGCCGAATTCGAGTCGGTCCTGGTCGACCGGACCCGGGTGCACGGACCAGCACATCCGAATACCTTCCGCACCAGACACGATCTCGCCTGTTGGCGTGCCGTGTCCGGGGATCTGCCCAGCGCGGTCGCCGAGCTGGAATCGTTACTCGCCGACCGCATCCGGGTCCTCGGGCCTGATCACCCGGACACGCTGCTGAATCGAAATGAACTGGCGCTCTGGCGTTGTGAAACCGGTGCCGTCGCCGTCGCTGTCGGCGAATTCGAACGGCTGCTCATCGAGGAGTACCGCATCTTCGGCGAGGAGCACCCACGCACCCTGGTGACCCGATATCACCTGGCGCGGGCGCGTGGCCGCGCCGGCGATACCGCGACTGCCGCAAAAGAACTGGAGGAACTGCTCACCGATCAGCTCCGGCTCCTCGGCCCCGATCATCCGCACACTGGGCGCACCCTCGCCGCGTGCCGCGACGCGACCCTGCCCAGCACCGACGGCCTGCTGAACCGCATTCGCCGAGCCTTCGCGCGCGACGCACTCGAACCTCCACCGGACACCTGACCTCCGCCACCTCAGGATCCGCATCCCGTGTGCGCACCAAGTGCGGATCCCGACGATTCGCTCAGTGTGCGGCGGCGCGGCGGTCGCCGTTCTGCTGGGCCTCGATCTCGGCGGCACCGGTTGTGGTGAGCCAGGATTCGAGGGTGTTGAGGGCGGGATAGATTTCCCGGAGCGCGGGGATGTCGGCGTGCCATCCGGCGGACTTGCGGACCAACCGCCAAGTGTTGCCGATCTGTTCGCCGAGGGCATCCGCTTCGGCCTCGGTGACCTCGTGGTAACGCAGCGGATATCCGGTGGCCCGCGTGATCGCCGCCAGGGCCGCGATGGGAGTTATTGCGTCACCGGCCAATTCGAGGATTCGGCCGTGGAAGCGGTCCGGGTCGGCGAAGGCAAGTGCGGCGAAGGCCGCGATATCGTCGATCGCGATCATCTGCAGCGGCTGGTCGGCCGGGAACAGATGCCTGTGCACGCCGTCGACGATGCCGTCCACCGGACTGCCGCGCATGATGTAGTTCTCCATGAAGCGCACCGGACGCAACAGGGTGTAGCGCAATCCACTGGCCGCCGCGGCATCCTCGATGCTTTTCTTTCCAGCCTGGCCCCAGGCGGCGTCATCGGTTATCGAAGCGACACCCGTGAAGACGATCTGTTCGACCCCCGCACGCTTGGCCGCGTCGATCACCGCGATGCCGCGGGTGGCCTCCAAATCGGCCTGCCAGCCGTTCGGTCCGAAAGCGGCCGGGGGCACGAGGAATACACCGCGCGCTCCGGCGACGGCGGCGTCCAGCGTTGCGGGAGTGTCGAAATCACCGGTCACCAGTTCGGCGCCCGCGTCGGCCAGTGCACGGGCCGAGGACGCCTGCGGATCGCGGACCAGCACACGCACCGCGATATCGTCGGCCAGCAGTCGGCGCGCGGTCGCACCGCCCTGCTTGCCGGTTGCGCCGGTGACCAGGATGGGGTTCTGCTGAAGGGACATACTCGCCTTCTCTGCTCGATACAATCGGGTCGGATAACCCGTATTCGGACGATATGGGCGCGATCACCCGCTTGGCCAGGTCCAGGCACGGAAGGCCGTAACGAAATGTCTGCTTCGCTGTCCACTTCGGCGCCGTCCGCGGTCGCCGCGCGGGCCGATGCCCGCCGCAATCGCGCGTTGGTGCTGGCCGCCGCGCAACGTGCCTTCGCCGAACACGGCACCTCGGTCTCCCTGGCCGAGGTCGCCCGCAGGGCCGGGGTGGGCGCGGGCACTGTCTATCGGCATTTCCCCACGAAAACCGATCTGCTGGAAGCGGTCATGCAACAGCGCATCGACCGGCTCGCGACACTGGCCGCCGAATATCTCGACGCGCCGGATCCCGGTGCCGCATTCTTCGCGGTCTGCACCGAGGTGGTCAGCTCCGCCCCGCGCAGCCAGGCGCTCTGCGATGTCGTCCAGTCCGATGACGGCTGGCCGAAGGCGCTGCTACGCAGCGCTGGCGATCGCTTTCAGCACGCGCTCGGCGCCCTGTTGACGGCCGCGCAGCGTCAGGGCGCGGTCCGTTCCGATCTCGAAATCGCCGATGTACTGGATGTTTTCACCGGATGCGTGGCGGTTCAGCGACGTCAACGCCCCGGCGGGCCACTGCTTCGGGCTGTCGCGATCATGCTGGATGCCATGCGCGCCGACCCTGGAATCCGGCCCGTAACGAAACCTGATGCCGCGGCCAATTCTGGTAACGAAACTGGCCTTCGTAACGAAACGCCGCGCTGTCCGATCTGCGACACCGAGATCCGCCTCACCGGCACCGGCCGCCCGGCCCGCTACTGCTCGGCCGCCTGCCGCCAAAAGGCACACCGCCGAAGATCGGCCCGCGCCGCGGTGGCCGAGGTGGCCGCGCTGCGATAACGCCGACCGAATTCGGATTCCGCCCGGCGACCGTCTGCCCGGGACAGAGCGCTCTGGGCATCGACGGTCGGCACCTGACGCGGGGGGAGTCAGAGCAAATCGCTCACGTCATCCGGGACGTCGACGGCGTATTTGCGCAGAATGTCCATCGAGATCACTTCCAGGGCGTTTTCATGGGTGGCTGCCAGTACCACGGGCGCGGCGACACCGTCCTCGTGGGCGTGCAACCAGCGCACGGCCACCACACACCACCGGTCTCCCGGCTGCAGCCCCGGGAAGTTGTTCTCCGGGCGCGGCGTACTCAGATCGTTGCCGATGGACGCCTGGTGTTCGAGAAATTCAGCCGTGACGACGGTGCACACGGTATGGCTGCCCAGATCCTCCGGCCCGGTACTGCAGCAGCCGTCCCGGTAGAAGCCGGTGAGAGGATCGGTGCCGCACTCTTCCAGCGGCCCCCCAAGCACGTTTCGATCGGTCACGTCGCCGATACTATTGTCCCGTCGCGAGAAGTTCCGCAGGACAAGAAATCTCGGGGGTTGTGTGTCGGGTCCGGGACGCTGTGGTAAGGCGAAGGACCTGGTTCTGCAAGGATGGTCGGCGTGAGTTCCGAAGCCTGGATCCTGATTGCCGCTGTCGCCGCCCTGCTGGTGGTGGCGTTTGTCGCCGGATTCGTCCTGTACAAGCGCCGTCGCGTCACACTGACGCCACCCGCCGCCGAGAAAGAACTGACCGATCGGTCGGGCGGTTACGCGGCCTCGGGCGGCTTCAACTTCAGTCAGGGTGGCACGGCCACCGCGACACGCCCGGAGCCCGCGCCGATCGAGCGAACCGATACCGAGGGGCAACCCCATGTCGGCGACGATGCCGCGATTCCGCGTGACGCGCCGAAGCGCGGCATTACCAACGTGCCCCTGCCCGAGGGTGATGTCGACACCGCGGAGCCTGTTTCGGTCGAAACCGATGGGGCGGCCACTACGGCCGAATCCGCAACCGCGACGGCCGAATCGGATACCACTGTCGAATCGGACGGGGCGACCGCCCCGCCCACGAGCACCGATGTCGGCGCGCCGTCGGACACCGCCGACCCCGGAACCGCAGCGCCGACGGACACCGCACCTGCCCCGCCCGCGGACACCGCACCAGCGGCAACCCCGGACAAAACCTCCGTGGAAACCGCCCCCGAGCCCACCGCCGCCGATGCCGCCACCGCCCCCGCCCTCGACTACATCGAGCCCACCGCGGGCCGCCTGGTCCGCCTGCGCAGCCGCCTGTCGCGCTCCCAGAACGCGGTCGGCAAGAGCCTGCTCGGCCTGCTCGGCGGCGGCGATCTGGACGACGATTCCTGGGAAGAGGTAGAGGACACCCTGGTCCTGGCCGATCTCGGCACCGCGAGCACCAGTGCGGTGGTGGAGCGGCTGCGCGAGGAGATGGCCGCGCGCAGCGTTCGCGATACCGAACAGGCTCGCGCCGTGCTGCGCGAGGTATTGGTCGAGGCGCTACGTCCGGAACTCGACCGTTCGGTGCGTGCGCTCCCGCATGACGATCATCCGTCGATCCTGCTGGTCGTCGGCGTCAACGGCACCGGAAAGACCACCACTACCGGCAAGCTCGCCCGCGTACTGGTCGCCGACGGCCGCCGGGTCCTGCTCGGCGCCGCCGACACCTTCCGCGCCGCCGCCGCCGATCAGTTGCAGACCTGGGGTGAGCGGGTCGGCGCCGAGACGGTTCGCGGCCGGGAGGGCGCGGATCCGGCGGCCGTCGCCTTCGATGCGGTCAGCGCGGGTATCGAGGGCGGTGTCGATGTCGTCATGATCGATACCGCGGGTCGACTGCACACCAAGACCGGTCTGATGGACGAGCTGGGCAAGGTCAAGCGCGTCGTGGAGAAGGCGATAACGCGTGGTCGCTCCGCAGGCTCCGCTCCGGGTGTGGTCGACGAGGTCCTGCTGGTCCTGGACGCCACCGTCGGACAGAACGGCCTCATGCAGGCGCGTGTCTTCGCGGAGGTTGTCGATATCACCGGCGTCGTGCTCACCAAACTGGACGGAACGGCCAAGGGCGGCATCGTCTTCCAGGTGCAGCACGAACTCGGTGTTCCGGTGAAACTGGTCGGCCTCGGCGAGGGCGCCGACGACCTGGCTCCCTTCGAACCCGCCGCCTTCGTGGACGCTCTCCTGGGCTGATCGAGCGGTCAGCGGCGACAGCCGGCGCGGACATAACCACCACGGAGCGAGTCTTACGAGCGAGGAGTTCGCGGCCGGTCTCACGTCCGCGCCGTCGGCGCGGCCATCGAACACAGCCGAGCCGTCGAAGCGCATGCGCTGCAGACGCGAGTCTCGACCGCGCCGCTGGCGACTGCTTGCAGGTCGCTCGACAGGGTCGGACGCGAGACACCAGGGGGCCGCGAACACGCAGCGCGAATGCGCGGCAAATCCAACACAGCACACCTGCGATGAAACGTCTGTGTACGCCAGGAAACGTGGTAGCAACACAACTGCCCCACGCGTTCACTTAGGTGAAACACGGCATCATCACGGATGAAACACCGAATGAGGACCCTTCTGTGCAGGTCCAATTGCCGGAGTCGGCTGGGCCCGAGATGAGGAGGACATTAAGGTGGCTTTTCCCCTTACCGGTGCACCGGATACCGGTGACACCGCCTGGATGCTGGCCAGTTCAGCGCTCGTGTTGTTGATGACGCCTGGCCTGGCGTTTTTCTACGGCGGCATGGTCCGTTCCAAGAACGTGCTCAACATGATCATGATGAGCATCAGTGCCATGGGGCTGGTCGGCGTGCTGTGGTCGCTATACGGATACTCGGCCGCGTTCGGTGACAACAAGTTCGGCGTTGTCGGCGATCCGGCGCAGTTCTTCGGTCTCAAGGGTCTGATCGGCGGCAATTCGGTTGCCGAGGTCAAGGATGCCGCCGGCACCGTGACCACCGAGGCCGTGAACATTCCGCTCGCGGGCACCATTCCGGCGACGGTATTCGTCGCGTTCCAGTTGATGTTCGCGATCATCACGGTTGCCCTCATCTCGGGTGCGGTCGCCGACCGCCTGAAGTTCGGCTCCTGGCTGCTGTTCGCCGGTATCTGGGCGACGGTCGTCTACTTCCCGGTCGCGCACTGGGTCTTCGACTTCGACGTCAAGGATGCCGACGGCAATGTCGTGCACGAAGGCGGCTGGATCGCGAACAAACTGCTCGCGGTCGACTTCGCCGGTGGTACCGCGGTCCATATCAACGCCGGTGCGGCGGGCTTGGCCCTGGTGCTCGTGCTCGGTAAGCGGAAGGGCTGGCCGAGCACCCCGTTCCGTCCGCACAACCTGCCGTTCGTGATGCTCGGCGCCGGTCTGCTGTGGTTCGGCTGGTTCGGATTCAACGCCGGTTCCGCGGTCACCTCGGGTGGCCTGGCCGGTTCGACCTTCATCACCACCACCCTCGCGACCTGCGCGGCGATGCTGGCCTGGCTGCTGGTGGAGAAGTTCCGCGACGGCAAGCCCACCTCGCTGGGTGCGGCCTCGGGTGTGGTGGCCGGTCTGGTCGCGATCACCCCGTCCTGTTCCTCGGTGAATGTGGTCGGCGCGCTGGCGATCGGCTTCGTGGCCGGTGCGATCTGTGCGCTGGCGGTCGGCCTGAAGTTCAAGTTCGGCTTCGACGACTCGCTCGACGTGGTCGGCGTGCACCTCGTCGGCGGCATCATCGGCACCCTGATGGTCGGCCTGGTGGCGGCCCCGGAGGCGGGCGCGGCCAAGACCGGCCTGTTCTACGGCGGCGGTTTCGACCAGTTGTGGCGTCAGGCCGTCGGTGCCGGTGCGGTACTTGCGTTCTCCTTCATCGCGACCCTGATCATTGCCTATATCGTGAAGTTCACCATTGGGCTGCGCGCCAGCGAGGAAGCCGAGTCGGTGGGCATGGACGAATCCGAGCACGCTGAAACGGCATACGATTTCGCTGCTGTGGGTGGCACGGCACGTACCGCCGTCAAGGAGGCATGACGACATGAAACTGATCACCGCTATCGTCAAACCGTTCACTCTCGAGGACGTCAAGTCCGGGCTGGAGCAGGCGGGTGTGCTGGGCATGACCGTCAGCGAGGTACAGGGCTACGGCCGCCAGAAGGGACACACCGAGGTCTACCGCGGCGCCGAGTACTCGGTGGATTTCGTGCCGAAGGTTCGGGTCGAGGTGGTCGTGGACGATGCCTCGGTCGACAAGGTCGTCGAGGTGATCGTCGAGGCCTCCCGCACCGGCAAGATCGGTGACGGCAAGGTCTGGGTGACCCCGGTGGAGTCGATCATCCGAGTGCGGACGGGCGAACGCGGTACCGACGCTCTGTAAACGGAAAATCGAAATCGAGCGGCGGCCCCGCTCCCACCGGATAGCCCGGTCGGGGCGGGGCCGTACGCATTCGCAGGGACGGTGGTTTGTGGGTAGTCACGAGCAAGACGGCAGACAGGTAACCGAGGATGTCGGCACGAACGTCTCCAATGGCGCGACCGACCTGGTCCGGGCACGTAATCAATTGCTCGAGGGCGGACTGCCCCGTAATCCGCGGCTGGACGCGGAATCCCTGCGTTCGGCACTGGTCGATCTGTTCGATCTGTGGCTGACCACCAAGGGCACCGATCTGGGCATCGATCGCGACAGCGGTCTCGCGGTGGTCGCTGTCGGCGGACTCGGACGCAAGGAGATGCTGCCGTATTCCGATCTGGATCTGGTGTTGTTGCACGACGACGTCGATCCGGCGCGGGTGGCCGAGGTGGCCGATCAGCTCTGGTATCCGCTGTGGGATGCGCATATCAAACTCGACCACAGTGTGCGGACCGTGCCGCAGGCGTTGCGCGTGGCCTCCGACGATCTCATCGCGGCCCTCGGCATGCTCGAGGCCAGGCACATCGTCGGGGATATGGAGCTGAGCAATCTGCTGATCGGTGGGGTGCGCCGGGAGTGGCGCACCGGAATCCGTTCGCGCTTCGACGAATTGATCGAACAGGCCGAGACCAGATGGCAGCGCAGCGGTGCGATCGCCCATCGTGCCGAACCTGATCTGAAGAACGGGCGCGGCGGATTGCGCGATATCCAACTGCTCGACGCGCTGGCCATCGCGCAGCTGACCGATGCGATGCCGGGGCTCGGACCGGATGTGCCGGGCGGCGGTCTGAAGCATGCGCGTCGCCGTTTGCTGGATGTTCGCACGGAGCTGCATCGGGTGGCGGGCCGGGCCCGCGATCAGCTGCGAGCCCAGGATGCCGACGAGATCGGCGCGGCCTTGCGCATCGGTGACCGTTTCGATCTCGCTCGCACACTGAGCGATTCGGCGCGGACCGTGAGTTATTCCGTCGACGTCGGTTTGCGCACCGCCGCCAATGCACTGCCCCGTCGTGGCCTCGCCCGGCTTCGACGCATGCCGGTTCGCCGACCACTCGATGAGGGGGTGGTCGAACACGCGGGGGAAGTCGTGTTGGCGCGGGATGCGCGGCCGCAGCGCGATCCCGGACTGATCCCGCGGGTGGCCGCGGCATCGGCGCAGACCGGGCTACCGATGTCCGCGACCACGCTCAATCGGCTCTCCGAGGATGCGCCGGAGCTACGCGAGCCGTGGCCGAAGGACGCGCTCAACGATCTGTTGATCCTGCTCGGAGCGGGTCGCGGTGCCATCGATGCGGTCGAGGCGCTGGACCGAACGGGCTTGTGGGGCCGGCTCCTTCCGGAATGGGGTGCGGTGCGCGACCTGCCGCCCCGCGATGCGCTGCACACCTGGACCGTGGACCGGCATCTGATGGAGACGGTCGCCTACGCGAGCGCGTTGAGCACCCGCGTCGCCCGTCCCGACCTGCTGATGCTCGGTGCGCTGCTGCACGATATCGGCAAGGGCCGCGCCGGTGACCACAGCATTGTCGGTGCCGAACTGGCCACCCATATCGGGCGGCGACTCGGCCTGTGGCCATCGGATGTGCGAACGCTCAGCGCCATCGTGCGCCACCATCTGTTATTGCCCGACACCGCGACTCGGCGCGATCTGGCCGATCCCGATACCGTGCAGCTCGTCGTCGATGCCCTCGGCGGCGACGTGCAACTGCTCGAGCTGCTGCACACCTTGGCCGAGGCCGATTCGCTGGCCACCGGCCCGGGGGTGTGGGGTGATTGGAAGGCCTCGCTGATCGGGGAACTCGTGCGACGCTGCCGCCTGGTCATGGCGGGGGATCAGCTGCCGGAGCCGGAGCCGATTGCACCGGAACTGCTGGCCAAGGCCGCGGCGGGCGGCGTGCACGTCGATCTGCGGCCCGGCGAGGGCAAGTACACCTATACGGTTACCGTGATCGCACCGGATACACCGGGTCTGCTCTCGGATGCCGCCGGGGTATTGGCTCTGCATTCGCTGCGAGTGCTCTCGGCGACCGTCGGCAGTGCGGGTTCGGCGGCCGTCAATACTTTCGTGGTATCCCCGAAGTTCGGCGATCCGCCGGATGGCGGCCTGCTGCGGCAGGAGCTGATCCGGGCGACCGCGGGCGATCTGGATCTGTCCGCGCAACTCGCGAAGCGGGAACGCGAGGCCACCGGTGCTCGTCCCAGCCCGTACGCGCAGGCGCAGCCCCGGGTGATCTGGTCGGCGACATCGACCCCCGGCCAGGTGGTCCTCGAGTTGCGTGCCGAGGATCGGATCGGGCTGCTCAGCCGTTTGGCCGCGGCATTTGCCGAATGCGGTGCGGATGTGCGCTGGGCGAAGGTGGTGACCATGGGTTCCGCCGTGGTCGACGCCTTCAGCCTTGACCTCGGCGTCGATATCCCGGAGCGTCGCGAAACCATCGAAAAGGCGGTTATGGGCGTGGTGCCGCGGCCCGCTCCGAAGCCGCCGGAGGGAGTCGGCCAACCCGGTACCAACTCGGTCTCCTGACCAGGATAATTGACATTTGCACAAGATTTGCTGAAAGCGTATGCAGCGAGCCTGCCGCACCCTAATATCAGAGCGTCTGGCTATCGCGAGCACGAGGGGAGCAGGTCGGTGGCAATTGAAGTCGTTTCGGCGTCGATGATGACGAGTGACGAGACCACGCATATGGCGCGCTGCGTCGGCGGTGATCGGTGGGTGGTCTCCTGGCTGCCCGGCCGGACCCTGTCCGGACAGCAGGCTGTGACCGCTATGACGATTGCCACCACCGTAGCCACCCACGATGTGCCGACCGGTGTGGCGTGGGCCATGCTCGACGATCTGGCCCTCGAGCTCGGTCTCACCGGTCGGGAGGCGGTTTTCATGGTTGCTCAGGAGAACCACGACTACCGCAAAACCGCCAAACCGCGCCGCCGCACGATGGAATAACTCCGGGAAGCGAGCACCGCTTGCGCGAACATGTGGGCAGTCCCATTACCCTGGGATACCAAGTGACGTCCCACGAGATCAGGAGCGCGATCGGTGTTCGAATCCCTGTCCGACCGGCTTACCGGTGCCCTCAAGGATCTTCGCGGTAAGGGGCGTCTGTCACCGGCCGACATCGACGCCACCTGCCGCGAGATTCGCCTGGCCCTGCTCGAGGCCGACGTCGCACTACCCGTGGTGCGCGGTTTCATCGCGAAGATCAAGGAGCGGGCCAAGGGAGCGGAGGTCTCCGCCGCTCTCAATCCGGCCCAGCAGGTCGTCAAGATCGTCAATGAGGAACTCATCGGAATCCTCGGCGGCGAAACCCGCAGGCTGATCCTCGCCAAAAACCCGCCGACGGTGATCATGCTGGCCGGTCTGCAGGGTTCCGGTAAGACGACCCTGGCGGGCAAGCTCGCGAAATGGCTGAAGGGGCAGGGCCATCAGCCCCTCCTGGTGGCGTGCGACCTGCAGCGTCCCGGCGCGGTGACCCAGCTCCAGGTCGTCGGTGAGCGCGCGGGTGCGCCCGTCTTCGCGCCGCATCCCGGCACCTCCATCGGCGGCGGCGAGAATCCGCTCGGCATTTCGGCGGCCGATCCGGTCGCGGTGGCCGAAGCCGGTGTCGCGGAGGCCCGCAGCAAGCAATACGACGTGGTCATCGTCGATACCGCGGGTCGCCTCGGTATCGACTCCGAGCTGATGGCTCAGGCCGCGGGAATCCGCGATGCGGTCAAGCCCGACGAGACGCTGTTCGTGCTCGACGCGATGATCGGTCAGGACGCCGTCAATACCGCGGAGGCCTTCCGCGACGGTGTCGGCTTCACCGGCGTCGTACTCACCAAGCTCGACGGTGACGCCCGTGGTGGTGCGGCGCTGTCGGTCCGCAATGTGACCGGTGCGCCGATCATGTTCGCCTCCACCGGTGAGAAGCTCGAGGACTTCGACGTCTTCCACCCGGATCGGATGGCCTCGCGCATCCTCGGTATGGGTGACGTGTTGAGCCTCATCGAACAGGCCGAACAGGTCTATGACCAGCAGCAGGCCGAGGAAGCCGCCCGCAAGATCGGCAGCGGCGAGATGACGCTCGAGGACTTCCTCGATCAGATGCTCGCCATTCGCAAGATGGGTCCCATCGGCAACCTGCTCGGCATGCTCCCCGGTGCGGGACAGATGAAGGATGTGCTCGCCCAGGTCGACGATAAGCAGCTCGACCGGGTACAGGCGATCATCCGCGGTATGACCCCGGCCGAACGAGCGAATCCGAAGATCATCAACGCATCTCGCCGCCTGCGCATCGCCAATGGCTCGGGCGTGCAGGTCTCCGAGGTCAACCAGCTCGTCGACCGCTTCTTCGAGGCCAAGAAGATGATGGCCATGATGGGCCGCCAGATGGGCTTGCCCGGTTCGCGCCGCGGCAATACCAAGAAGGGCAAGAAGGGCAAGAAGGGTGGTCGCGGACCGACGCCCCCCAAGATGCGCGGTGGCTTCCCCGGCATGCCCGGTATGCCCGCCGGTATGCCGGACCTGTCCGGTATGCCGGCGGGGTTGGACCAGCTGCCGCCAGGGCTCGAGGGTTTCGACCTGTCCAAGCTGAACTTCCCCAAGAAGTAGCCGTTTCGGTCGCGCTGCCGCACCGAGCTCTCGATCGGCACCCTGTCTGCTAACCGGGCATCCCGTGCAGGGGGTGCCCGGTGTGAAGACGGGGTGCCCGGCGTATCGGTCTGCGCGAGCGGGTGAGGTGACCCGGTCGAGGGGCATCGGCAGTAGGTTGGGCAATGCCGAGGACGTCGAGGAGGTTGCTGTGCATCTGCGGGGTGTGGTGCTGCCGGAGGACGAGGTGCGTGACCTCTGGGTGCGGGACGGGCTGGTGTCGTTCGAACCCGTCGCGGGGGTCGAAACACTGTGCGGCACGGGGTGGATCGTGCCCGGTCTCGTCGATGCGCACTGTCACGTCGGTATCCGGTACGGCGGGGGACATGAGGATCGGGGCGGGGCGATCACGCAGGCCGAGACCGAGCGGGACGCGGGTGCGCTGCTGCTGCGCGATGCGGGCTCACCGATCGATACGCGCTTCATCGATGAGCACGAGGAACTGCCGCGGATCATCCGCGCGGGCCGTCATATCGCCCGGCCGCGGCGATACATCCGGGAACTCGGCATCGAACTCGACGATGAGCGCGATCTGCCGGAGATCGTCGCCGAACAGGCTCGGCTCGGCGATGGCTGGGTGAAGATCATCGGGGATTGGATCGACCGGTCCGTGGGCGATCTGCGACCGCTGTGGAGCGATGCGATCCTGAAGGAGGCGATCGACGCCGCGCACGCCAATGGTGCGCGGGTGACGGCTCATGTCTTCGGCGAAGATGCCCTGCCCGGCCTGATCAACGCGGGTATCGACTGTCTCGAACACGGCACCGGTCTGACCGACGACACCATCGAGTTGATGGTCGAACACGGCACCGCACTGGTCCCGACGCTGATCAATATCGATACCTTCCCCGGAATCGCCGACAGTGCGGGCAAATTCCCCATCTACGCCGCACATATGCGCGATCTGCACGCGCGCGTGCGGCGCACCGTCGCCAATGCGCACGATGCCGGGGTTCCGATCTTCGCGGGCACCGACGCGGGCGGATCCATTCGCCACGGCCGCATCGCCGACGAAATCGCCGCGCTGTCCGGGGCGGGGCTGTCCGAACACGACGCACTCGGCGCCGCCTCCTGGAATGCCCGCGCCTGGCTCGGCCGACCGAGCATCGAGTCCGGCGCACCCGCGGATTTCGTTGTCTACCAGGAAGACCCGCGTATCAACCCGGCCGTCCTCACCGAGCCCCAGTACGTCGTCCTGCGGGGCCGTCTCGTCAAAACCCACAGTCCGGTCACCGGTCACCGCTGACCCGGCGCATCGCTGGTGTGTCGTATGGGATCTCCCCAGGTCAGCGGGTTGATGTGGGCAAGATCGGAAAGGTAGGGGTGGTGCGCGCGTAGGGTCGGGTCATGACCATTCGCCTCGGTTACCAGATGCCCAACTTCAGCTATGGCCAGCCCGTCAGCGAACTCTTTCCGACCGTGGTCGCGCAGGCCAGGGAGGCCGAAGCCGCCGGCTTCGACACGGTCTTCGTCATGGATCACTTCTACCAGTTGCCCGGTATCGGCCAGCCGAGTGATCCCATGCTGGAGGCATACACCACACTGTCCGGAATCGCCGCGTCTACCGAACGAATTCAGTTGTCGGCGTTGGTAACCGGCAACACCTATCGCAATCCCGCACTTCTCGCCAAGACCGTCACCACCATGGATCTGGTGAGTGGCGGACGGGCCGTACTCGGCATCGGCGCCGGCTGGTTCGAGCTCGAACATCAGTCCTACGGCTTCCAATTCGGTACCTTCACCGAACGATTCCAGCGGCTCGACGAGGCGCTGCAGATCATTACCCCGATGCTGCGCGGGGAACATTCGACCTTCGAGGGCAAGTGGTATCACACCGATAACGCCATGAACGAGCCGCGGCTGCGCAATGACCTGCCGATTCTGCTCGGTGGCGGCGGCGAGAAGAAGACCTTCGCGCTGGCGGCCCGCTTCGCCGACCATCTCAATATCGTCTGCAACGCCTCCGAACTGCCCCGCAAGATGGCGGCGCTGCACCAGCGCTGTGCCGAAATCGGCCGCGACCCTGGCACTTTGGAGGTCAGCTTCCTCTGTTTCCTGATGATCGATGCAGACGGCGACCGTGCCCGCAAGCAACAGCAGGATCTGCTGCGCGGCATCGGCGTCGACCTGTCCACGCTCTCGGAAGACGAGCGCAAGCAGACCATCGCCGACCGCCAGTTCGTCGGCTCCCCGGCCGAAGTCGCGGAACAACTGCGGACCCGGGTGCTCGATCACGGCGTGCAGGGGCTCATTGTCAATATGGTGACGAACGGCCATGAGCCGGGTGCGGTAGATCTGGCCGGGCGCACGCTGGCGCCATTGGTTCGCTGAGCCATTGACCTGAGCGCCCATTTCGTGGAATTGCCCCAGGACAACCCATACTTCTGGGGTACCGGCTCGGTGCGCGCGGATACCGTCAGGAGGTATACGTTGCGGCGGGCGAGACGGTCGTGGCCTCCGGACCTGTTCCAATTACCGTCGGCACGGCAGGCCTGCGCGGAAGCGCTACTGATCGAGAGCCGTCGGCGCGTGCTGCTGCGCTGGAGAATCGCGGTATCGACGGCGGCTCGACTGTCAGCTGAGCAGGTCCGCGATCCCGCTGATCACACCACGAATACCGCCGACAGCGGCCCGCGTGAGGCCGGGCGCGAGCAATTCCACGGCCGCGTCACCGCCGATTTCGGTCGCCGCCTCGGCAACCTCACCCCGCCTACGCCGACGGCGCCTTCTGAAGATCCCCATATCGTGACTATCCGAACCGGGCGGCCGACCGTTTACAGACGACGCGATTTCAGGAGCGAGGGACTGGTCTGGCACAATGGACCATCGTCCTTCCTGGACAAGTGTCAGCCCGTCTCCGGTTACGTACCGCGCGGCGGTCACACACTCCAAGCGCAAAACCGGGCTCGCAGACCGTGCGAGTCGCTGAATTGCGCCGTGACCAACCATCGAAAGGCAGATCAGCACATGGCTGTTCGCATCAAGCTCACCCGTCTCGGCAAGATCCGCAACCCGCAGTACCGCGTGGTCATCGCCGACGCCCGCACCCGTCGTGACGGCCGCGCCATCGAGAACGTCGGCAAGTACCACCCGAAGGAAGAGCCGTCGCTGATCGAGATCGACTCCGAGCGCGTGCAGTACTGGCTGGGTGTCGGCGCGCAGCCGACCGAGGCCGTGCAGCGGCTGCTGGAGATCACCGGCGATTGGCAGAAGTTCAAGGGCCTGCCGGGCGCCGAGGGCACCCTGAAGGTGAAGCCCGCGAAGCCCTCCAAGCTGGACCTGTTCAACGCCGCGCTGGCCGCCGCCGATAACGAGCCGGTCGCCGAGGCCGTCACCCCCAAGAAGAAGGCCGCCAAGAAGGACGAGGCCGCTGAGTCCGAGGCTGCCGAGTAATGTCCGCAGTCGTCGCCGATGCTGTCGAACATCTGGTTCGCGGCATTGTCGCCCATCCGGATGACGTCCGGGTCGAGCTGATCACCGGCCGCCGCGGACGCACCGTCGAGGTGCACGTCAACCCCGACGATCTGGGCAAGGTGATCGGTCGCGGCGGTCGTACCGCGACCGCGCTGCGCACCCTCGTCGCCGGCATCGGCGGCCGGGGGATCCGGGTCGACGTGGTCGATACCGACGCCTGAATGGAACTCGTCGTAGGTCGAGTCGCCAAATCGCACGGTGTGCGCGGGGAACTGGTCGTCGAGGTACGCACCGACGATCCCGACGCGCGTTTCGCACCCGGTGTGCGGCTGCGCGGGCGGGCGGCGCGATCCAACGAAGTCCGTGAGTTCACCGTGGAGTCGGCCCGGGAGCATTCGGGCCGACTCCTCGTGCAACTCGTCGGGGTCTCCGACCGCACCGCCGCCGATGCGCTGCGCGGCATGCTGTTCGTCGTGGACAGTGCGCAGCTGCCGCCGTCGGAGGATCCGGACGAGTTCTATGACCACGAGTTGGAGGGGCTGGCCGTCCAGCTCACCGATGGCACCGTTGTCGGCAAGGTCACCGAGGTGCTGCATTCGGCTGCGGGAGAATTGCTTTCGGTACGCGCCGCCGACGACGACAGGGAGATCCTGATCCCGTTCGTCACCGCGATCGTGCCGACGGTCTCGCTGGCCGATCAACTGGTCGTCATCGATCCGCCGGAGGGTCTGCTCGATCCGGAGTAGCGGATCGCCGATCCACCGGAAACGTAAGGACTGCATGAAACTCGATGTCGTCACAATCTTTCCGGAGTATCTGGAGCCGCTGCGGACGGCGTTGCTGGGCAAGGCCATCGATAAGGGGCTGATCTCCCTCGACGTGCACGATCTGCGTCACTGGACGCATGACGTGCACAAGTCCGTCGACGATTCGCCCTACGGCGGTGGGCCCGGCATGGTCATGAAGCCGACGGTCTGGGGCGACGCCCTCGACGAGGTATGCCTCGACGACGCCTTGCTCGTGGTGCCGACGCCCGCCGGAGTGTCCTTCACCCAGGCCACCGCGCAACGCTGGGCGACCGAGAAACACCTGGTATTCGCCTGCGGACGTTATGAAGGCATCGATCAACGCGTCTTCGACGACGCTGCCCGCCGGGTTCGCGTCGAAGAGGTCAGCATCGGTGACTACGTTCTCATCGGCGGGGAAGCCGCGGTTCTCGTCATGGTCGAGGCCGTGGTCCGCCTGATCCCTGGTGTACTCGGCAATCAGCAATCCCATCAAGAGGATTCGTTCTCCGACGGACTGCTCGAGGGGCCGAGCTATACGCGCCCCGTCTCTTGGCGCGGCCTCGACGTGCCGCCGATCCTGCTGTCCGGTGACCATGCCAAGGTCGCCGCGTGGCGGCGCGAACAGTCCCTCGCCCGGACCCGTGAACGGCGTCCGGATCTTCTTGCCGACAACGCCGATTGAAATGTTAACCTTCACGCCACTCAGAATGTATCGTTAGTTAACGGGACGTTAAACAACGGTAGGTGGCTATGGTGACAGTGGCTCGGGTCGGGACGGTGCGTCGAGCGGTGGCCTCGACTCTCATCGGCGGCGCGATGATCGTCTTATCGGATCTGGTCGCGCCCGAATTCACCGTGAGCAGAGTCGCCGCGGATCGGGACACCCATGAGCCGGATGCCGGCCGTAGCGGCAACAGCGCAGGCCAGCGCGGCCGCAGCACCAACCACGGCCAATACAAGGGCCGCAACGAGCGCCCCTGCCAGTACACCCCCGAAGGGGTCTGCACCGGCGGGCGCTGACCGCGTTCGTCATCGTGTCACGCACGAGTCCGCCCGCCGCGCACAGAATTCGGGCTGATTCGATGCGTGTCGTGCGAATTCGCGCGCGGGAGTTCGTGGCGGCGTCAGGGCAGCAGGCCGAAGCGACGGGCGGTGACGACGGCCTCGTGGCGGGAGTGCGCGTCGAGTTTTGTCATCGCGTTGCGTAGGTAGCTTTTGACTGTCTCCGGTTTGAGTGAGAGGCGTTGGGCGGCTTCGTGGTTGGTGCAGCCGAGGGCGATTTGGGAGAGCACGTCGACTTCGCGGCGGGACAGGCGCGGGGCATCCGCGGGGCGGTCGCCGACCAGGACGCGCGTGAGGCGTTCGCATACCGAGTGCAGGCGTTCACGTAGGCGTTCGTCCTCGGCTGAGCGGGCCGCGCCGCGGAGTTCGGCATTGATCTCACGCAGTTCCTCGGCGACGGCCGGTGCGGTGTCGGGCGCGGGCGTGGTCATTTCCAGCAGGCGCAGGCGACGGTCCACCTCGTCGCGGATGGTGATCTCGGTGGCCAGGCGTCGGCTGGCCGCTACGACCAGATCGGCGGTGCGGTCGCCGAGCGGTGTGCCGCCACGGTTGGCGGCATAGAGCACCGCACGGGAGTGATCGTCGACCACCACGGGCACCGCGAGCACCGAGCGGATGTGTTCGCCGGAAACCGGACCGTCGTAGTGGTGGGTGATCTCGGAGGCACTGCGGTAGTCGGCGACCGAGGCCGGGCGGCGCATGTCCATGACCCGGCCGCCCAGCCCGGAGGTGCGCAGCACGGTCAAACCGCGCAGGCCATTGGTGACGGTGCCCACGAATTCGGTGAGCAGCAGCGCATCGTTGTGCACCGCACCGCCGAACACCACCGGCACGCCGGCCTTATTCGCTACCCAGCGGATCTCGGCGCGCAGCGCATCGCCGTCGCGCGGCCGCAGCAGCGCGGTGGTGTGGGTCAAAAGACTCACCCCTTTTCGGGGGTAGTGCCGAACGTGATGTGACCCACATCCTATTGGAGATCGAGGTGGCCTGGATCACCGATGAGGAGAGGCGAGATGACCGCGGACCTGAATGCGCGCGTGCGCGAGCTACTGAAGACCTACGACGGACCCGACGTCAGCGCGGCGGATCTGCTGTGCGACCGGCACCCCGCCGACCGGGTCGCGTTCACCGTCGTCGACCCCGATCTGACCTCGACCGATCTCACCTACGGTGAGCTGCGCGAGCGCTCCCAGCGCTGCGCCGCCGCGCTCGCCGAGCTCGGCGTCGAACCCGGCGACCGCGTCGCCACGCTCATGTCGAAGTCCGCCGACCTGGTGGTGGCGCTACTCGGCATCTGGCGTCGCGGCGCGGTCCACGTCCCGCTCTTCACCGCCTTCGCCCCACCCGCCATCGCCTTCCGGCTGGCCGCGAGCGGCGCGACGATCGTCATCGCGGACGTCGATCAGGCGGCAAAGCTGGTACCGAGCGATGACATCCCGGCCGATCCGCCCTGGCGCGTCATCGTTGCCGGAGACGGCGGGGCGGCCGATGCGACAACGACCAGCCCACTGCGGTTCGCGGACCTGCTTGCCGCGCATACCTCCGACGATCCGCGAGCCGTTGCCGCGCGGGTCGGCGGGGATGGTCTGCTGGTGCAGCTGTTCACCAGCGGCACGACGGGCACGCCGAAGGGCGTGCCGATTCCGGTGCGGGCGCTCGCGGCATTCCATGCGTACCAGGAGTTTTCGCTGGACGTGCGCTCGGACGACGTCTATTGGAATGCGGCAGATCCAGGTTGGGCGTACGGACTGTACTGGGCGATCCTGAGTCCGCTGGCCTCCGGAATCCGGAGCCTGCTGCTGCATGCCGCCTTCTCCGCGCCGCTGACCTGGCAGGTACTCGAACGCTTCGGCGTCACCAATTTCACCGCCGCGCCGACGGTCTACCGGGCATTGCGTGCCGATAGTACCACTGCCCCAACGGATCTCCGGTTGCGGAGGGCTTCGTCCGCGGGCGAACCGCTGACCCCGGATGTGGTCACCTGGTCGGTCGAAACGCTGGGCATCGCGGTGCGCGACCACTACGGGCAGACCGAGCACGGCATGCTCATCTGCAATTCCTGGCACGACGCGCTGCGCGTGGACACACCGGCGGGCTCGATGGGCCGGACGATGCCGGGCTGGCATTGCGCGGTGCTCGCGGACGACGCCGATGTCGAAGCGCCCGTCGGTGAACTGGGCCGAGTTGCCATCGATACCCAGCGCAGCCCGCTGCTGTGGTTCCTCGGCTACCTCGACACCCCGGATCGCACCGCACAGCGCTACACCGCCGACGGCCGCTGGTATCTGACCGGCGATGCCGGGTCCCGGGATGCGGACGGATTCTTCCACTTCTCGGCCCGCGACGACGATGTCATCATCATGGCCGGATACCGCATCGGCCCGTTCGAGGTCGAAAGCGTGCTCGTTCTCGATGAGCGGGTGGTCGAGGCCGCCGTCGTCGGCATGCCCGACGAATTACGCGGTGAGGTGCTCGAGGCATTCGTGGTGCTGCGCAACGGTTTCGAAGGAAATGCCGAACTCGAGGCCGAATTGCAGACCCTGGTCAAACGCAAGTTCGCCGCGCACGCGTATCCGCGCACGGTGCATTTCGTGGCCGCACTGCCCAAGACGCCCAGCGGCAAGGTACAGCGGTTCATCTTGCGGCAGCAGGGGGTTCGGTGATGTCCGCACTTCCGAGTTACGCATCCGGCACCGCGGAAACCCCGCTGCTCGGCGATACCATCGGCGATGATTTCGACCGCATGGCCGCCGCCTACGCGGACCGAGAAGCCCTGGTGGACTGTCCAACCGGGCGTCGCTGGAACTATCGCGAACTCGCGGCCGCGATCGACGCACTGGCCACCGGATTGGCCGCGCGCGGCATCGCCAAGGGTGACCGAGTCGGCATCTGGGCGCCGAACTGCGCGGAATGGTTCCTCACCCAGTACGCGACCGCGAAACTCGGTGCGATCCTGGTCAATATCAACCCGGCCTACCGCACCAGCGAACTGGAATACGTACTGCGCCAAGCCGGTGTGCGCATGCTGATCGCCGCGCCGGAATTCAAGACCTCGAACTACGTCGCGATGATCGAGCGGGTCCGACCGCATTGTCCTGGTCTGGAGCAAGTGCTGGTACTCGGCACTCCCGAATGGGATGCGGTGGCGCAGATGGATATCGACGCGGCGCGACTCGCGACGATCGCCGCGACGCTGTCCATGGACGATCCTGTCAATATCCAATACACCTCCGGCACAACGGGTTTCCCCAAGGGCGCGACGTTGAGCCACCACAACATCCTCAACAACGGCTACTTCGTCGGCGAACTCTGCGGCTATACCGAACAGGACCGGATCTGCGTGCCGGTGCCGTTCTACCACTGCTTCGGCATGGTCATGGGCAACCTGGCAAGCACGAGTCACGGTGCGGCCGTGGTTATTCCGGCGCCCGCTTTCGATCCGGTCGCGACGCTGGATGCGGTCGCCAAGGAGCGCTGCACGTCGCTCTACGGTGTACCGACGATGTTCATCGCCCTACTCGCGGAACTGGATTCGGGTAGCGACGTCGACCTGTCCAGCCTGCGCACCGGCATCATGGCCGGATCACCCTGTCCGGTCGAAGTGATGAAGCGGGTGATCGATCGCATGGGGATGAGCGAGGTGTGCATCTGTTACGGCATGACCGAAACCTCCCCGGTATCGACCCAGACCCGCCGCGACGACGCCATCGACCGGCGCACCGCGACCGTCGGCCGGGTCGGCCCGCATCTGGAGGTCAAAATCGTCGACCCTGCAACAGGTTTGACCGTGCCGCGCGGCGAACCCGGCGAACTGTGCACCCGCGGCTACTCGGTTATGCTCGGCTACTGGTCCGAACCCGAGAAGACCGCCGATGCCATCGATGCCGCCCGTTGGATGCACACCGGCGATATCGGCGTCATGGACGACGACGGATACCTCGCGATCACCGGCCGGATCAAGGACATGGTGATCCGGGGTGGCGAGAATATCTACCCGCGTGAGATCGAGGAATTCCTCTACACCCACCCGGACATCCTCGACGCCCAGGTGATCGGCGTTCCCGACCCGAAGTACGGCGAGGAGCTGATGGTCTGGATCCGAATGAAGGACGGCACAACACCTTTGGACGCCGATGCGATCCGCGCTTTCTGTACCGGCAAGCTCGCCCACTTCAAGATCCCGCGCTATGTGCACATCGTCGACGAGTTCCCGATGACGGTGACCGGCAAGATCCGCAAGGCCGAAATGCGAGAGCTGGCTGTGGAACTGCTCGTAGCTTCGGACCGTGACGACTGAATTCGCGAGCACATGGGTAGCTCATCGGGGCCGTCCAAAACTCTGCCGACGGCTCGACCGCCGGCCGCGAAGGCAATTGTCGGCCACCGCACGACCGGTGAAGGCCGGGGGAGCAGGCCGGTTTACCTGGGCGTGGGCTGTTTGTCAGGTGACAACGGTAGTGTCTCGGGCGTGACGACAGCGCCCGAGACCGCCAGTTCAGCGACGAACACCGACACGACCGCCGCCGCACCGGCCGCGACCACAGCCCTGGCCAGTGTGGGCCGGCGTATCGCCGACGAACTCGGCGTGCGCGAGACCCAGGTCCGGGCCGCAGTCGAGCTGCTGGATGCGGGTTCGACGGTGCCCTTCATCGCGCGGTACCGAAAAGAGGTCACCGGTGGCCTCGATGACGCCCAGCTCCGCCAGCTCGACGAGCGCCTGACCTACCTGCGGGAACTCGACGAGCGCCGCGGCGCGATCATCGAATCCGTCAAGGGCCAGGGCAAACTCGATGACGTGCTGCTCGGGCAGCTGATGACGGCCGAAACCAAGGCTCGCCTCGAGGACATCTACCTGCCGTACAAGCCGAAGCGGCGCACCAAGGCGCAGATCGCCCGCGAAGCCGGTCACGAACCCGTCGCCGACGCGCTGATCGGCGATCCGACCACCGATCCCGCGCAGTACACCGCCGAACAACTCGACGGCGCCCGCGCCATTCTGGTCGAGCGTTTCGCCGAGGACGCCGACCTGGTCGGTGAGCTGCGTGAGCTGATGTGGAACCGCGGCCAGGTCAGCTCGAGCGTGCGACCCGGTAAGGAGGAGGCGGGTGCGAAGTTCGCCGACTACTTCGAATTCAGCGAGCCGTTCGGCAAGCTGCCCTCGCACCGGATCCTGGCGCTGCTGCGCGGTGAGAAGGAAGAGATCCTGCAGCTGCAGCTCGAACCCGATACCGAAGAACTCGAGCCGGGCGAGCGCTCCGTATACGAGGGCCGTATCGCGGTGAAGTTCGATATCGCCGATCGCGGCCGGGCCGCCGATACCTGGCTGCTGGATACGGTGCGCTGGGCGTGGCGCACGAAACTGCAAGTGAGCCTTGGCATCGACACCCGTATGCGGCTGCGGCAGGCCGCCGAGAAGGACGCCGTCGACATCTTCGCCGCGAATCTGCGCGACCTGCTGCTGGCCGCGCCCGCGGGCACCCGCACCACCATGGGCCTGGATCCGGGCTACCGCACCGGCGTGAAGGTCGCCGTCGTCGATGCCACCGGCAAGGTCGTCGCGACCGAGGTCATCTACCCGCACAAGCCGCAGGGGCAGACCGAGAAATCCCTGGCCGTACTCGGCGCGCTGGTCGCCCGCTTCGGCGTCGACCTCATTGCCATCGGCAACGGCACCGCCTCGCGCGAGACCGATGCCCTTGCCGCCGAACTGATCTCGCGCATTCCCGAGAACAAGCCGACCAAGATCGTGGTCTCCGAGGCCGGCGCGTCGGTGTACTCCGCATCGGCGTATGCCTCGCAGGAACTGCCGGATATGGACGTCTCGCTGCGTGGCGCGGTGTCCATCGCCCGCCGTCTGCAAGACCCGCTGGCCGAATTGGTGAAGATCGACCCGAAGTCCATCGGCGTCGGTCAGTACCAGCACGATGTCTCCGAAACGCTGCTGGCTCGCTCGTTGGGCGCGGTGGTCGAGGATGCGGTGAACGCGGTCGGTGTCGATGTGAATACCGCATCGGTGCCACTGCTGTCACGGGTATCCGGTATTGCCAATTCGATCGCCGAAAGCATTGTGGCGCACCGGGATCAGCACGGCCCGTTCCGCAGCCGCAGCGCGCTGCTGGACGTGCCGCGGCTGGGCCCCAAGGCCTTCGAGCAGTGCGCGGGCTTCCTGCGCATCCGCGGCGGCGACGATCCGCTCGACACCTCCGCCGTGCACCCCGAGGCCTATCCGGTGGTGCGGCGCATCCTGGAATCGACCGGACGCGGCATGGCGGAACTGATCGGCAACACCACGGCTCTGCGCGCGCTGCGACCCGCCGACTTCACCGATGAGAAGTTCGGTATCCCGACCGTCACCGACATCATCTCCGAACTCGAGAAGCCGGGTCGCGACCCGCGTCCGGAGTTCAAGACCGCCGAATTCGCGGCGGGCGTGGAGAAGGTCGCGGATCTGCAACCGGGCATGGTGCTCGAAGGGGTGGTCACCAATGTGGCCGCCTTCGGTGCCTTCGTCGATATCGGCGTGCACCAGGACGGACTCGTGCACGTCTCGGCCATGTCGCACAACTTCGTCAAGGATCCGCGCGAGGTCGTGAAGTCCGGCGATGTCGTCAAGGTGAAGGTGCTCGAGGTCGATGTCGCACGCCAGCGCATCGGGTTGTCGCTGCGGCTGGACGACGAGCCGGGCGTCGCGGCCAAGGGCGATGGCGGCCGCGGCCGCGGTCAAGGCGGTCGGGGCGGGCAGGATCGCGGCGGACAGCGGCAGAATGGTCAGGGTAGGCAGCAGGGCCAGGGTAGGCAGCAGAATCAGGCCCGCAACCAAGGCAACCAGCGGCGCAACGCCCCCGCACCGAGCGGTTCGATGGCGGATGCGCTGCGGCGGGCCGGTTTCGGGCAGTAGGGCGATACGGGCGGAGGTTTGTAGGCGGCCATGCGACGGTGGCTCGAAGACGATGTGATCGCGCACGGCCGCCTGCCGCTGCTGTGTTTTCTCCTCGGGTTCATCGTCGGCTTCCTGCTGATCCGGCTCAGCGTCCGATTGATTCGCAAGCAGGTTCGCTGGTGGCCCGGCAATCTGCGCTCCGGCGGTGTGCACATCCACCACATGGTGTTCGGGGTCATCCTGGTGCTGCTATCCGGCATCGGGATGGTCACCACCTACGAGAGCGCCGATACGCTCTCCGCGAGCCTGCTCGCCGCATCCTTCGGTGTCGGCGCGGCCCTGACCCTCGACGAATTCGCGCTGATCTTCTATCTGCGCGATGTGTACTGGGAGGAGCAGGGCCGCACCTCGGTCGACGCGGTCTTCGTCGCGCTCGCGGTGACCGGACTGCTGCTGCTCGGGTTCCACCCGCTGTGGTTATTGGATATCAACGACTTCCGTCGCGACCCCAGCACTGAAGTCCGAGTCTTCGTCGTCTGCTTCGCCGCGGTGAATCTCGGGCTGGCGGCAATCGTCATTGCCAAGGGCAAGATCTGGACCGGCCTGTTCGGCATGTTCTTTCTGCCGCTGCTCGTGGTCGGCGCTTTCCGCCTGAGCAGACCGGGCGCACCGTGGGCCCGTTGGCGCTATCCGGGCAAGCGACGCCTGATGTATCGGGCGATAGTTCGTGAACGCCGCTACCGACGCCCGGTGATCCGGGCCAAAATCTTCATCCAGGACCTCATCGCCGGAAAACCCGATGTCGTCCACGTACGCGAGGCCGCGGAGGCGGAATTGGCCCGCACCGTCGTCCCCGCACCACCCGCACCCGCCCATTGGCACCTACCCACGATGTCCGACCACTCCCATCGCGATTGATCGTTGCGTCCGGCCCGATTTTTCCGACGACCCGCCGATCTGGCACAATGCACAGGTTGCCCTGGGTGCATTCGGCCCACGGAGCACCCTTTATTCGGAGCATGAACCGGTCGAGCACGTGAGTGCCGCCAGGTTCCTCTGCTCGCGCAAACATCAGAAGGATGAAATGAACACCCTTGACTTCGTCGACGAAAAGTCGCTGCGCAGCGACGTCCCCGACTTCCGTCCGGGCGACACGCTCAACGTGCACGTGAAGGTCATCGAAGGCTCGAAGGAGCGCATCCAGGTCTTCAAGGGCGTCGTGATCCGGCGTCAGGGCGGTGGCATCCGCGAGACCTTCACCGTCCGCAAGGTGTCGTTCGGTGTCGGCGTGGAGCGCACCTTCCCGGTGCACAGCCCGAACATCGACCACATCGATGTCGTGACCCGCGGTGATGTCCGCCGCGCCAAGCTCTACTACCTGCGCGATCTGCGCGGCAAGGCCGCCAAGATCAAGGAAAAGCGCTGACCGAGTAGCGGCACCCGCTCGGCACGAAAGTTCTTCAGCTAGCCCGGCATCGGACGTTGGTCGCGGTGCCGGGCTAATCTGTTCCGCGTGGCAGACGAAAGTGGGTCGATGACGGTGTCCGATTCGGACGACGAGAGCGTGAGCCGCCGCTCACGACGCTCGAAGCGCAAGCAGCGCCCCTTCTGGCAGGAACTGCCGGTCCTCATTGTCATCGCCGCGGTCATCGCGGCACTCATGGTCAGCTTTGTCGGGCGGCCGTACGTCATTCCGTCGCAGTCGATGGAAGACACGCTGCTCATCGGCGACCGCATCTACGTGGAGAAGCCGAGCTATTACTGGGGCGAGCCACAGCCCGGTGACGTCGTGGTGTTCGTCGGCCCGCCGTCCTGGAATACCCGCTACCAGTCGATCCGGTCCAGCAATGTCGTCGTGCGCGGCGTGCAGAACTTCTTCTCCTTCTTCGGGCTCGTGCCACCGGATGAGAACGATCTGGTGAAGCGAGTGATCGCCGTCGGCGGCCAGACCGTGCAGTGCTGTGACGCGCAGGGGCGGGTCATGGTGGACGGTAAACCGTTGGACGAGCCGTACGTCCTGAACGACTACCCGTGGTACCCGGGTCAGCAGAATGCGACCTATCCGGCGGGTCGGGTATTCGGCCCGGTCAAGGTGCCCGAGGGCAATCTGTGGGTGATGGGCGACAACCGCAACCAGTCCGCCGACTCACGCGCCCATGTCAGCGATAACCTGCAGGGCACCGTTCCGATCGACAATGTGCGCGGCAAGACAGTCTTCAAGATCTGGCCGCCCAGCCGGATCGGTCCGGTGAAAGCACAGGATCCCCAGACGAACTGATCGGTGCGAGCCGCAGGATAATTGGATGGTGGGGCAGGGTCGAGTGGCTAGGGCTGATGGCGCGACTCCGGGCAACGGGTGGCCGCCGCGTGTCGTGATGCGTCGCGCCGGTGGGCTGCGCACCCTCGAGGCGGCGTTGATCCGCAGCGGACTCGGCCCGGTCGCCGGCGTCGACGAGGCCGGGCGTGGCCCCTGCGCGGGCCCCTTGGTGGTTGCCGCGTGTCTACTCGCTCCCAAGGCC
Organism: Nocardia sp. NPDC052112; assembly: GCF_040680135.1. Lineage (NCBI taxonomy): Bacteria > Bacillati > Actinomycetota > Actinomycetes > Mycobacteriales > Nocardiaceae > Nocardia > Nocardia sp. NPDC052112. The sequence continues at coordinate 67,380 of NZ_JBFAWD010000010.1, read as the reverse complement.
TATGACCGGCTGGCCGGACTCGACGATTCCAAGAAGCTCACCGAATCCGTGCGCGAGGAGTTGTACCCGGTTATCACCCGGTTGGCGCTGGCCTGGAAGGTGGTCGTCATTCCGGCCTGGGAGATCGACTCGATCGGCATCCACGTCGCCAATATCGAGGGCATGCGCCGCGCGGTCGCCGGGCTCGGGCAGACACCGGGGTATGTGCTTACCGACGGATTCCGGGTGCCCGGAATTCCGGTGCCGTCGCTGCCGGTCATCGGCGGTGACGCGGCCGCGGCGTGCATCGCGGCGGCGAGCATCCTGGCCAAGGTGACCAGGGATCGGATGATGGTCGAGCTGGACGAGCGGTTTCCGGGATACGGATTCGCCGCGCACAAGGGCTACAACACGCCCGAGCATACGGCGGCGTTGGAGCGGCTCGGACCGAGCAGTGAGCACCGCCGATCTTGGCGCAATGTGCGGGCGGCGGCGGGGTTGCGGCCGGTAGCGGCGGCGGAGTATGCCGATGCGGAACTGGCCGACGAGGTTTTGCTGGAGGGCGTCGAACCGGATAGCCGAGTGGCTACCGACGCGGCGCATGCGCGATGATGATGTCAGTAGACGCAGTGCGGCGAGAAGGAGGACGTCCCACCCGATGAGTGCCGAGGACCTGGAGAAATACGAAACCGAGATGGAGCTCTCGCTGTATCGGGAGTACAAGGACATCGTCGGTCAGTTCTCGTACGTGGTGGAGACAGAGCGCCGCTTCTATCTGGCCAACTCCGTCGAATTGCGACCGCAGAACGCCGACGGCGAGGTGTACTTCGAGGTGCGCATGAGCGATGCCTGGGTGTGGGATATGTACCGCCCCGCGCGCTTCGTTAAGCATGTTCGGGTGATCACCTTCAAGGACGTGAATATCGAGGAGTTGGAGAAGCCGGATCTGCGGTTGCCGGAGTAGTCGAATGCGCTGATCAGCGCGGACTTCTGGTTGCTGCTGATCACCCGCTGGCCCGATAGCATCGGGTACCGACGAGTGGGTGGCGGACAGGGGCTGGACCCCCGGGTTGTCCACAGCTGAGCGGGTATCCACAGGTTTTCTATTTGCGCAGGTCACTGTCGTCGGCCGTGGGCGCGGTCCGGGCACGCTGAGCCGGTGGCAGACAACCAGGCGCTCGGCGCACAAGGGGAAGAACTGGCGGCCCGATTCCTGCAGGCCGCGGGGATGGAGATCATCAGCAGGAATTGGCGGTGCAAGTACGGCGAACTTGATCTGATCGCCCGGGACGGCCGCGTCACCGCCTTCATCGAGGTCAAAACGCGAACCGGAGCGAAATTCGGTACGCCCGCCGAGGCGGTCACCTTCGATAAGCAGCAGCGGATCAGGCGGTTGGCGCTGGTGTGGCTGGCCGAACAGGACGGTCCGTGGCGCGAGATCCGCTTCGATGTCATTTCGGTGCTGCTGCACCGCGGCCACCGACCGGTCATCGATCACCTGAAAGCGGTGTTCTGATGGCATTGGGGGTGGCGTATTCGGTCGCGGTCAGCGGAGTGGACGGCCAACTGGTCGAGATCGAGGCGGATATCGGGCAGGGGCTGCCCTCGGTGCACCTGGTCGGGCTGCCCGACACCGCACTGCAGGAATCCCGTGACCGGGTGCGCTCCGCGGTGGCGAATATCGGGGAGAAGTGGCCGGACGGCCGCGTGATCCTGGCACTGTCTCCGGCGACGCTGCCCAAGATCGGTAGTGTCTACGATCTGGCCCTCGCGATCGCCGTGCTGGACGCGGCGGGCGCGGTTCCTTCCGATCGGCTCGGAAAGACCGTATTGCTCGGGGAATTGGCGTTGGACGGGCGAGTCCGCCGGGTGCGCGGCATCCTGCCCGCGGTACTCGCGGCGCGCAATGCGGGCTGGACACGGGTGATCGTGCCGGAGTCCGTACTGGCCGAAGCCGGTCTGGTGGATGGCATCGAGGTCTTCGGGGCCGCCAGCCTGCGGACCGTCGTGGCCTGGCTGCGCGGTGAGGGCGGTCTCGTGGAACCCGACGGCATGCTGCCCGACACCGCGCGCTCTGGTGGGGATCTGAACGAGGTGGTCGGTCAGGAGGAAGCGCGGTGGGCGCTGGAGGTGGCCGCGGCAGGTGGACACCACTTGCTGCTCACCGGGCCGCCCGGCATCGGCAAGACGATGTTGGCGCAACGTCTTCCGGGACTGTTGCCGCCACTGACCGAATCCGAAGCGCTCGAGGTGACGGCCATCCATTCGGTGGCGGGTGCACTCTCCGATGGTCACCCGTTGATCACGATGCCACCTTTCGTCGCTCCGCATCACTCGACCTCGGCCAGCGCCATGGTCGGCGGGGGATCGGGTACTGCGCGTCCGGGCGCCGTCAGCTGCGCCCATCGCGGGGTCCTATTTCTCGATGAATGTGCGGAGATAGGGACCAAGGTTTTGGAAGCGATGCGAACACCCCTGGAAGAAGGCGAGGTTCGCATCGCTCGCCGTGACGGAGTGGCTCGCTACCCGGCTCGTTTCCAACTTGTCCTGGCCGCGAACCCGTGCCCCTGCGCGCCTGCCCGAGATGTCGACTGCATCTGCGCCCCGCTCGCACGTCGCCGATACCTGGGCAAGCTGTCCGGACCGTTGATGGACCGCATAGACATCTGGGTGCAGATGCACGGACACTCCGGCGCATCGTTCGCCGCCGAGGAAGCCGAGAGCAGTGAGGTCGTGCGCCGTCGAGTCGCGGCCGCACGGCAAGCCGCGGTACAACGGTGGAAGGACTACGGTTGGGCAACCAATGCCGAAGTCCCCGGCCATATCCTGCGCCAACGCTTTCGACTCCCGCACGAGGCGACCGCCCCCGTCGAAGCCGCCCTGCGTCTTGGTCGCCTCTCCGCCCGCGGCGCCGATCGCGCCATCCGCGTCGCGTGGACCATCTCCGACCTCCGCAATGCCGACCAACCCAGCGCCCAAGACGTATTGGCCGCCTTGAACTTCCGGCAGCGGGGCGCACATTGAGCGCGGCAACGGGCGATGAGCGCCCGATCGACGGTGGAATCGTCGCGACTGGGGCCGCGGTGCCGGAGGTGGGCTCTTTGATGGGCGAGCGCCCATGTCCCACAGGGGATTCGGCCGTTGCGCCGAGGCGCGCGCTTTTGGCCGGCGGTGAATCCAGTGCTTCGGCAGGTGGGGCAGCGGGTACTGCGGGTGCGTTGGCGGCAAGTGCGACGTATCCGGTCGCCTCGGTGGTCAGCAGGTTGGCTGCGGCGGGGGACGGCGGTGCGCGTCGCTCGGGGCGTGGGGTTGTGGATCTGGATGGTGGGGATTCGGGTTGCTCGGGGTCGGCGGCTTCCGGTGGGGATGCTGATGAGCGGCGGTTGGCTTGGGCGTATTTGTCACGGGTTGTGCAGGGGCCGTGTGCGGCGCTGTCGTCGTTGATCGAATCCGTGGGGGTGCTGGAGGCGGCGCGGGCGGTGCGGGAGTGCGAGTTGCCGGAGTCGTTGCTCGGGCCAACGGTCATGCGGCGGGAGATCGATAGTGCGGCAAGGGATCTCGAGGTCATGGAGCGGCTGGGCGGGCGGGTGGTGACTCCGGACGATGCGGAGTGGCCGACCTGGCGGATGCTCGGGCTCTGCCAACTCGAGCCCGGACGCGATCGGGACGGGGCGGTGCCATTGGTGCTATGGGTGCGCGGGCCGCGGTCGTTGGTGGAGTCGAGCGAGCGGGCGATCGCGGTGGTCGGGGCGCGGTGCAGCAGCGGGTACGGGGAGCACGTCACCGGCGAGATCGTCGGTGATCTCGCCGCGCAGGGCTGGACGATCGTCTCCGGTGCCGCATTCGGCATCGACGGTACGGCGCATCGCGCCGCCCTCGCCGTCGGTGCGCCGACGATCGCTGTTCTCGCATGTGGCGTCGATCGCCCGTACCCGGCCCAGCATGAGCGATTACTGGCCGAGATCGCCGAAACCGGTTTGGTGATCAGCGAATACCCGCCAGGCACGGTGGCCCACAAGAATCAGTTCCTGGCCCGCAACCGTCTGATTGCCGCGCTGGCAGATGGCGTCCTCGTCGTAGAAGCCGGACTACGCAGCGGCGCCCGCAATACCGTCAAATGGGCTCGCCGCCTCGGCCGTCCCGCCCTCGCCATCCCCGGTCCGGTTACTGCCGCCGCGTCGGCGGGCTGCCACCGCATGATCCGCGAAGGCGAGGCCCTGCTGGTCACCCGCGCCGAAGAGGTCATCGATGAGGCAGGCCCACTACGCCTTTCGCTACCAACCACCCAGCCGTTCGACCCCAGCGACCGACTACAAGGCGACGAAGCGTCGGTCTACGCCACCCTCCCGAGAATCGGCTCCCGCCAACCCCGCGCCATTGCCGAAAACTCCGGCGTGGAACTCCCCGCCGTCCGCGCCATCCTGCCCGCCCTGGAACTCGCCGGCCTGGTCGGCATGGACGAAGACGGTTGGCACCGAACCGCGAATCCGCCGAGCCGGTGAACGATGACAGCTCAGCACTCCGCGGCGCGAAGGGAGGTGACGTCGGCACTTCGTGAACGGTGTGGGTCGCGTGCTGCCGGGGATCCGGGTACGAAGGGTACGCGCTCGGCCGCGAGGACCATTGTGCGTCGGTGCGCTCGAGCGGAGGATTCCGCGCCGGGAGATGTCTACACCGGTGTTGGCATCGAATCGGTCCGGACCAGGGCAGTCGGATCTCGGCGTAGTTCGTCCACTGACGTTGGGGGAACGATCTCTTCGCCGAAATCCGGTCGCGTCCCGGCCGCACCATCCGGGACCGCCGACTGATTCTGCTCGGTGCGCTCGCTGCCCGGGGCTGATGGATACGGCAGATATCCAGATCGGCGCGGCCCTGCGCAACGCGGAATTGACCGAACAGCGGCACGAGACCCGGTCGAGACGCAGTGGGCACGGTGAGCGGCAGAGCCGCGTACACGGCAGGTAAACCCGCGGCGTTGCGGCGTGCTGACTTGCCAAGGGGGGATAGCACGGTGACGGTGGGGTGATGGAGTTGCCGGAGGATCTCGAGGCGTTGCTTGCGGAGTACGAGCGGCATTTGCGGCTCGGGCGGAATCGGTCGGCGCATACGGCGCGGGCGTATGTAGGGGATGCACGGTCGTTATTGGGGCATTTGGTTGCGCGTGCGGCGGATTCGGCGGTGCGGGAAATGGATTTGGCGTTGTTGCGGTCGTGGTTGGCGGCGCAGTCGGCGGGTGGGGCGGCGCGGACGACCATGGCGCGGCGGGCGTCCTCGGCGCGGACGTTCACCGCGTGGTTGACCAGTACCGGGCGGCTGTCGATCGATCCGGGGCTGCGGCTCGGGTCGCCGAAGGCGCATCGGGTATTGCCCGCGGTGCTCGGGAAACAGCAGGCTGTAGCGGCTATGGATGCGGCGGAATCCGGTGCCATGCAACGCGATCCGATGGCATTGCGGGATCGGCTGATTGTGGAGCTGCTGTACTCGACCGGCATTCGGGTGAGCGAGTTGTGCGGCCTGGATCTCGACGATATCGATCGGGAGCGGCGCCTCCTCCGTGTTATCGGTAAGGGCAATAAGGAGCGCTCGGTGCCCTTCGGAGTTCCGGCCGACGAGGCAATCGCGAATTGGCTACGGTACGGCCGCCCCGCACTCGCGGCAGCCGACTCCGGCCGGGCGCTGCTGCTGGGCCGTCGCGGCAAACGGCTCGACCAACGTCAGGCGAGAACGGTTGTCCACGAAGTCGTTTCGGCAATTCCGGGCGCACCCGATATGGGTCCGCACGGCCTGCGGCATTCGGCCGCGACGCATCTACTCGAGGGCGGCGCGGACCTGCGCGTCGTACAAGAACTGCTCGGCCACGCCAGCATGGCGACTACCCAGCTCTACACCCACGTCTCCATCGAGCGCCTGAAGAAGGTCCACGATCAGGCCCACCCGCGCGCCTGATCGCCCACGGATCGCTGGTGACTGTGGAAACAAAGGTCCTGATCGGGGTGGAGGTCCTGTCCGCGGGGCGGAATCGGTTGAGGTCGCGTGCAGCGACGGCATGCTCGCACTGCAGGGGTTTGTTCACCACTAGTGGTGTGCAGCCGATGATGGCGTGCGAACTCGATGCATACGGCCCGCAGCTGGACATCCGATGGAACTTATGAAACGTGTTCTTGTGAATGAAAGCGCTGCGATAGACCTGAAACGGCGACTATTCTGACACGAGTTCTATTTTGGAGGATTCGTGAACGCCGCGCGATTTGTCGACCGGTCGGTGGTCGGCGCACACTGCACTGCCGTATCGGGGTGGGGCCGATGAGTACGCATACCGTGCTGGGCAAGGAAGTCCGGATGCCGGTGCGGATTCGGCTCGCACACGCCTTCATGGCGACCTACTCGGTATCGGCGGCTGCCGCGCAGCGACTCATCGACTACTCCGACCTGGAGATCCTTCGACTGACGGGTGGTCGCGCCATGTGCACGCTCGTATTCGTCGATTACATCGATGGCGACCTGGGGCCATATAACGAGTTCGGTGTGTCCTTCATGGTCCGGCACCACACCGCCGGACCCGCCAGCGCACTCGGTGATCTGCGTGCGCTGTCCACCGGCGCTGCGGGCGTCTTCATTCATCGCCTCCCCGTCGACGGCGAATTCACCCTCGCCGCGGGCCGCGGCATCTGGGGATTTCCCAAGGAAATTGCCGATTTCGATGCGCAACACGAGGGCAGCAGGCGACGTGGCGTACTGCATCAGAACAGTCAGTTGGTCGTCGATCTCGCCATCCGCCCCGGCCTGGCGGTCCCGCAACGCCGTGGCGGTTCCTCGTTCGACGCGTACTCCCACATCGACGGGGTCACGCGGTGTACCCAGTGGCAGATGGAACCGTCTGGTATGCGCGCTCGCCCCGGCGGCGCCGAACTGTCCCTCGGCGAGCATGCCTGGGCCGACGAATTGCGCTCCCTCGGATTACCCAGGCGCGCACTCATGGCCTCGACCGTTGATCGGCTCGCGATGACCTTCCAGGACGCCACTCCCGTCTGACCGGTGGATCTACCGGTCCGCGGCACCTTCGGTCGTGATCTTCGTAGACGACCACAACGCCGCTCGATAACCTGACGTAGCGGAGCGTTCGCATGCGGCAGGAAAACCGACCAGCGATCGAGAGGTGCCCGTGAAATCCGAAACCCGAGTCGAGGCGAGGTGACCCTCCCTAATCCCGCCGAGGAATCCGAGGAGGGGGAAGAGGAGATCGATTACCGCTTCACCCTCGCCAACGAACGCACCTTCCTGGCCTGGATACGCACTTCGCTCGGCCTGCTCGCGGGTGGTGTCGCGGTACATACGCTGGTGCAGCCGATGCGGATGTCGGGGTTACGCCGCGTGCTCGCCATGAGCTGCATCGTGCTCGCCGTGATCATCGCGGTCGGTGCATACGGGCATTGGCAGCGCGTCGGTCGGGCCATGCGAAAGGGGGAACCGCTGCCCGACACGATCATGGTGCCGATTCTGTCGGTGGGTATAGCCGTCGTGTCGGTATTCGCGTGTGTGGTGGTGTTGCTCCGATGAGCCCCAAGACTCTGGCTGCGGAGCGCACCGCATTGGCGTGGCGGCGCACCGCCATTGCCGCGATGGTCGTCGCGGCGCTTTTCCTCAATCATGCCGCGACCAGCGGGTGGCGCACCGCCGCCATCGCACCGATCGGGGCGGCGATCACCATGGTGGCCGTCGCGGGCCTGTGCTTGTCGCGCAATCGGACCTTGCATCAGGGGCGCTTCGGCCACGGCGGGGGCGCCATTGCCGCGACTGTGCTGGCGGTGCTGGCCGTCGCAGGTGTCGCGGTCGCAGTCGGTTTTACGGATCCACGGCCCTAATGCGTTGCGGGCCGGACATGTTCGGCTGACAACCACAGGAGGATGGATATGAGCACAGCGACCGAGCCGAGCGAATTCATCGTCACCGAGCAGGAACGAGCGACGGCCGAACTGCCTGCTGATACAGCCGATTTCGCGGATGCGGACCGCGGCTTTGTCGCGGCACTGGAGCCCGGTGTGGTGCGCACGCCGGATGGGAAAGTGGTGTGGGACAACGACTCCTACGCCTTCCTGCAGGGAACCTGCCCGGCGTCGGTCAATCCGAGTCTGTGGCGGCAGTCCGGTCTGGTCGTCAAACAGGGGCTCTACGAGGTCGCGGCGGGCATCTATCAGATCCGCGGGCTCGATCTGTCGAATATGACACTGATCGAGGGCGCCACCGGTGTGCTCGTCATCGATCCGCTGATCTCGGCGGAGACCGCCGCGGCGGGCTTGGCGCTGTATCGCAGGCACCGGGGCGATCGACCGGTGACCGGGTTGATCTACACCCATTCGCACGCCGACCATTTCGGCGGTGCGATGGGTGTGACGACGGTCGACGATGTCGCGGCGGGCCGCTGCCCGGTACTCGCACCGGCCGGATTCCTCGAACACGCGGTTGCCGAAAACATCTATGTGGGAACGGCGATGGGGCGTCGGTCTGCCTATATGTACGGCGCCGCGCTGCCGCGAGGGCCGAAGGGGCAGGTCGGGGCCGGACTCGGACAAACGACATCGCTGGGCACGATCACCTTGATTCCACCGACGATGGATATCACCACCACCGGTCAGGAAGAAACGGTCGACGGAATCCGGATCGTCTTCCAGCTGACCCCGGGCACCGAGGCGCCCGCCGAGATGAACTTCTACTTCCCGGATCTGCGTGCGCTGTGCATGGCCGAAAATGCGACGCATACGCTGCACAACCTGCTGACGCTGCGTGGCGCGCTGGTGCGCGACCCGCATGTGTGGGCCAAATACCTGACCGAGTCGATCAATCTGTTCGCCCGTGATTCCGATGTGGTCTTCGCCTCGCATCACTGGCCGACCTGGGGCACCGACCGGCTGGTGGAATACCTCTCGCTGCAACGGGATCTGTATGGATATCTGCATGATCAGACGGTGCGCAGGCTCAATCAAGGGTATGTGGGTGGCGAGATCGCCGAGATGCTGGAGCTGCCACCGGCCATTGCCGATGCCTGGCATACGCACGGGTATTATGGCTCGGTCAGCCACAATGTCAAGGCGATCTACCAGCGGTATCTGGGGTGGTTCGACGGTAATCCGGCGCATCTGTGGGAGCATCCGCCGGTCGAATCCGCAAGGCGCCATGTGGAATTCATGGGCGGTGCCGACGAGGTGTTGCGCAAGGCGCAAGTCGCCTACGACGCGGGGGATTACCGGTGGGTCGCCCAGGTGGTCAACTACGTCATCTTTGCCGATCCGGCCAACGAGACGGCGAAAACGTTGCAGGCCAATACCTTCGAACAGCTCGGCTACGGCGCGGAGAACGCTACCTGGCGCAATTTCTACCTCAGCGGAGCCTATGAGCTGCGCAACGGCTCGTTCGGGACGCCGACGACGATGAATGCTCCCACCATGCTCGCCGCGCTGACCACCGAGCAGATCTTCGACGCGATCGCGTTGCGCATCGACGGGCCGAAGGCGTGGAATCTGCGCGTAGTGACCGACTGGCACATCACCGATGAGAAACGCACCTACCGCCTCGAACTGCGCAACGGTCTGCTGGTCCACTACGACAAGCCCGACGGGCCCGACCTACCCGATCCGGACGCCTCCTTCACCGTGACCAGGCCCATCCTGATCCGAGTCCTGTTGGCAGGCGAGGATCTCGGCGCACTGGTCGCCGCCGGCGATATCGCCATCGCCGGTGATCCCAGCCGGCTGGCCGCCGTGGTCGGTGCGATCGATGCGCCGGATCCGGACTTCGCCATCGTCACACCGTGAGGCCGTGACCTCGCAGGTCGCTCGGCTAAATCGCTCGACCCGTGCGGTGCCGACGCGTACGGTCGGCGACCATGTCCACCGAAGCCATCGACAACTCCGTACCCTTGCGCGAGCGCCTCCGCACCGCGCTGTCCGCCGCGATGAAGACCCGCGACCGCAGCGCCATCACCGGACTGCGCTCCGCCCTCGGCGCCATCGATAACGCCGAAGCCGTCGACGCCGTCGGCACCAAGGCCGGAGCCATCGAGAGCAGTGCGGTCGGGCTCGGCGCCGCCGAAGCTCGCCGCCGCGATCTCACCGAGGCCGATATCGAGCAGATCGTCCGCGCCGAAATCGTCGACCGGCATCAGGCCGCCACCGAATACGACACTCTTGGCCGTTCCGATCACGGCGACCTGCTGCGCGCCGAAGCCGCCGCACTCGAGGCGCAGCTGTCCTAGACGGGCCTCGAAAGGGCGTCTATGTACTTTCCGGCAATGAGGTGCTGGAGGGCTCGCACAACCGGTCCGCCGAGCCGGACGTACCAGGCCCCTGGGCGGGAGAAGGCCGTGACCAGGCCGTAGACGGAGTCATCGGTCGGGTCGTATTCGACGGCGAATAGTTCCTCGCCGATCTCCGGATGTCCGGGCAGCGTGCCGTAGGCAAAGCCGCGCCGGTCGGGTTCGTCGAGGATATAGACGACCCGGCACGGCGCGGTGATGCCGATCGGACCGGCGCCCAACCGTACCGTGAGTCGCGCCCCCGGCTCCGCCGTCGGTGTGTCGGCGTCCTGGAAGATGCCGGTGCCCTTCTGCATCCGATACGCCAGGATGTCCGTGCCCGCGCGCTCGAACAGCGCCCGCCCGGATCCGATGCGTCGGCGCAGCCGAAACCCGTGATAGCCCGCAGGCAGCGTCCCCTTTGTCGCGCCGACCTCGGTGTACGTGAACGGCGGGTCTCCGAGCGCATATCCCATAACCCGATCCTCGCCCCGGAACCGTCACGACGGAAGAGTGTCCTTCGAAGGTCCTGCTAGGCCCCGGATTCATGGCACGGGCTTCAGTCGCAGGGGAGTCGGGTGCAGTAATCCGAGTGGATCGATGTACTCACGTCGGCTGTGTCCGCTCGCTTCTCGTCTCGCACCCCAATGCAGACACGCTGCCGCGCAACCTTCGTGTCCGGCCGCCAAGGTGCCGATTCGCGTTCCGCGGCCGACTCGCAGGCCCACCGGAACCTCTGCCCGCACCGGTTCGTATGTGGTTCGGAGGCCGCCCGGATGATCGATCGACACGACCGGCTTTCCGGCGACCGTTCCCGCGAACACCACGATTCCGCCTCCGGCCGCCAAGACCGCCTGCCCAGCCGCACCTGCCAGATCGACTCCGCGATGCCCGGGTAGCCAGTCCCGTGCCGGTTTGTCGAATTGCCGCTCGACCGCGGGCCGTGGCTGCAGTGGCCAGCTGTACTCCCCGTGCGGAGCAGCCGAAACCGACTGCTCCGCAACGAGCCCCAGCAGACCGGTTACCCCGAGGACGATCGAAATCAGCCGCCGCCGATGTGGCTTGCCGAGGCCGTTCATCCGAGATCAATGCGGCAGAAGGAGGGGCGCCCGCCGAACCAGATCCAGCAGCCGCGACAACAGATCGCCGACAATCCGCGGCAACGAACTCGCCGATCCGGTGCCATCCCCACGCGCGATGTCGCTGGCGATCAGTATCCCGCCGTCCTCGGAGATCGGTGTCGGCCCGCCATCGGCAGAACCCATATCGAACGCACTGTCCACCCGGAGCGCCTTGGATACAGGACCGCCGCGGAGTGCGTCGGGCGCGACATCGACACGGAGTGCATCCGCCGGGACGGGCACCAGTGGTGCATCGGACACGACATTCACCTGGAGTGGTTCCAGAGCGACCTTGCCAGGGAGTCCGTCGGAAGTGCGGAGACCGTCGGAAGAGACATTGACGCGCAATGCATTTGGCGCGACATTCACGCCCAGCGTGCCAGGTGCGACGTTCGCACGGGCTGGGTCGGGCGTGACATTCACAACGAGCGGCGCAGCCCGAAGCGGAGCCGGCACGTGCGCGGGCCCACCTCCTGCGCTCGACGCCGAACAAGCCGAACCCGTGCACTCCCCGGACACGACTTCCGAACCAGGGATTGCCGCAGGTCCCCAAGGCAGCGCGACGGCGGCCGCGCCATCGGGTGGTGCGGCCGAAACCGGCTGTGCCAGAGCGAGTGACAGCAGGAACAGCGGTGGGATGAGCATGGTCATCGAGATTGCTATGCGATTCATGCTTCAAGCGTCGTATGTGCACGGCGGCCGCAGGACCCTCGCTTCGGCGAGTGTGGACAACTTGCTCGGTTGTGGAAATGGCCCGTTTCGACCCGTGACAGGGCGATTTAGAAACTCACCCCCTCAGCCCGTAGACTGGTCGGGCGGTCTGTGCCTGCACGGACCGACTTCGCGCGCCACCCCGTGCTTGTTCGTAACGGCGCTGTTCGAACGAAGCTCGACTTCGTGAATCGGCAGCGCATGCGAAGCAGGGAATCATCGGCTGGTCCTGATCCTCGCGGTCGGGTCCGATGATTCGGAGGCGCCAGGGCGGCGGATCACCGATTCGCCGCGGCAACCGGCAACGAAAGAGAGATACGGCACCATGGCTGTCGTAACCATGAAGCAGCTGCTCGACAGCGGCGCGCACTTCGGACACCAGACTCGGCGCTGGAACCCGAAGATGAAGCGGTTCATCTTCACCGACCGCAACGGCATCTACATCATCGACCTGCAGCAGACGCTGACCTACATCGACAAGGCCTACGAGTTCGTCAAGGAGACCGTCGCCCACGGTGGCACCGTCCTCTTCGTCGGCACCAAGAAGCAGGCCCAGGAGTCGATCGCGGCCGAGGCGACTCGCGTCGGGATGCCCTACGTCAACCAGCGTTGGCTGGGTGGCATGCTCACCAACTTCTCCACCGTGCACAAGCGCCTGCAGCGCCTCAAGGAGCTCGAGGCGATGGAGCAGACCGGTGGCTTCGAGGGTCGCACCAAGAAGGAAATCCTCATGCTCACGCGTGAGATGAACAAGCTGGAGCGCACCCTCGGCGGTATCCGCGATATGGCCAAGGTGCCCTCGGCCATCTGGGTCGTCGACACCAATAAGGAGCACATCGCCGTCGGCGAGGCGCGCAAGCTGAACATCCCGGTCATCGCGATCCTGGACACCAACTGCGATCCCGACCTGGTCGACTACCCGATCCCGGGTAACGACGACGCGATCCGTTCCGCCGCTCTGCTGACCAAGGTCGTCGCCTCCGCGGTGGCCGAGGGCGTGCAGGCGCGGGCCGGTATCTCCTCCGGTGACGAGAAGCCGGAAGCCGGTGCGGGCGAGCCGCTCGCCGAGTGGGAGCAGGAGCTGCTCGCGCAGGCCGCGCCGCCCGCCGCGACCGAGGCCGAGGCTGCCGCCGAAGCCCCCGCCACCCCGGCCGACGCCTGATTGTCGCGACAGCGTCTGTTCACCTTGCCGACCTCTCCTGCATAGGAGCGGTCGGCAAGGTGGTGTTACCACCCGAAACAACACACAGGAGGATCGCCACCCATGGCGACATACACCGCCGCTGACGTGAAGCGGCTGCGGGAGCTGACCGGCTCCGGGATGATGGACTGCAAGAACGCGTTGGTGGAGACCGACGGCGATTTCGACAAGGCCGTCGAGGTGCTGCGTATCAAGGGCGCCAAGGATGTCGGCAAGCGGGCCGAGCGTGCGACCGCCGAGGGTCTGGTCGCCGCCAGGGACGGCGTGCTGATCGAGATCAACTCCGAGACCGACTTCGTCGCCAAGAACGACGAGTTCCAGGAGCTCGCGGACAAGATCGTGACCGCCGCCGCGGCCGCCAAGCCCGGTGACCTGGACACCCTGAAGGCACTGAAGCTGGACGGTCAGACCGTCGAGGAGGCGCTGCAGGCGCTGGCCGCCAAGATCGGCGAGAAGCTCGAGCTGCGTCGCGTCGTTTCCTTCGACGGCCCGGTCGCCGTCTACCTGCACAAGCGTGCCACCGATCTGCCGCCCGCCGTCGGCGTGCTGGTCGAGTACCAGGGCGAGGGTGCCGCCGCCGCCGACGCCGCGCGTGCGGTCGGCATGCAGGTCGCCGCGCTCAAGGCCAAGTACCTGACCCGCGAGGAGGTGCCGGCCGACGTGGTCGAGAACGAGCGCCGCATCGCCGAGCAGACCGCCAAGGAAGAGGGCAAGCCCGAGGCCGCGCTGCCGAAGATCACCGAGGGCCGCGTCAACGGCTTCTTCAAGGATGTCGTCCTGCTGGAGCAGGCGTCGGTCACCGATTCGAAGAAGACCGTCAAGGCGCTGCTGGACGAGGCCGGTGTCACCGTGACCCGCTTCGCCCGCTTCGAGGTCGGTCAGGCCTGATCAGACCTGCGAAACCCCTCGTGCTCCGGATCCGGTGTACGAGGGGTTTCGGCTGTCCGGACGCTGCCCGTTCATCCGCAATTCCCGAGCTCGACCGGGCGAGTTCGTTGCGTCCGAGGGGGTCTTCTACCCACATCGAATCCGAGTAGGGCAGGATAAAGGCGCTCCGTATCGAGCCTCCGCGTTGCCATCCGGCCCACGTGCTGTGTCGACAGAACGAAATCTATCGCCGAAGGAGACGAACACCCATGACGTACCCCGGGACCGACCGCCCAGGATATCGCCGGGTGCTCCTCAAATTGGGCGGGGAGATGTTCGGCGGCGGCAAGGTCGGGCTCGACCCCGATGTGGTGCAGATGGTCGCCGAGCAGATCGCCGAGGTGGTCTCCAGCGGAGTTCAGGTGGCGGTGGTGATCGGCGGCGGCAATTTCTTCCGCGGTGCCGAACTCGAGGAGCGCGGTATGGAACGCGCCCGCTCGGACTATATGGGCATGCTCGGCACGGTGATGAACAGCCTTGCGCTGCAAGACTTTTTACAACAACAGGGCATCGACACCCGGGTACAGACCGCGATCACGATGGGGCAGGTGGCCGAGCCGTATCTGCCGCTGCGCGCCAAGCGGCACCTGGAGAAGGGTCGCGTTGTCATCTTCGGTGCGGGCATGGGTATGCCCTACTTCTCCACCGACACCACCGCCGCCCAGCGCGCGCTGGAGATCGGCGCCGATGTGGTGCTGCTGGCCAAGGCCGTCGACGGGGTCTTCACCGCGGATCCCCGGGTCGATGAGAGCGCGACCATGTACACCGAAATCACCCATAAAGAGGTCATCGAGCGTGACCTGAAGGTCGCCGACGCGACGGCCTTCAGCCTGTGTATGGACAACCAGATGCCCATGCTGGTGTTCAATTTGTTGACGAAGGGCAATATCGCCCGTGCGGTCGCCGGTGAGAAGATCGGCACATTGGTTCGGTCCTGACCCCGCGCCCGCGGATCATGACGATGACGACGCTCTGGAGGAAACGGTCGTGATTGAAGAAGCGCTCTTCGACGCCGAGGAGAAGATGGAGAAGGCCGTCTCGGTGGCGAAGGACGATCTCGGGTCCATCCGTACCGGTCGAGCGAATCCGGGTATGTTCCAGCGGATTGTCATCGACTACTACGGTTCGCCGACCCCGATTACCCAGGTGTCGAGCATTACCGTGCCCGAGCCGCGGATGGTGGTGATCAAGCCGTACGAGCAGTCGACGCTCGGCGCGATCGAAACCGCGATCCGCAATTCGGATCTCGGTGTCAACCCCACCAATAACGGTGACATCATTCGGATCTCGGTTCCGCAGCTCACCGAGGAGCGGCGCCGTGAACTGGCCAAACAGGCCAAAGGCAAGGGCGAGGACGCCAAGGTCTCGATTCGAAATGTCCGCCGCAAGGCCATGGACGAACTGTCGCGGATCCAGAAGGATGGCGAGGCGGGTGAGGACGAGGTCGGGCGGGCCGAGAAGGAGCTCGACAGGACCACCGCGAAATATGTCGGCCAGGTAGACGAACTGGTCAAACACAAGGAAGCTGAACTGCTCGAGGTCTGAGGTCCGAGGCCGGATCTTTCGGGCCCGCTCGGGCGGGGGACGAACGGAACGACGAGTTGAGCGACGGGACAATCGTGGCCGAGAACGCCGCCGCGACCGGTGCGGCCGAGGAGCCGAGGCCGGCCAACGGCACAGTTGATGCGACGGACGGGCGCGCGGTCGATGCCGCGGTTCCCGAAGCCGCACCTCCCGAACCCGTGCGCACCGATTCCGCGACCTCCGAGGCTGCGCGGCGGGGATCAACCACTCCCGTGACCACTGGAAAGGCGATGGCTACACCCGCAGGGCCGACGACGCCCGGACCCGCGGCGGATGGCCCCGCGATTCCGGCACCTGCGAGCGGTGGGCTCTCGGCCTGGGGACCGCTGACGCCCGGACCCGAGAACGAGGAATCCGCGACCCCCACCCCCGAACATGCGACGGGCGAACCGGTGAATGCCGCCGCCCAGCAGGAGAACCCGGGGGAGCCTGCGGCCCCCGCCTCGCGCGCCGGCCGCAATCTGCCCGCCGCCTTGGCCGTCGGCTTCGGTCTCGGTCTTTCGCTCATCGCGATCCTGCTGTTCGTGCCGAAGGTATTCATCGGCGTCGCGGCCGCCGGAGTCGGCGTCGCCACCTGGGAGGTCGCCAAGCGGCTTCGGGAGGCGGATGTCCTCGTCCCGCGCATCCCGCTCATTGTCGGCGGCCAGGCGGTGTTCTGGCTCGGCTGGCCGTGGGGTGCCAGCGGCGTGGCGGGCGCCTTCGCCGCGACCACACTGATCTGCATGGTGTGGCGCCTTTTCGATCACGGCTTGCAAACCGCGCCGCGAAACTTCTTGCGCGACACCGCGATCGCGATCTTCACCCTGGCCTGGATTCCGCTGCTCGCCTCGTTCGCGACGCTGCTGCTGCTCGAGCCCGACGGCAATCTTCGGGTGCTGACCTTCATGATCCTGGTGGTCTGCTCCGATGTCGGCGGTTACGTCGCGGGTGTGCTGTTCGGTCGGCATCCGATGGTGCCCGCCATCAGCCCGAAGAAGTCCTGGGAGGGTTTCTGCGGTTCACTGGTTTTCAGCGTGATCGGCGGCCTGCTGACGGTCACTCTGTTGCTGAAAGCCAATTCGATGATCGGCGTGGTGCTCGGCGTCGGCCTGGTACTGATCGCGACGGTCGGCGATCTGATCGAATCCCAGGTCAAGCGTGAATTGGGCATCAAGGATATGGGTACCCTGCTGCCCGGCCACGGCGGCATCATGGACCGCCTCGACTCGATGCTGCCCTCGGCATTCGTGTCCTGGCTGGTGCTGTCCACACTGATCTGACCACCTCGACCCCTCCGTGCGCTCGAGGCGTTCGACCGCCGATGTGGCATCGGGCAGGTCGTGGCGGTATGCGTCGGATATCGCGTTCAGCCGAGCGTTCCAATGCCGATTCGCCGGCCGGCGGCGACGAGGCAGGGATGCGTACTAGCGCTTCACGGCGCGGCGGAGTTGGAAGATGCGCACCCCACCCACCAGCGCCATCACCAGGGCGCCAGCGATCGCCGACAGCAGAACCAGGATTCCGACGGGCAGCGAGAAGTTCCAGAAGAACAGGTCCACTCGCTGCTGTTCCAGGTTCTGCAGGATGAAGATCAGCACCACGATCCCGATCAGTGCCGCGACGATCAACCCGACCCAGGTCTGGCCGGTCCGGGTCTTCGTCACCGTCTTGCGGCCGGACGGCTCAACGGTCTTGCGGTCGGCCGGCGACGGGGGTGCGACCTCCTCGGTGTGCTCCGGCTCCGGCGACTCGGCGTGGCTGGTCATGGTCCGATCATGGCTGATCGCTATGGTCGGCGCACGTGTTTCGCCACCGCGGATCGGTGTGCCGCCAAACCAGGCGAGGCCGCTGCGCGAGCGCTGGTGCCGGTCGGCTCGAAGGTGACCTTCGTCGCGTCGGGCGTCGTAATGGTGACCTTCGGTCCGAGCCGCACACGCGAGATGGGACACTGGACAGACTATGACCGCCTCCCTGCCCCTCGTCTTCGATGCTCCGCGCCGCGGCATGCCGCCGCGGCACCTCGCCGACCTCGATGCCGACGGGCGCAAGGCCGCGGTCGAGGAGCTCGGTCTGCCGAAGTTCCGCGCCGACCAGATCGCGCGCCAATACTACGGCCGCCTGCAGGCCGATCCGGAGCAGATGACCGATCTGCCCGCCGCGGTGCGCGACAAGATCGGCGAGGCGCTGTTTCCGCCGCTGATGTCGGTGGTCAAGCACGTTGCCTGTGACGGCGGCCAGACGCGAAAAACCTTGTGGCGCGCGGGCGATGGCACCCTGCTGGAGTCCGTCCTGATGCGCTATCCGGACCGGGCCACCCTCTGCATTTCCAGTCAGGCAGGCTGCGGCATGGCCTGCCCGTTCTGCGCCACCGGACAGGGCGGCCTCAACCGCAATCTGTCCACCGCCGAAATCGTCGACCAGGTCCGCGCCGCGGCCGCCGCCATGCGCGATGGTGAGGTTTCGGGCGGGCCGGGCCGGCTGTCGAATATCGTCTTCATGGGTATGGGCGAGCCGCTGGCCAACTACAAGCGGGTGGTGGCCGCCGTTCGCCGCATCACCTCACCCGCGCCTGACGGGTTCGGTATTTCTCAGCGCAATGTGGTCGTCTCCACGGTGGGCTTGGCTCCGGCCATTCGTAAGCTGGCCGACGAGGACCTGTCGGTCACGCTCGCGGTATCGCTGCACACCCCGGACGACGAACTGCGCGACACGCTGGTGCCGGTGAACAACCGGTGGCCGCTCACCGAGGTCCTCGATGCCGCCCGCTACTACGCCGATAAGAGTGGTCGTCGGGTGTCGATCGAATACGCGCTGATCCGCGATATCAATGACCAACCGTGGCGCGCGGATATGCTCGGCGCCAAGCTGCACAAGGCCTTGGGCTCGCGTGTGCATGTGAACGTCATCCCGTTGAACCCGACTCCGGGTAGCAAGTGGGATGCCAGCCCGAAACCTGTTGAGGCCGAATTCGTTCGGCGCGTCAACGCACAGGGCGTGCCGTGTACAGTGCGTGATACCCGAGGCCAGGAAATCGCCGCCGCCTGCGGACAGCTCGCCGCCGAAGGTTAGCGGTGGTCGGCGTTCCAACCTGAGCGGAGCAGGTCGAGGGATTCGATGCGGTCGGTTCTGTGGCGAAGAGGTGTTGTTCGGCGACCCGCCGTGGGAAGCGGCGCTATAGCGGCGGTGCGCTCGGTGTCCGTTGTGACCGCGATCCCAGTGGTTTGACGAAGCCCGAGTGCAGCAGTCGGATTCGGAACCTTCAAGTGCTGGGCGGCTGGTGAAGTTCCTTGCGTCGCAGCGAGATCAGATTCGCCAGTTGGTGGGTTGTCTTGTCGTCGAAACCGATATCGGACAGTTGCTCCAGCCATGGTTCTGCCGCCTCGACGATCCGTGACAGGCTGCGGTCGATGGCTCGCTTCGGCACTCCGAGGCGGGCGGCTGCCTCGGCCCACCACCGGTAGCCAAGATTTCCATCGCGCCCAAAGAGCGACAGGGCCATTGGATCGCTCCAGCCCAGATACGGTTGGGTGCTGAGTAGGTCGTAAGCAGGTGTCACTTCCCACATCCCAGCGGGATCCTGCCGGACAGATAGATTTTTGCCGTGCAGATCGCCGTTTCCGATGAGATAGCTGAATGCCGCGATTTCGAGCATCTGCAGTGTGGCCAGAGGCCGTGATCCGCGCCCCAGTTCGACGGCTGCAGCGAGGCCTTTGATCGCTTCCTGCAATGTGATTCGGTACTTGGCGGCAGGGTAGCGTCCCAGAATCTGACAGGCGTCTTCTTGTGCCAAGCGGACGACTTTCCCGTGTTGGATGACACGGTCGAACCGGTCGATGAACAGTGCTGTGCGGCCGTTTCTGTCGGTAGCGAGTTGATGGTGGGGGACTCGGATGCCGCACGCATCGGCCATGTCGAGAAAGAAGTTCTCGTTCTCGACCATGAATGGGTATTCCGGTGGGTTGAGTTTCAGAATGGCCGGCCCGCGCGTAGTGGAGATCGGCGTCGAAATCATTTGTGCGGAGACCTTGACCTGGACGCCGGGTAGCGCGGCGCGGTCGAGGTCGCCGGCATCGGTGGAGGTGGCGCGGGTGAACAGTGTCGCGAAGTCCGCAGTCGTGGTGTCTGTCTGGTCGAACAAAGCGGGTGGGTCATTCAGAACGGTTCCGGCGGGCAGCACCTGGATGTCGCCGATGGTGTCGGCACCGACTGCCAGCAGAATGCTGAAGTGGTCGTCCGCACTGGTCCTTGTGGCCGATGTAATCGCCGTCAGTCGCAGTCCTTCGGGCAGCAAGCCAGCGAAGAAGGCTGGCACCGAGCCTCCGGTCGCCCGGGACAGCCGTGCCTGCTTCGGCAAGGTGAAAGCGATCGGTGGTGTCGCTCGGGCGGCTAGATATGGCTCGGCATAGATGAACACAACATCGTCGCGTTCGCGGCGCAATTGTCCGGCGAACTGACCGGCCTTGTAGACATCGGCTTCGTCGACGTCGCGCAGGTCGGTCAGGTCGCCGGATGCCGTCACCGGTCCTCCGCGGCGTGCAGTGTAACGGCGCTGTCGGTCAGGGCTCGAGCATCCGCGTTCGGCATGCCGACGAGCGCCAGTCCGAGGGCATCCATGATGCGCAGGGTGATTGCGAGGGTTGGTGACGTTTGTCCGGCCTCCAGGGTCCGTACCGATGAAACGCCGACATCGGCCAGGTCGGCTAGATCAAGTTGGGTCAGCTCGAGGGTGCGTCGCCGCTCTGCGACGAATGCCGCGAAGGAAGCAAGCGGACCAGTCTCGCCTCGAGATCGGCGACGGGGTTTCGGCCGTGTCACCTGTCTCCTATCATTGCTATCGCAGTGTTAATGTGCGCAGGCGGGTGTGATCGATCGGCTGGTCCGGCATCGGCAGCCTTTAACGGTTCTATAGCAACGATAGCATCGGTCCATCTGCGGAGCCGAGGCCTACCTCACTCCAATCATTGCGTTCGCAATGCTAAGCCGGTGGTCGGCGATATCCGGCCGTGGTCTGGCAGTGTGCGACGAACGAGTCGATCACGTCGCGGAAGCCGAACAGGAACCGACCCGCTATGGCTATCCGGCGCGGCGAGGGCAGCCCGGGGCCCAGATGACCGAGCCGGAAGCCCATCATCGGCAGCCCGGCCTTGCCTGATGCGGTTGCTGTCCGACCAGAATTGGGCACCCCAGCCAGGTGGCGATCGCGGTCTGCGCGGCACATTTCTTCCGGATGGCCGAGTTTCGGTGGCCAGTGACGGGATGCGGCGAACAGGTGTCGCACCACGACCGCCATCGGCGCGAGGGTGGCCGAGGACGTCATCGACGTATTCGCGAATGTGCTTGCTCAGCACCGGGTCTGGCGCCCGTCGACCGTCGCGGTGTCGGGCCTGACGTTTCAGCTCGGCCACGGATCGGCGAGAATGTGTCAGGTTCGCGTGTGGTATGCGATGCACGCGAACGGGCCTCGGATCGACAAGACCGAGGCCCGTTCGACGGGTGGCGCTAGCTGCCGCTGTGGCTGTGCTGGCCGCCCTTCTGCTTGGCCGTCGTCGGCTGCGCCTGTGCGCCCTTGCGACCGGTTTCGCTCGGGTCCGCGGCGTTCTGCCGGCCGAAGCTGCCGCTGCTGGCTCTTCCACCCTTGCTGGCCTGCTCCCGGGTGTCCCTGCGATTGCCGAACTGCCCGGGGTTCTTCGGAGCTGGCATGATGGCCCTCATTTTCGGTTGCCCGGCATGATCGCAGAATCCCAACTGTCGCAGGCGGATCGAGCTACGGGCTTATCCGGTGATCGACTTCATCCAGTCGATGACGGCGGCCTGATATTGCGCGGTATTCCGCGCGAGATTCACCGAATGCCCGCTGCCGGGGAGTACGAAGGTGCGCAACCGCGCGGCCGGACCGAAAAACGCCGCTTCCGCGGCCTGCAGGGTTGCGGCATCGGCGCAGATCGCATAGGCGGGTCCGCACGACAACCGGTCCAAACTGCCGTTGACCACCATGACCGGGGCGGTGATGAGGCTCGACATCCCGGGCAGGGTAGAGGTGAGCCCGTCGGGATATTCGGTGAGCGAGAAGGTTTCCTTGGTCGCCTCATCGATCGCGAGCACCTGTGGATCGACATTGTCCGGCCCGAAGAAATCGACGGCCCTGGTGCCCGGCCGGGTCACGAGATAGCCCGAATCGAATCCGCGGCTGGCGAATATGGGATCCTGCACGGCCTGGTAGTAAGTGCTGATCACACCGAGAACGTCCGGCACGCTCAACGTGTGTGAGTATCCGGTGAGCAGCACGCCGTCGACGTCGTGGTAGGTGGTGGCCTCCATGACCGAGGTGCCCGAGCTCAGCGAATGACCACCGGTGACGACCTTACCGAAGGGTTGTGCACCCGCGAGACCGTGGCGCAGGGCCTGCACGATGTCGTGCAGGGCTTGTGCGGTGGCCGTCGCGGTCAGTGACATGCTCGGCGGGCGAGTGCTCGCGCCGTTACCGAGTCGATCGGCCACCAGCGTCGCGTAGCCCGCGGCGTTCATCGCGCGCCGGAAGTTGTAAGTCTCTGGGGCGTAAGGGAAATCCCAGTAGGTGTGGTTGTAGTTGGAGCCCGCCATCAACACCATGACGGTGTCGGTCGGCCGGTCCGGCAGGCACAGGGTAGCGCCCAGGGTTCCCTGCGGTACCGGGAATGTGATCTCCTGACACCGGTCCGGCGAGGCGGCCGGATCGGCATCGGCCACGCCCGGCACGACACCGAGCATTGTCGCCGCCGCGGTAGCGGCCACCAGCATTCGGGCGTAGAGCTTTTTCGTCACCGCGTTCCCTCCGAACGGGAAATATCGTGTGCCGCGCCATCTTCTGGCGAATCACCATACCGCACAGGAAGATCCGTAGCTATGGGGTTGCGTGCCGGAGACGCGATCTACGATGCACCGCATGGGTTCGCGTGGTGTGCATTTCGTCGGTAGCTTTCCGGGTACGAGTACGGACGACGCGATGCGCGCGATGCTCGATGCCGCGGGACCGCGGCTACGCACGCTCGCGACCGGGGAGACACGTCGCTACGAGTTCTACATCCAGCCGATCATCGAGGATCTGGTGGCGCAGGGCGCGTTGGAGGTGAAGAAATCGGGCACATGGCAGTCGAGTCGGGAGCGGACCATCCATCGGGTTCCGCAGGGGCGCGAGCTGACGGGCGACATGATGGACCTCGGTTATCTCGCCGAGGCCCAGGAGGCGCTCCCGATATTCCGGGATCTGCGCGCGACGCGCGAGTTGCCCGAACTGACCCTCCAGATCGGCATGCCGACCGATCTCACCCTGGCTTTCATCGCCATGGGCATTTCCGGTGTCCGCGCACACCGCAAGGCATTCCGTGACGCGACCGTGCGCGATATCGCGGCCATCCACGAACTCGTCGGTACTGACGGGGTCCTGCAGCTGGAGGCCACAGCGGAAATGGTGCTCATGGCGCGGACACAACCACTGCACCGACGGCTGGATGCGGCATTGCGGCTGGGCGCGGGGATCGCGGCGCTGGCCGAATCCGCGCCCGCGGGAACCAGATTCGGCGTCCATCTGTGCGTCGGCAGCATGCGCAACAAGTCCCGGGTCAGCATGCGCGATCTGCGCCCCTTCGTGGAGCTGGCCAATTCTGTTGTCCGGCAGTGGCCGTCGGATCGCCCGCTGACCTATCTGCACGGTCCGTTCGCGGCCGGAGATATCCCGCCGTCGGCGAATCCCGCGTTCTATGCCCCGCTCGCCGATCTGTCACTCGCCGAGGGCACCAATTTCTACGCGGGATTCGTGCACGAAACTCCTACGGTCGCCGAGCAGGTCGAGACCTTACGGATGATCGAGAACGCACTGGGTAGACCGGTCGACGGCGTCGCGAGCTCATGTGGCCTCGGTCGTCGTCCGCGTCCGATCGCCGACACGCTCGCGGCCCGTGCCGATACGCTCGCCGCGGCCTAGGGTTTACGTCCGACGCCGCCCAGCATCACCAACTTGGTGCGCGGCAGGTCGTCGTCGAGCCATTCCTGTATCGGCACCAGACCGGGTTCGACCACCTCGAAACCGTCCAGGTAGGCGGCCACCATTTCCGGGGTCCGGAACCGGACCTGTGCCGAGCTGCCGTCGGTGTCTCCGGTCGACCGCTCGACGAACTCCGGTTGCGTATCGACGGATCCGTGCGTGAAGGCCAGGATGCTTCCCGGCGCCATCTCATCGCGCAAGCGTGCGACGATATCCGCCGGATACTCATCGTCCATCACGAAGTGCAGCACGCCGACGATCAGGATCGCGACCGGCTGGTCGAAGTCGATGTGCCCCTCGGTCTTGGTCTTCTCGATGATCTCGTCCGTTCGACGAATATCACCGAGTATCGATGTGACACCGGACGCACCGGACAACAGCGCGTGAGTGTGCACGTACACGACCGGGTCGTAGTCGATCATCACAACGCGCGCCGAGGAGTCGATCTTCTGCGCAACCTCGTGCACATTGGGCGAGATGGGGATACCGGCACCGATATCGATGAACTGCCGAATTCCGGCCTCTGCGGCTTCTGCCACGGCTCTGTGGAGGAATTTGCGACTGAACCAAGCCGTCGACTTGGTGTCCGGTGCGACCGCGAGCATTCGCTCGGCGACCCGTTGGTCCACCGTGTAGTTGTCTTTACCGCCGAGCAGGTAGTTGTACACCCGAGCTGCGTTCGGCTTGGATGGATCGACGCCCGCCGGTGCCCGATCGGCCTCAGCCACCGCACCTCCTTGATGTTCTTCGACAAATCGTAACAACGTCTGGTCATTTGTCCGCCTCGATCGAGCCGCGCCGTTCGATTGCGGTGAATCCTTTGTGCGGGTTTACACCTCTCATACTTGTGTCGGCAACACGGCCGGCACGAGATCGGGAGGTTTGTCGTGATCATTGCCGCGATTGTCGTTGGGGCGCTGCTCATTTGTGCGTGCAGCATCACCGTGCTGCGGCGGCGGAGCCGGTCGCGGTGACCGAGGGGTGCTGGCCCGACGAACATCTCGTCGCCGCGGCTCGGGAGGGCGATATCGAATCGATCACCACGCTGGTATCCGGATCGCATCCGCATGTGCGGCGGTTCGCCTACTCGCTGTGCGCGACGCCGGAGGATGCCGAGGACGCGGCGCAGGAGGCGTTGATCATTCTGTATCGCAAGATCGGGACGCTGCGGGCTTCGGGTGCGTTGGCCTCGTGGATGTTTCGGATCGTGCGCAACGAGTGTCTGCGGCAATTGCGGTTGCGCGCGCGTCGGGCCGAACCGATTCCCGACTCGGCCATCGCATCGGCGGAAGAGGAGGCGATCAATCGCTGGGAGGCCGAGCGGGTGGCCGCGGCGATCGCGGCACTGCCCGGCGATCAGCGGCGAGTGCTGATCATGCGGGATGTGCAGGGGTACAGCGGTCGAATGGTCGCGGATCTGCTCGGACTGAGCACCGCGGCGATGAAATCACGACTGCATCGGGCGCGTGTGGCGGTGCAGCAGCGTCTGGAGGTCGGTAATGCGTAATGATTTCGCGAGTGCGTCGTTATCGCGCCATTTGGCCCGTGGCGCAATCGGATTCGGCGCCGCAATCGGTTCATTCGCATTGCTGCCGGTGGTGGGCGCGATAAGCCTGCTGCTCCTGCCGGTCGGCCTGGTCGCACTGCGCGGCTGCCCCACCTGCTGGACGATCGGCTTGCTCCAGACCCTCTCGCGTGGCCGATGGCGGCGTTCGTGCACCGACGGGACTTGCCAACTGGTCACCACGAAACCCGGTGCGGCATAACCGCTTCCATCACCCCGAAAGACAGCCGCACCCCGAAATGGGTGCGGCTGTTGCGCTAGGGGCGGTTCTTCGCGGGGCGGTTGGACGCGGCGCGGCGTTCGGCCTGTCGGGCTTTGATGCGCTCGTCGTCCTTCCGCACTGCGGCGTAGTTCTCGCGCTCGCGAATCAGCCATTCGGGCGGGTCGGCGAGCAGCGCGGCGATCTCCTCGGCATTCATCGCGTCGGAGACTTCGGCGCGGGCCAGGCCGGTATTGGAAACTCCGAGTTTGCGGGCGACGATATCGCGGGGGAAGGGGCCCGTCTTGCGCAGCTCGGTCAGCCAGGCCGGGGGATCGGTGCGCAGTTGTTCGAGGTCGGCGCGGGAGATCGGGGAGTTGCGGAATTCCTCGGGCGTCGCCGGAAGGTAGATGCCGAGCTTGTTCGCCGCGGTCAGCGGCTTCATGGTCTGCGGTTTCTTATCCGGGCTCACCGGTACAGAATATCCGGCCATCGCACGGCTCCAGACCACCCGCCTCGCGGATCCCCGACCCGGATGGCAATACCCTCGTACGAATGAACCCCGAGTCCATCGACGTGACCCGCCTGCGCTGGTTCGTCGCGGTTGCCGAGGAACTGCATTTCGCCCGCGCGGCGAAATCGCTGCACATCTCTCGGCAGAAGTTGAGTCATACGGTGATCGACTTGGAGCGCGAACTCGGGACCGAACTCTTCGTGCCCGGGGCGCAGCCGACCCAGCTGACCGAGGCCGGACAGCAGTTGCTGCGCGCTGCCAGGGATATCATCGCGCACGCCGACGAGCCCGAGCCCGTGGCCGCGGAGGATGTCGCACTGCGGGTCGGCTTCGTACCGGGCGTCACGGTGTCCAAGTGGGTGCGGATCTGGGGTGAGCGGTTTCCGGACACGTCGCTGGAGGTGATCCCGATTCCGATGGCCGAACAACTCGCGGCGCTACGTGAGGGTCGCGTCGACGCCTGCTTCGTTCGCCTACCCATCGACCGTGCGGGTCTCAGCGCGATTCCGCTCTACCGCGAATTGCCTGTCGTCGTGCTGCCCAAGGACCACACCCTGTCGCTGTTCGAACAGGTGGGCATGGGCGATCTGGAGGGTGAACGGATTCAGGACTCGGGTGATATCGATGCGATCGCGAGCACCATCGAATTGGTCGCGGCCGGGGTCGGTGTCGCCATCGTTCCGCATTCGATTGCCCGTCTGCACGCCCGCCGCGACCTCGTCTATCGGACGATGATGGGCGTCCCGGATACGGAAATCGCACTGGCCTGGCCCGCGGCACAGACCACCGAGCTGATCGAGGAGTTCGTCGGCATCGTGCGCGGCCGCTCGGAACGCAGTTCGCGCACCCAGGCTCAGCGCAAGAAGACCGAGCCGAAGAAGACCACCGCGAAGCGCTCCACTCGGGGTACGGGGAAGAGCGGCGTCAAGAGCACCGGAGCCAAGAAAAAGCCCGCCAAGCGCCGAGGGCGTTAGGCGGGCGAATTCGCAACCGAGTCAATGCCTTTCGGCGTGGACTACCGTGGCTTGCGGCGCAGAATCGAGTCGCGGATCATGACGCCCGCGATCACGGCGGCGAAGCCGACAAGGAACACGTCCTCGATATGGCCCTTGTGGTTGCCGATCGTCATGGCCACCAGGATGATGCAGACGATCCAGCCCGCGGTGCGGAAGGTGCGGCGCGATTCCCCGCTCCAGCCCCATTCGGCGGACGGAACCTCGGCGGTATCCACATGGGTGACGATTGCGCGGTCACTGGTGGGTTCGAGTTCCGTGGCGGCCACGATCGCTCCTTAGCTCGGTGTAGGCGTTGCTGCCGATATCGTGGCATACGACCGCTCGTCGTAGCGAACAGGGCTGTGTCGATCGGCGGTGCAAGCGGTGTCCTACGTGGTTACGCGGGCTACCGCCCTCGGACGCGTCGCCAGCCCCGCTGCCACAATGGGGCCGTGTCCGACATTGTGAGAGTCCTTCTGCTCGGCAGCACCGGTTCCATCGGTACCCAGGCGCTCGAGGTGATTGCCGCCAATCCCGACAAGTTCGAGGTGGTCGGCCTGGCCGCGCGCGGCGGCAATACCGAGCTGCTCGCGGCGCAGATGGCGGCCACCGGGACCAGCAATGTCGCGGTCGCCGATCCGGCCGCTGGAACGCGACTCGACCTGACACTGAGCGGTCCCGGCGCGGTCACCGAACTGGTGCGCCGCACCGAGGCGGATGTCGTACTCAACGCATTGGTCGGCTCGCTCGGCCTGGAGCCGACCCTGGCCACCCTGCAATCGGGCACCCGGCTGGCGCTGGCGAATAAGGAATCCCTGGTCGCGGGCGGCTCCTTGGTGACCCGTGCCGCCGCACCCGGCCAGATCGTGCCGGTCGATTCCGAACATTCCGCGCTTGCCCAGTGCCTGCGCGGCGGCCGAGCCGACGAGGTGGACCGGCTGGTGTTGACCGCATCGGGCGGCCCGTTCCGCGGCTGGACCACCGAAATGCTGGAGTCGGTGAATCCGTCCGAGGCGAAGGCGCATCCGACCTGGTCGATGGGGTTGATGAATACCCTGAATTCGGCATCGCTGGTGAACAAGGGCCTCGAACTGATCGAGACACATCTGCTGTTCGGGGTGCCCTACGACCGCATCGATGTCACGGTGCATCCGCAGTCGATCGTGCATTCCATGGTCACCTTCACAGACGGCTCCACACTGGCCCAGGCCAGTCCGCCCGATATGAAGCTGCCGATCGCATTGGCTCTCGGCTGGCCCGATCGCGTGCCGGGCGCGGCCACGGCCTGCGATTTCAGCACGGCGTCGACCTGGGAATTCGAGCCGGTCGACAATGCGGTATTCCCCGCGGTCGAGCTGGCCAGGCAGGCGGGCACGGCGGGCGGCAGCGTCACCGCGGTCTACAACGCGGCGAATGAGATTGCGGTGCAAGCCTTCCTGGACGGGATCATTCGCTTCCCGGATATCGTGCGGACCGTCGCCCGCGCCGTCGAGGCCGCCGATCAGTGGCGGGCCGAGCCCGAGACACTCCAGGACGTGCTGGCGGCCGACACCTGGGCGCGCGACTACGCCCGCGCGCTCGTCGATCGGTGATCCATCGTCCTGATGAGCCGCATTGCGCGCCCTAACCGGCGGTTTGCGTGGCATGTGTGCGCAGGCGGATCGTCCGCACCGAACGAGCGTCGATGCGATCGGACGCGCCGCTGGATGGTGGCCTGGCAGACTTGGCAGCGAAGGTTGCTCGGCGTCCGGTTACTGTGGTCGGGGTGCTCGCGGTGCGGAACGAGTGTGCGTCCGCGGGTAGTCGCGGCCGCTGCGGGCGGCCGCACTTCATTTGAGGCGAGCTGCGCAACGCAGGAGGGCTGTACAGCAAATGGTGTTCGCGTTGGGGTTCGTACTGTTCGCCCTCGGCATCACGATATCGATCGCGCTGCACGAATGCGGGCATATGTGGGCCGCCCAGTCCACCGGCATGAAGGTGCGGCGCTATTTCATCGGCTTCGGTCCCAAGATTTTCTCGTTCCGCCGCGGTGAAACCGAATACGGCCTCAAGGCGCTGCCGCTCGGCGGCTTCTGCGATATCGCGGGCATGACCGCATTGGACGAACTGGCACCCGAGGATCTCGACCGCGCCATGTACCGCCAGGCCACCTGGAAGCGCCTGGTCGTGATGTTCGGCGGGATCGCGATGAACTTCGTGCTCGGCTTCCTGCTGCTGGTCGTGCTCGCGGTCGGTTGGGGCCTGCCGCGCTTGGACCAGCCGCCCGCTACCACCATCGGTGCGATGAGCTGTGTGCCGCAGCAGAATCCGGACCAGTCGATGGTGAGCTGTGACGGCACCGGGCCGGCGCAGCGGGCCGGACTGCAGCGCGGTGACGTGGTCAAGAAGGTCAACGGCGTGAAGGTGGACACCTGGCAACAGTTCACCGCCGAAACCCAGAAACAGACCGGCACCTTCAGCTACACCATCGAACGCGACGGCAAGACCGAGACGATCGAGGTCACCCCGCAGCGCGTCACCCGCTACGCGGAGAAGAATGGACCGGGCAGGGAGGTCAGCGCGGTCGGCGTCGGCTCGGAGTACTACGAGCCGCTGCAGTACAACGTGCTGGCCGCGATCCCGGCGGCCGGTGCATATACCGGGCAGGTGTTCACTCGTACCTTCGTATCGCTGGCTCAGATGCCGCAAAAGGTCTCCGCGCTGTGGACCGCGGTAACCGGCGGTGAGCGCGATCCGGAGACACCGGTCAGCGTGTATGGTGCCAGCAAGATCGGCGGCGAGACCGCGGAGCGCGGCTTGTGGAACGTCTTCATTTTGGTGCTGGCCAGTCTGAATTTCTTCCTCGGCGCATTCAACCTGCTACCACTGTTGCCGCTGGACGGTGGGCATATCGCCGTGGTGCTGTACGAGAAGGCGCGAAACACGATTCGTGGCTGGAAGGGGCTGGCGCCGGGCGCGCCGGTCGACTATCTGAAGCTACTGCCAGTCACCTATGTCGTTGTGGTGATAGGTGGTGCGTACATGCTGTTGACGATCGCCGCGGATATCGTGAACCCGATCCGACTTTTCTGAGGGTTGCGCGGTGACGTCAGGCCGCTCGGGTCATGGTTAGCACGGGCTGTGCGCAGCGAAGCTGGAGCCGGTCGGTATATCCATCGGGTACGGCTGGAGCCGGTCGGCGCGATTCAGGCCCTTGCCCTGCTGGACGGCGGGCATATCGCGGTGGTGCGCTACGAGAAGATCCGCGATACCGTTCGTGCCTGGAAGGGGCTGGCGCCGAGCGGTCCGGTCGACTATCTGAAACTGCTTCCGGTGACCTACGTCGCAGTGGTGTCGGCGGTGCGTATATGGTGCTCACGCTGGTCGCCGACATCGTGAACCCGATCCAGTTGTTCCGCTGACGCGCTAACCTGTCGCGGTTGTGCCGCGATAACTGCCGCGAATGCCGGATTGCTGGCATTTCGGGACAGCTGTGTGTCATGGCTCATGTCATGGCTGTCACAGGGTGGGCAGCCGCAGTACGCGGCTAAGCTCGGTAGGCGAACGGCCCGAAAAAGTACGCACGAAAGTAGGCAGCCGAAAGTGACCAGCACAATCGGATTGGGGATGCCGACCGCACGCGCGGCCGTTCTCGCGCCTCGCCGCAAGACCCGCCAATTGACGGTGGGCAATGTGGGCGTCGGCAGCGATCACCCGATTTCCGTGCAGTCGATGACCACCACCAAGACCCACGACGTCAACGCCACCCTGCAGCAGATCGCCGAACTGACGGCCTCGGGCTGCGATATCGTGCGCGTTGCCTGCCCGCGCCAGGAGGACGCCGACGCACTGGCGACCATCGCGCGCAAGAGCCAGATCCCGGTGATCGCGGATATCCATTTCCAGCCGCGCTATATCTTCGCCGCCATCGATGCGGGCTGTGCCGCGGTGCGCGTGAACCCGGGCAATATCAAGGAATTCGACGGCCGGGTCGGCGAGGTGGCCAAGGCCGCGGGCGCTGCGGGCATTCCGATTCGCATCGGCGTGAACGCCGGTTCGCTGGATAAGCGGATGTTGGAGAAGTACGGCAAGGCGACCCCGGAGGCGCTGGTGGAGTCGGCGCTGTGGGAGGCGAGCCTGTTCGAGGAGCACGGCTTCGGCGATATCAAGATCTCGGTCAAGCACAACGATCCGGTGGTCATGGTCGAGGCCTATCGCCAATTGGCCGCCCAGTCCGATTACCCGCTGCATCTCGGTGTGACCGAGGCCGGTCCCGCGTTCCAGGGCACGATCAAATCCGCCGTCGCCTTCGGCGCGCTGCTGTCCGAGGGCATCGGCGACACGATTCGGGTGTCGCTGTCCGCGCCGCCGGCCGAGGAGGTCAAGGTCGGCGGGCAGATCCTGCAGTCGCTGAACCTGCGCCCGCGCAAACTCGAGATCGTCTCCTGCCCGTCTTGCGGTCGCGCCCAGGTCGATGTGTACACCCTGGCCAATGCGGTGAGCGCCGGTCTGGAGGGCATGGAGGTGCCGCTGCGGGTGGCCGTGATGGGCTGCGTGGTGAACGGTCCGGGTGAGGCACGGGAAGCCGACCTCGGTGTGGCCTCGGGCAATGGCAAGGGCCAGATCTTCGTCAAGGGCCAGGTCATCAAGACCGTGCCGGAGGCGCAGATCGTGGAGACCTTGATCGAAGAGGCCATGCGCATCGCCGAGGAGATGGGCGAGACGGTCGGCGCCGGCGAACCTGTGGTCACGGTCGGCTGACCCCTTCGAGCGATCCGCAAGTGATCGTGGGTTCCGGAGTAGCCGTACCGCGGTCGAGCGATTCGTGGCAGGCTGTCGATGTGCGGAGTCTGCTGGAGCCGGCGCGACGGGCCAAGGATGCCCCCGCGCGTCAGCTCGCGAATCGGGATCTGGCACAGGTGCTACGGGTGCTGGACAGCGATCCGATCGCCTCGTGCATGGTCGCGGCGCGGTTACAGGAATTCGGCTTGGATACCGGCGTCGGCCACGGTGAACTGTGGAGCCGGGGCGGTCCAGCCGAATCGCTGTGCTTCTCCGGCGCGAATCTGGTGCCCCTGCGTGGCGATGAGGACGCGTTGCGCGCCTTCGCCACGCGGGCGCTCCGGTGGCCGCGGGTGTGTTCGTCGGTGGTCGGGCGTCAGGAATTGACGCTGCCACTGTGGGAGATGTTGTCCGCGCATTGGGGACCGGAACGGGAGCTACGCCGGGCACAGCCGCTGCTCGCCCTCGGCCAGCCCGCGCTGGCCACCGCCGATGCGCAGGTCCGCCGAGTACGGCCGGACGAGTTGGAGCGCTATCTCACCGCGGCGATCGCCATGTTCATCGAGGAGGTCGGGGTCGACCCGCGCGCGGGTGACGGCGGTCGCGGCTATCGGCGCCGGATTCAGAGTCTGATCGAATCCGGCCGCGCCTGGGCACGTTTCGAGGACGGCGCGGTGGTGTTCAAGGCCGAGGTCGGATCGCTGTCCCGGCGTACCGGGCAGATCCAGGGCGTTTGGGTACATCCCGAACGTCGCGGCAAGGGTTTGGGCACCCGAGGTACGGCTGCCGTGGCGAATGCGGTGGTGGCATCCGGGCGCACCGCCAGCCTCTACGTGAACGACTACAACAACATCGCCCGCCGGGCCTACAGCCGGGTCGGATTCCGGCAGATCGCCACCTTCGCCACCGTCCTGCTCGACTGAACGCGGCGCCGAACATCGGTGTGCCACAGCCGTTTGCTCGCCGATGGCTATACGATCTGTCCCGATGTCGACTCGCATGCTCATTACGCTGGCCGTCGCGGCGTTCGCGGCGGCGGGATCCGGCTGCTCGGCCAGTCCGCAGGGACCGGTGCCCGCGGCCGATGCCTTCCTCGCCGCCTTCGCCGGCCACGACATCGCGGCCGCGGCCGAACTGACCAGTCAACCCGAGAAGGCAACCGCCGCACTGCGTTCCGCATGGGACGAGTTGCAGGCCGAGAAGTTGGCCGCGCATACCGGCGCGGCCAGGGTCACCGGCGATACCGCGACCGTCGACTACACCTACGAGTGGCGCCTGCCCAAGGACCGGATCTGGAAGTACACCGGCCAATTGCAGATGGGCCGCAGTGACGGCCGCTGGATGGTGCGCTGGACCTCCTCCGATATCCACCCCAAACTCGGCGCCACCCAGACCATGGCACTGCGCGCGAACCCCGCTCCCCGAGCCAGCGTGAACGAGCAGTCCGGCAGTGATGTGCTGGTGCCGGGCAAGGTATCTCGGGTCGCGTTCGCCGTGACCTCCGCACCGGATCCGGGTTATACGGCGACCTCGTTGGCGGCAGCGCTGAACCGCTTCGATGACCGGCTCACCCCCGAGGCGATCCTGAGCGCGGCATACGCCGCCAAGGGCGAGTACACCGTCGCGCTACTGAGCGAGTACGAATTCGGCCAGGTCAGTGCCGATCTCATCGGTCTGCCCGGGGTAACGCTGACCCAGCAGTGGGATATGGTCCCCACCGACCGCGATTTCGCGCCTGATCTGCTCGCGCAGGTGCGCAAGACGGTGATCGCCGAGGTGGACGGCAAGGCGGGCTGGAGCGTTGTCACCATGAACGCCAACGGCGCCGATACCGACGTACTCACCGAGGTGCCCGCACAACCTGCCCCGTCGTTCTCGCTCAGCATCGACCGCAATGTGCAGAACTCCGCACAGCGTGCCGTCGGCGGCCGCGCGGAGCAGACCATGATGGTGGTGCTGCGGCCGTCGACCGGCGCGATTCTCGCTGTCGCACAGAACAAGGCGGCCGACCGTGACGGTCCGGTGGCCACCATCGGCCAGTACCCGCCGGGTTCGGTCTTCAAGACGGTGACGGCGGCCGCCGCCATGGCACTCGGAAAGGCGACTCCCGAAACGGTTTTGCCGTGTCCGAGCCGAATTGTCATCGGGGAGCGAACAATTCCGAACTACAACCTCTTCCAACTCGGTGATGTACCGATGGCCACCGCCTACGAGCGATCCTGCAATACCGCGTTCGCGAAGTTGGCCAGTGCCCTGCCGAGTGACGCACTGCACGATACCGCCGCGAAACTCGGTGTGGGGCAGGCCTATACGGTTCCCGGCCTGCCGACCGAATCGGGTTCGGTACCACCGGCCGACGATATGATCCAGCGCACCGAGGACGGTATCGGACAGGGCAGGGTGGTGGTGAGTCCGTTCGGCATGGCCGTGCTCGCCGCGACCGTCGCGCACGGGTCGGTGCCGGTGCTGTATCTGATCGCCGGACGGACCACCGAGATCAAGGGTGACCGTCCGGCCATCGGTTCGGAGGTGATCGATGGTTTGCGCCTGATGATGCGCAAAGTGGTGACCGGCGGTACCGCCGAACGCATTGCCGACCAGGGCGAGGTGTACGGCAAGACCGGGGAGGCCGAGGTCGATGGTGGCTCGCATTCGTGGTTCGTCGGCTATCGCGGCGATCTGGCCTTCGCGACATTGCTGGTCAAGGGCGGCAGTTCGGATAATGCCGTCGCGGTGACGCGCGATATGCTCGCCGCCCTGCCCGCGGGCTACTGAACCCGCCTGGAACCGGTGCGACCGGTGGTCTCCGGCGGGGTGCCGCGATCTGGCATCTCATAACGCAGTGTGGTGGAACCGATTCGGATGACATCACCGTCCGCGAGTGCGGTATCGGCACCGATCGGCACACCGTTGACGTACACGCCGTTGGCCGAATCCCGATCCCGGATGAAGATCCGGTTGTCGCGCGGCACGATGCGTGCGTGTTTGCGGCTGACGCGGACGTCGTCGAGCACGATGTCGTTATCCCATTCGCGGCCGATCCGCAGTCCGGTCGCCGGTATGGCGATCGCCTCACCGTCGCCGACTCGCAGCCAGGCCTGCCGCAGCACATCGGGCAGATCCCGCTTGGTCGCGCCGGGGGAGGAGACCGTCGGCAACGCCTGCTGGCTGCGGATCGCCTCCTCCAACGCCAGGGTGCGCGGATCCGGGTCGATGCCCTGCTGGTCGGCCAGGTTGCGGCGGATGCGCAGACAGGCGGCCAGTGCGTCGGCCTGGCGGCCCGCGCGGTAGAGCGCGGAAATGAACAGCCGCCAGAGGCGCTCGTTCACGCCATGTTCGGCGGTCAATGCGGTCAGTTCGCCGAGAACTGCGCCCTCGCGCCCGCACGCGATATCCGCGTCCAGGCGATCGGCGATGGCATTCAACCGGCGCTCGTCCATATCGGTGGCGAAATTGTCGGCGAAGCGCAGGCCGCGCAATCCGGCGACCGCCTCACCGCTCCACTGCGCGAGCGCGTCGGCGAAGCATTCGGCCGCGGTTTCCAGATCGCCGGTGGTGAAGGCCAGCGAACCCTGGGTCCTGGCCCGCTCGAAGCGGCCGACATCGCATTGGTCCTCGCCGATATCGAGGAGGTATCCGGCGTGCACGGTGCGCAGGATGGCCCGGTCGTCGACTCCGGCCGAACGTAACACGGTGCGCAGATTCGAGACGTAGGCGTAGAGACCGTCGACTGAGCGATTCGGCATCTCGTCGTCCCAGATGCTGTTCGCCAGTGTGGTTTTCGCGACGGCGTTGCGGCGGTTGATGACGAGCATGGCGAGCAGCGCCCGGAGTTTGGTGCCGGGCAACGGTACCGCTCGATCGTCGACCAGCAGGCGCACCGGTCCGAGCACTCGAAGATCGAGCGCTGGTCGATTCGAGCCCGCGGAGCCCACCGGATTCCCTCCGAACGCAATCCGCTTCCGGGCCGCCGCTGCCCCACGACTGTTTCGCCGACGGAAGCGTCACGCGATGGAATTCAGCATACGCACCGATGGCACACTGTGCCGGTAATGTCCGGCCGCGAATACGCCGTCGGCGAAACGACCACGCGCCGTGCCGAATTCGGCTCGATAATGGGATCGTCCACCGCCGTGGTGGACCTCGTCGGCGATCTTGTTGGAGTTGACCGGATGGACGAAGTACTGCTGACCCCACCGGATGCGGCCGAAGTGGCGCTGCTGGCGAGCGGTGTGGTCGCCGCGGCGTCCGGTGCGGACGGGCTGACCCCGCTGCAGCAGTTGCTGATTCCGTCACTGTTCCTGTCGATGACCGGACATCGGGTCGAACTGGAGACGCTGCCGCATACCGATGCCGAAACCTTCGCGGTCGGGCTGGCCAGGCGCAACCGGATCTTCCGGGAACGAATCGTGCAGACGATGCTGCTGTCCGCGCTGGTGGTGCGGCCATTGCCACCTGCCGTCGCGGCGAAACTGCGGGAGTTCGCCGACGCGCTCGAGGTCGACGACGACATGATCGCGGTGGCGCAGAAGTACGCCGAAGGTGCGATCGAACTGGCCGCTGTCGACTTCGACCGCAACGGCTACCTCGGCGGGCTGGATCCGAGCCGGTTGACCGCACTGCACACCGAAAGTCTGGATTCGTCCTGGGGGCAGGTCAGCGATGATCCGGACTTGGCCGCGCACTGGGCCACCCTGCGCGAATTGCCCGTCGGCACACTCGGGCGCGGCGTCGCCGATTTCTATGCCGACCGTGGTTTCGTCACGCCCGGCCTACCGGGTTCGGCGCCGCCGCTGCTCGCCCAGCACGACTGGGTGCATGTGCTCGCCGGATACGGCACGACGCTGGAGAACGAGATCGAGGTATTCGCCTTCATGGCGCGGGCCAACGATGACCCGCGCGCGTTCAGCCTGCTCGCCATGGTGATTTCGCTCTTCGAAACCGGCTACCTCCATGCGGGAGCCGGATTGTTCGAAGCCAACGAAGGACATTTGAGCACCGCGGGCATGGCGACCCGCCTTGGCGATGCCATGCGCCGCGGGGCGCTCACCTATGGCAGCCACGATTTCCTGGACCTGGACTGGTTTACGCTGGCCGATCGGCCGATCGCGGTGGTGCGCAATGAGATCGGGTTGACCGCGAAGTCACCGGAAGCCGTCGCGGCAGGTTCGGTGGGGGCTTGGGAAGCAGGCGGTATCACCCCATATCAGCTCCACTCGGCCGAGGCTGCCGCCGAGGCCGCAGGACGGATCTATGTGCCGTGGCGCCCGGACCCGACGCGTGGCTGACCTGAGGTGAGCGTCAGTGCGCCGGCGACACCTGCATGTGGTTGAGCGTGCGTGTCGACGCGACCGGTGCGACTCGGTCAGGCGCGGTGCAGGGTCGCCGCGAGGTGGTGGGTCAGCGGTTCGCCGACCGCGGCCATGCGCAGCGAGTATTCGATGGTGTCGCCGGTCAATACCATCGAACGGCCGAGCGCGGTCACCAGTTTCGCGGTGCTGCTGCGGCCGATGCTGGTCGATTCGAACTCCATATGCAGTTCGCCATCGACAATGGTGAGGCTGCCCTCACAGATCTCGGTGATGCCGGTCGGGTGGGCGAGGATCAACTCGACGTGATCCGGCCGCGGGCAACGCAGATAACCGGTTTCGGCGTGCATCGGCCGGCTGCCGTCGGCGGCGCGGGTGCGCTGGCGGTAGGTGAGGAACGGACGGCCGAGGTGGCCGAACTTGATTTCCTCGACGTAGTCGAATGACTCGATGGTCGGGTATTCACCGTGCCCGGGTCCGCGCCATGTGCCCAGCAAGGGTGCGAGCGGAGCGATATCGGGATGGGGAGCGACAGCAGGTTGGGGGGCGACCACGCGCGACAGCTTAAACCTGTCGGATTCGAGGTGTTCCCGTACGGTCGAAATTCTTCCAAGCTAAGGTTAGCATCGCCTAATCGCCGAATGAGGGTTGCGAGTGGCTGGAAAGGACGAAAAGTTGAACGCACGCCTTAGTGAATCGCGCCGCAACGGTGCCTGGCGGTCGCGGACCCGCAATGGTCTGCTGCGCGCGTCGGTGCTCGGTGCTGCCCTGGTTGTGGCCGCGGCATGCTCGGATTCGAAGTCGTCGAACGATGAAGTACCTGCCCTCGACGGCAACCACTACGCGCAGACCAACCTCGCCGCCAACAATGCCGAATTCAAAGCGCAGTACACCTTTCCGGACATGGTGAACGCGTGGGGGCTCGCCGATCGCCCCAAGGGCGCGGGCGGGCATTTCTGGGTCGGCGCGGGTGGTAAGTCCTTCCAGTTCGTCGGCGATGTCGGCGCGTCCGCGGATCCCAAGGTGCAGAAACTGTTCCAGGATCCGCTGAAGATCGTCACCATTCCCGGCGCGGATGCCGACACCTCGGATAAGAGCATCGGCAAGACCACCGGTGTCGTCTTCAATGGCGCTCCCATCACCTCCGATCTGTTCGTCGTGCGTGACCAGCCGGTGGACGTCGACGGTGCGCCGGTGCCGCTGACCGGATCGTCGCGGTTCATCTTCGCCACCGACTCCGGCAAGATTTCGGCCTGGACCGAGCAGGGTCCCGAGGGCGCGATCATCCGGCACGACGGTCCCGCGAATCTGGTCTTCGACGGTGAGTCCCAGGGCATGGCGTTCTTCGGCATCGCGCTCGCCCCGTCCGGTGACAAGCTGCTCGCCGCCGACTTCGGCGAGAGCCCGCAGATCCGCACCTTCGACAAGGACTGGCAGCTGATCCCGACCGTCGGCTTCGCCAACCCCTTCGCCACCGGCGACCAGATCGACGCGGCCGCACCCGATAAGGGCAAGACGGCCAAGCCCGGCGATCCCGCGCCGTTCAATGTGACCACCATCGGCAACCGCGTATTCGTCTCCTACGCCGATACCAAGCCGGATGAGCAGGACGCGTCCAAGTTCGACAAGGCCGAAGAGGATTCACTGGACAAGGACCAGGAGAAGGACGCCAACGGCAAGCCGGCCAAGGGCAAGGTCGCGGAGTTCGACGGCAACGGCAAGCTCGTGCGTATCCTCGACGACGGCGGTCGCCTGAATGCGCCGTGGGGCGTCACGGTGGCTCCCGCGAACTTCGGTCCGCTGAGCGGCAAGCTGCTGGTCGGCAATTTCGGCGGTCTCGGCCATGTGCTCGCTTATGACGACGCCACCGGCAAGTTCGTCGACTATCTGCGCGATGAGAAGGGACAGCCGGTCGAGATCGAAGGTCTGTGGGCCTTGATGTTCGGCAATGGCGAGAGCCTCGGCGACGCCGACTCGCTGTACTTCACCGCGGGCCCGGATGACGAGAAGGAAGGCCTTTTCGGCAAGCTCCGCTTGAAGTAACCCGGTCGTAGACGAAGGCGGTTCCCGGCAGTGCGGGGGCCGCCTTTGTTGTGTGTCCTAGTCGGACGCGGGGGTTTGCGGGGTCCAGCGTTCGGACCAGCTCCACAGTGGTTGCAAGGCCGTGGTGAGTTCGTGGCCAGCGGGGGTGAGTTCGTAGGTCTTGTCCGCGTTCTTGGTGATCACCCCCGCGCTCTGGAGATGTTGCAGGCGGGTCGAGAGCATGCTCGACGAGCAGTTGCCCATGCGGCGGCGCAGTTCGAGGAAGCCGAGGCGGCCGGGTGCCAATTCCCAGAGGACGCGCAGGATCCAGCGTTGGCCGATGAGCTCCATGGTGGCCAGCATGGGCGCGTGCGCCGGGTCGTTTCGCCCGCGCGACGGCTTGGCGCCATTTGCACTTCTCATTTCGAACTACCATAGTGATTCTAAATTAGAAGCGTTGCTGTGGGTTGGATGAGCGAGCGAACAATCAACACAAGCGAGAGGCAGATGGTGGGCGACTCGACGGAACGACGAATTGTGCTGATCACCGGCGCGTCGCGGGGGATAGGGGCCGAGACGGCGAAGGTGCTGGCGACAGGCGGTGATCATGTGATCATCAACTATCGGGAGAAGCGCAAGCGTGCCCGGACGATCGCCGATGAGATCGGGGCGGCCGGTGGCAGTGCGTCGATCGCGGGTGCGGATATCGCGGATGCCGACGCCACGGCGGCTCTGATCGCCGATGTGGTCGCTGAATTCGGGCGGTTGGATGTGCTGGTGCTCAACGCGTCCGGCGGACTCGAGCGCAATGCCGCGCCCGACTATGCGATGGCATTGAACCGTGACGCACAGGTCCGTCTGGTGCGAGAGGTATTGCCGCACCTGCCATCCGGTGGCCGGATCGTCTTCGTGACCAGCCATCAGGCCCACTTCCACGGCCGCAAACCCGTTCCGGCGGACTATGAGCCGATCGCCGCCAGCAAGCGTGCCGGCGAAGATGCCTTGCGCGCAATGATTCCGGAGCTGGCCGAACGCGGCATCGGTTTGAATGTGGTGTCCGGCGACATGATCGATGGCACGATCATCGTTCGCCTGCTGGAACGCCGTAATCCGGAGGCGGTTTCGGCCCGCCGCGATCACGGCACACTGCCGACCGTCACGGAGTTCGCCGCCGTCGTCGCCGAAGCCGCAAGTGCGGCAAGCGAATCCGGTCGCACGTTCTACGTCGGCGGTCAGGACTATCTCGCGGACGGACTGGCCGAGGAGATCCCCGCCTAGTCGAACGGTTCGGTGTGACTCCGCGCACCCGCTCGATCGACTGTCGGACCATAGTTCTGGTTACTGAAGATTTGCCATTGGCGTGCATGTCTATAACAAATTGATATCGTCGGTTTCTGGTTGTGGGCGGGGATCTGGGTCGATAATCGAGGGCGAGGAGCGCGGTCGTGCCGTGCGGCAACGACATTGCTGGTCGGGCGGTTGGCCGACGGCTGCGGGCTCCGGCGTCGGCAGGAGGCCGAGATGAGCGATGTCGGAAATTGCCGGATAGTTCCGGGCCGGGATACGTTGCTGGCCGCCTGCCGCGGGCTGCCGCACGACGATCATCCGATGCTGGAGGCCGCGGGGGAGTTGGCGCAGCTACACGAAATTCGTGAGCGAACGCCGATATCCGAGATGGCCAAGCTGGATCGGCGGCGCGCCCAACTGACGCGGTCGATCGACCGCTGGGTGACGCTGGCGATGCCGGTGCCGTGCGCCGCAGCGCGGCTGCATTCCGAAACCGTCGGCCAGCTGGTGGATCGGCTGGCCAGATTGACCACACAGGCCTTCGTGCCACTGTCCGCGGCGCCGGAAGCGGTCTTCTATGACGCTTGGGTGCAGCTCAACGAGCTGGCGGATATTTATCAGGATCTCATCGACGATCTGCGCGAGGGCGCCCGCCGACTACCCGGTGGCTAGCGCCCGCGCCCGAACAGGCGGAACGAACGCGCTGGGCGGCGCGGCAGCGTGGCGTAGACCATGGTCATATCGGCGAATACCTCCGCTTCCCGTTCGCGGTCGGCGCCGAAATACTCGCGGCCGAGTACGTGCCTGATGGAGGACGGCGAGATGGATGGCAACAGTGTGGCCAGCGACGGTGTGATCGGCTCGCCCGCCGCCGTGTCCTGCTTGCCGTGCCCGAACAGCATGTGGCCGATCTCGTGCAGGATGATGTGGTCCGCATTGCGCCCGGTGGCGGACGCGTCGTAGACGATGATGTCGTCGCGACCGCGTGTCACCCAGAGTCCACTGCCACGACACCCGATATCCGCGAGCGCGGCCGCGGGGACCGCCTGCAGCGAGATGGAACGACCGCGATGCGCGGCGATATTTGCGAGGTAGGCGGACAGATTCCACGGACTGGGGAGGGGCACGGTCCGCGCTGCTTCGCGGATCCGGGCTTCCATGCTGGTCATCGGGGCATACATTACTCACCCCACGCGCGGTAGTCACCTCGCGAACCGGACAATCCGGCGAAACCTATAGCAACACTACATAGTTCACGCAAAGGGGGACACCTTGGTGGGGATTCATCACCCCTCGGAGTCACAGTGCCGACACTCGGGGGCGGTATCGAAATATCGTCGGTGCGGCGAGATTGGACGACGACCCGTCGTCCGCCGGTCCGCGGCGTGCCCGATTTTCGGTCGGCGGGGGACGAAAGCGAGCGAGAATGACAATGCGGTATCGACATGCTGAGACCAGCGCGTTCCCGACCGAACGGCACGGGTGACGCGCAGGATGGGAGCGTGCAGATGAACAGCGGTGGTGACGCGGGTTCGAGCACCGTCCAGCGGGAACGGGGCGACGGCGAGCTACGCCGACTGAGCAGCGAGCGGCTGGTGGACGCACCGCCGCCGCGCACGGCGACGGTGGCGCAATGGTGGGCGCTGACCAGCCGCCTGGTCCGGCCGTCCTGGCGCAATGGTGAGTTGATCACCGCACTGCTTGCGCCAGTGGTCTTCACCGTCGGCTTCTATGTGCCGCTCAACCTCGTGATGACCGTCTACGGGCACGGCCTGAGCAGCTATGCCCAATTCCTCATGCCGATGATCGTGATGCAGGCGATCGCCTTCTGTGCGATCACCGCGGCATTCCGGGCCGCCTCCGACGCCAAGGACGGGCTCAATATCCGCTTCGGATCGATGCCGATGGGCTCGTCGGTGCCGCTGGCGGCGCGCGTCACCGCCGGGATGTACCGGGCCGCGGTCGCCTTGGCCGCGGCGCTGGTATGCGGCTATGTGATCGGTTTCCGCTTCTATGGAAGCTGGTGGGACACGCTGGGCTTCGTCGGTTTCGCGCTGCTGATCGGACTGACGCTGTGCCTGGGCGCCGATCTGCTCGGCAGCCTGACCAAGAGTCCGGAGGCGACCACACAGGCGCTCATCCTGCCGCAGCTGATCCTCGGCATGGTCTCCACCGGATTTGCCCCGGCCCACCAATTCCCGCACTGGATCCAGGGCTTCGCGCGCAACCAACCGGTATCGCATTACGTATACGGGCTGCGGGCGCTGGCCGGTGACCCATCGGGCAATGCAGGCGTGGTCGGCTGGTCGATCTTCGGGCCCGCGATGGCCTGGACGCTCGGTCAGACCATCCTCTTCGGTGTGGGGGCGGTATACGTTTCGATCCGGAGGTCGGCATGACCGAGGTACTGACTCGCACCGAGGAACTGCCCAAGGTCTCCGGTCGGACCGAGACCTGGCGGCTGCTTATCCCGCAGACGCTGATCCAGACCAAGCGGTTGCTGGTGCGCTGGTGGCGTGATCCGCTGACCGTCGTGCAGTCGCTGCTGTTTCCCGCGCTGCTGCTGGTGATGCTGAATACCGTGCTCGGACGCCAGATTTCGGCCTTCTCCGGCGCGAGTGCGCTCTACGGTTCGGTGCCGATGGTAGCGCTGGTCGGCGTGATGTCCGGATCGGTGGCCGGTGCCATCACCCTCGGTCGCGAACGCGACGAGGGGCTGCTCGCCCGCTTCTGGGTATTGCCGGTGCACCGCGCGTCCGGACTCGCCGCGCGGATCCTGGCCGAGGCGATCCGGATCCTGTTGTGCACCGCGGTGTTGTTCGCGGTGGGTGTCGCACTCGGCTTCCGATTCCAGCAGGGCATGGTCGCGAGCATC
Organism: Nocardia sp. NPDC052112; assembly: GCF_040680135.1. Classification (NCBI taxonomy): domain Bacteria; kingdom Bacillati; phylum Actinomycetota; class Actinomycetes; order Mycobacteriales; family Nocardiaceae; genus Nocardia; species Nocardia sp. NPDC052112. The sequence goes on along the minus strand of NZ_JBFAWD010000010.1, from coordinate 24,044 downwards.
GCGCTGTTCGGGGTGCCGCTGCTGTTCGGTATCGCCTTCTCCACCATGGTGACGGCGGTGGCCGTATTCAGTGCGAAAGCCGCTCTGGTCGAGGCGGTTTCGCTCGGTTCGTCACTGCTGATGTTCTTCAGTTCCGGATTCGTACCGCTGGTCGCGTACCCGAAATGGGCCAAGCCGATCGTGCAGCATCAGCCGATGTCCTACGCCATTGATGCCATGCGCGGGCTGTCACTCGGCGGTCCGGTGCGTGGTCCACTCTTGGCCACCCTTGCCTGGTGTCTCGGTGCGCTCGTGGTCTTCGCGATTCCCGCGGCGGTCGGCTATCGGCGGGCCAGCCGGAGCTGATCAGAGAAACCTTGGCGCGCGCAGACCCTCGGTTCAGGCCGCGAGGCCAGCGCATCGTCTCGCGACCCGACGAGACCGGGTTCGAACATGTTTTGCGATAGCGAGCGAGTGGCAACGTCACAGCGGCAGGCATGGCGTTACACCCGGATGACGAAGACGCCGGGGCGGATCTCGACGGAGGCACGCACGATCGACCGATACCGGTCCGGCGGCCATTGCGTAGTGTTCGACCAGACGACGCCGGTCAGCGGGATTTGCGCCGGATCGGCGCCGTGCAGATCCGCTCCCACAAAGTCGTTGAGCGCGCGCATCATTGCGGCCACGGTGCGCTCGAGAGCGTGTGCACGGTCGTGAGCCAGGGCGATACTTCGATCCAAGGTGAAATCCGAGGCAGCGGTCGGGTCAAGGGCGCGTTCGACGGCTCCCGCAAGCCCTATGACGGAAGCGACGCCGCGCTCCAGGGCGGTGATGATCCGGACGACGGGCAGCCGGGTCGAGGCATAGTCCAGGTTCAATCTGCGCACACCGTGGGCGGTTATCTCTTCGATGGCACTTGCGGGATGTTTGTGCTCCAAGATCCGCGGCAAAGCGCGCGCGCGGTTCGTGCGGCGGACCACTTCTACCGCCTGTTCCTCGATCCGGGCGAAGAGCAGGTCGAGGTCTCGATGACGGAGCAGTTCCTCGGTGAGGTCGCCAGTGGGCCGCGTCTCCTCGCGAGCTCGGTCGAGTTCCTCGATGAGGACCCGCACAGTCTTCTCGGCAACCAATTAGATGCGGCGCGTGAAAATACCGCGCTGCCATCCGGACCCACGGCTCTACGGCCGCGAGGGCGTCGGTGAGCTCGCGAAGATCCGTAGCTGCGGATTCACCCACCCGCGGGTCGGCGCCGCCACCGTAGTCGTAGTCCCAGTCCAGCTCCCACGCACGCAAGGTGCGATCCGCACTCGCGGACAACGCGGTGTGGCAGTCGGAACCCAGCACGACCGACGTCACCGGCCGGCTATGTCCTTCGAGGGTGTACAGGCAGGTCGCATGGGTCAGGTCCCACACACGCAGCGTCCCGTCCGTCCCCGCCGATATCGCCACGCTGCCGTCGAGACCAACACTCAGGTCATTGATTGCCCCGGTGTGACCGGTCAGCGTGCGACACTCGCGCCCGGATGCTGTCTGCCACACCCGGATGTCCCCGACACCGGCCGATACGAGAACGCTGCCGTCCGCGCTCGCGCGAACGATCTCGACACCGGTCGGATGTCCCTCGAAAAATTGCACCCTGCGCCCGGTTTCCATGTCCCACATGTGGATTGCGCAGTCGCCGAAGGCGGTGAACGTGAACCTGCCACCCACCGCGAGCTCGTTCCCGCCTCCTGACAACCGGTGTGGCATCGCCTTCGCCGCCCACGCGCAGCTGCCGCTGCTCAGGCTCCAGAATCGCACCTCGAATTCGGTGGCGCCGACGGCAAACTCACCGTCAGCGCTGACCCCGACCCGCAGAGTAGGACCGAGGTCGCCGTGGTGATCGAGCACCCGCGCGCACTGCCCTGTCGAGAGATCCCACACGCGGATCGTCCGGTCTTCTTACCCGGCTCGAACAGCGACGCGAATATCGGCGGTGTGGGTCGCTCAGCAGGCCGGGTTGAATCGGGCGATCCTCGCGATGGGGTGGCATCGGCTGGAGTTGGCGTTGCGGAGCGCTGCCCGGTACACGGGCACACAGATCGTCGAGGTACCGATGTTCAAAGTTGGAATCCCCCGGCTCGAGCCGCGGAGAGGATGTCAACAGGTCATCTCCATGGTGGCCCTGTCGATCAGTGCCATGGAGTCACGCGGGCTGAGCGCCATGGCGCGCAGTTGGTCGAAAATGATGCCGAAGCGGCGGATCTGGGGATGCCCCTCGATCAGTTGATCGCCGGCGATGCCCTCGACATACACCAGCTCGGGATCGGCCGGATCCTTGAAGTCCAGCAGCGTGAAGGATCCGGCCATGCCGGGATGCACCCCCGCGCTGAACGGAAGTATCTGCAGGATAACGTTTTTCATCTGCGAATCGTCGAGCAGTCGCTTCAGCTGTGCCTTCATGACATCGGGCCCGCCGACCATGCGCCGGATCGCCGCCTCGTCGAGCACCACCCACAGCTCGAGCGGATCCGGTTTGGTGAGATGCATGGCACGATCCATCCGCGCTCGCACATTGTGCTGCACGGTGGCACCGTCCAGCTTCGGCATATTGGTGTCGATGACGGCCTCGGCGTACTCCGAGGTCTGCAATAGTCCTGGGATGTAGGAGGTTTGGTAGTGCCGGGCCGAGAGCGCCTCGGATTCGAAGTTGATATAGGCCGCGTGCACCTCGGTCAGCGTCGCCTCGTATGGGCGGGACATACCGGGCTTGAGTGCGTCCGACAGCAGCTCGAGCGCGTCGGTGCGCTGCTGTTCGGTGACGTCGTAGAGATCCAGCATCGCCATCAGCGTGCGCCGCTGCGGCCGCGCCTGCGCCGTCTCGATGCGGTACAGCGTGGTGATATTGATGCCGGTCTTGCCGCTGACATCCTCTTTGCTCAGCCCCGCATGATCGCGCATCTCGGTCAGCAGCACCGAGAGCCGCCGCAAACCCGCGGTGAGAACTGTGCGCTTGCCTGCCATGACAACCCTTTCGCCCTGCGCACTGGTTAGCACTCTTGCGTACATGTTGTGGTGAGTGCCCGCCAACCACCGCGAATATGCAATCGCAGTGTGATCAGAGACTACCGCCTTTCGCAGCAACGAAGTTCGGAGTTTTCGATGCGATATGCCCTCGTCACGGCAGATCCGCGCGGCGATGGCCGGATATGGGGTATTCGTCCCTGTCGCCGTGGCGCCGGGTAGGCGACACGGGATCGGCGGACCGCGGCACGCCGAGCCCAGCGGGCGGCCGATCGCATACCGCCCACGCGCCGGGCCGGAATGTGGCAAACTCTTGGCCACCGGTTCAGTTCCCATCGAGTATCGAGCGTGAAAGTCGTTGTCACCAGCTGTCAGTGGGGTTCGCGGCGCGGTGATCCGGTTGTTACCGCAGCAATGAGAACGCACTCTTGCGTTCTTGCATTTGTAAGAGCATGATCCAGCTACGCTAGTTGTGAAGAACCGATCCGATGACCGGGATAACCGAATCGAGAGCCAATCATGTTGGTACAAAGCGCGTTGGTGTCGGGTGAATTCGGGGTACGGCGATGAGCGCGCCGACGGTGGGGGTGCTGCCGACCGCTCCGCAGATATTGTGCGCATTTCAGGGGCGACGTTTTCAAGATCGTGAATTACTGCGTTCCGCACACGCTCTCGCCGAACTGCACGCACGCCGTGCCGAGGTTCAAGACATGAACCTCGTTGCCGAAATCGATTGCCGTCGTAGCGAACTCATCGACGATATCAATGAGTGGATTGCGCAGGAGATCCCGCAGCATCGCAATGGTGCCTCGCTACATACCGAGAGCCTCGGTGCGGTGGTTGATCGAATGGCGCGCAGTTGGGTGGACGCCAACACGGCGATCGATGTCGATGGTGCGCGCAGCGACAATACCCATAAACACTGGTACCACTTGGCAGAACTCGTCGACGGCTACACTGATCTGGTAACCGACGTGGCCGGTGGCCGCCGCCGTTTGCCTGAACAGTGAAGACCCGACGGCGACCTTCGTCCGCAATAGTGACACTGCCCCACAGGGGTACTGCTCGAGGGGCGACGTCCCGGGTCCGCGTCATCCGACCAATGACCCGCCCCGGATGCTAATGTCGCCGGCACAGTGACGGCGGGCGCAACGGGGCGCCCCGCCCGGCGTGCCGCGTGGTCGACTGGCGCGGCACGCCCGCCACGAAGTCGCCGCTCCTCGAATTCGCCACTACCGTGAATTCGACAGTGCCCGAACTCATTCGGTGACCATCCAGACCGCTGCGGCCGCGGCCCGCACATCGACTATCTCGTGTGCGCGCAGTGCGGCGAGCAGATCGACCCACGGTGCCGACCAGCCGAAGTGCTTGCCGCACTGCTGGATGAGCATCACCATGGCAAGCAGGCCGGCCAACTCGCCGCTACCGGATAGGGCCCCCGCGATGGCGAGCATTGTCTCCGGCCGCGCGGTGCGCAGTGCGCCCGGCAAGGTCACCTTCAGCCGTTGCGCGGGATGATCGACCAGCGCGCCACCCGCGACCGCACTCGCCTGTTGAATCAACCGGGCGGTCGGTTCGCGTTCTGCCCAGCGGATTTGGGCCAAATATAGATTGCTGGCCGCTGCACGCCAGAACGGCTCGGTCGACAACCGATCGGCCAGCGCGCCCGCCGCGGACCTGGCCGCATCGGAGCGTTCGGCCGCCGCGCCGAGCGCGGTGGCCAGCCCGACCAGGCGCTGTACGGCAGGTAGGTCGCGTCCGGGGATGACGTGATCACTCGCTGCGAGTAGCCGATCGACTGCGGTTATCAGTGCCGAATCGTTCACGGTGGTCACGATATCGGCGACGAGCGCCTGCGCGGCGGGCAACCACAGACCGAGTTCGTCGAGGTCGCAGATCCGGTGCGCCAACATCATCGCGGTATCGGGCGGACTCCACCGGCTCCAGCGGTTCAGTACCGGAATTGCGTGAGCGGCGAGTTGTCTGTCGGTGCCGCCCGCTATCTGCCGGATCAGCTCGGCCATGCGGTAACGCTGTGCGAGCGGTAGCAGTTCTGGACGCAGGTTCAGGATTTCATCCGCGACGGAGGGATCGGCTGCGGCATCGGCGAATATCCGCCAGGCCGCGTCGGTGTCCAGCAGCCAGCGGCAGGCGAAGACCACGGCGCGGCGGACATCGCGGTGCTGATCCGGTTGCGCCCACAGCGATTGGATCGCTGCCATCGCATCGGGGGTGTGAAGTTCGGCGAGCAGCCGGACGCCTTCTTTGCGCGAGGTGATCTTGGGGGAGTGGAGGAGTGAGGCGACAGCACTAGCGACCTTATCGGGGCCAAGGCCTTTGGTGCAGGTCGCGATGCTGCTGACTGCTACGCGCGCGCGATCGGTGTCGACGTGGCGGGCGAGCAGTGCGATCGCCGCTTCGGGTTGGTCGCTGCGCCCCAAGGCGGTGAGTGCCGCCTCGGCAATCGATATATCGGGGTGATCGGTGTATTCCCCGAGCCGGTCCGCGCTGCCCGGCAGCCGGCCCAGAATCCTAACCGACCGCACCTTTTCGTATTGTGACGACTTCTTCGACTCGGCATGACCGATCAGCAGCCGGGCATACGATTCGACCTGCCGTGGGGTCCACCGGTCGAATCCGGAGTAGAACTCGGGTACCAGGCGCACTTTCGGCGATGCGAACCGTCCGGGCGTCGCGGAGCCGAGCAGCGAATCGAGCAGATCGGTTCGTCGGGTGGCGATCAACCGCTGCACGATATCCATCGTGATCAGCGAGCGGTCCCGGTTCAGCAGGGTGGCGAGGGTCTGGTCGCGCGTGCTCGGATTGCTCAGCGCCAATCGCACCGCGCGCCGGACCACCTGATCGTCGCGTGCGCCGCAGGCGCGTATCAGGAGTTGTTGCAGAGCAGGGATTTTCCAGGCGCGCCGATGCAGACCATCGGCCAGATCGAGGGTCAGGCGCCATTCGTCGCGGGCGGCGTCGTTGTCGATCCGTCGGCGTAGCGCCGCGAAAATTTGCTGTTCCGTGCCGTGCGGCAGCGATCGGTCCAAGTCGGCCAGATCCGGGGAAATCGCGTGGGCTGCCAGGTTTTCGATCAGGCGCAGAGCGGAGTCGGTGAACGATGGGTCATCGATTTCGATGCCTCGACGCAGCAGTGTTCGCGCCAGCCCGGAGATGGCCGTCCTGGTCGGATAGGAACAGTCGCGTGCCTGCAGTGCGTCGGTGCCGAGTTGTTCGAGGGCGGTGAGATGTTCGGCGCGCAACAACGTCGGCGAAAGGTGGTTGACCGCCTGGAGTGCGGTGTAGCGCACCGGGTCCTGTTCATTGCGCAGGCGGCGCAGGGATTCGAGCATGGCGCCGACGATCATGGGATCGCGGGTGCCCTCGGCCGCCGTGATGAACAGCGGGTATGCCTGCGCGCGCTCGTCCGAGTTCGGGCGGCGAATCGCCTCGGCCAGTACCGGTTCGGCCTGGTCCCAGGGCAGACGTGCGGTCAACCGTTCGCGGACCGCGCGCTCATCGGATCCGCCGGACCGGTCCAGGAGTTCCCGCGCGAGCGCCATACGTTCCTGGCGCGGCAGGGCATCGAGTGCGGTCATCGGGACGAGGTCGGGATCGACACCGGGGCGGGCGAAGATCTGTCGAACCACAATGGCGCGCCGGTCCAGCGGAAGTGCGTGCAGGAACCGGTCACGCTGGCATCCGGAGTAAACCGTGCCCAGTGCCACCAGCCGATCGTCAGGGAGTTCACTCAGCGCCCGCCACAGCGCGGTTCCGCTCATGCCGGTGCCGTTCCCGGTCGGATCCAGAATCAGCTCGACGACCCGGACAGAGTCGTGCCGGGCGAGTGCTCCGGCCGCCGAACTCAGTTCATAGATCGAGGTGTACCGGACTGCCTGAGCGGCGAGGGCAAGCAGCCGATTCGGGTGGCGCTTGGCGGCCGGGACGGCTCCGGCCGCAATCCATCGCCACAGGTTCGGCCAGCCCGACTCGCCTGCTTCCGCCGCGCGTCCCTCGACATGATCGAGGACCGCATCAATATGCCTGCGGCCCAACGCGGCCCAGTTCGCTACCGCGTAATCGAGCTCCGGCAAATATTTGGCGACCACCCGAGGTGAGCAATTCGGCAGTACTCGAGCGGCTTCGGCAGCGCCGAACCAGCGGCGAACTTCCGGCAGCAGGGAATCGGCGAGTCGGGAGCGCTGACCGTAGCCGAGGGCCCGATACATGGTGCGCCGTACCCGCTGTGACATCCGGGGCAGTCGCTCGATCAGCACCTCGGGCTCCACGCCTGTCCGCACCAGCCCGACGACCGCTCGGGTGCCGAATTCCGGCCCGCCCGAATCGAGTTCGGTCAGCAGATGCTCATGCTCGGCGACGATCGCCGCCATGCGAATCGCGATGACCCGCTCGTAGTATCCCCGTTCAGCCAGGTCGGCCAGTATCTGACCGAGCTCGGGCGTGCCGGCCAATCGCAATGCCCCCGCCGCGATCGCATGCTGCCGCTCGGGGGCCGTCAACGGCTCGATATCGCGCAACAGCTTGGTCGCCTGTACTGCCATACTCGATTGCCCCTCTGTCGTACCGCCGTTCGAATCCGTGCTGCGAGGATATGTCCGATGCGCCGGATGGTGCCGAAACCGAACGGTCGAGCCCATGCCTCGAACGCGTATTCGAATATATGTTGCGCCGCCCTGGAACGGAACCATTTTCAGATTGCCCGTGATGTCGGGTGTAGCCGTCACCGGCGGGGGCACACTCGCGTCGGGCCGAGCGTCCGGTATGCGGCTATCGTGGCTCGCGAACGATGGAAGGCCATTCTCGGAGAATTCGTGAGTGAGGATTACCGATGTCGTACCGTCCGCCGCCGGAACCGACCAACCCGGCGTGGCATCCCGGCGCGGCGACTCCCGGTCCGAACGCCGGATACTCCGCGCCCATCCCGCCGTCGGGACCACTGTCGCCGAATCCTCCTCAGCAGCAACAACCCTGGGTGTATACGAACGACCCCGGATGGCAAGGCGGCCCGCCGCCGACCGATCGGCGGCAGGGACCATGGCTTGCCGTCGGGGCGGTGATCCTCGGCATCGCCGGTTGTGTGCTCCCCTTCCTGCCGATCGATCTGACCGGCGTGCGACCGTTGATCGGTCTGCCGTTCGCAATTGCCGGACTCGTCCTCGGTATCGTCGGCAGTGTCGGACGACGCCGCGCCAAGGGGCTGGCGGTAACGGGAATCATCCTGTCCGTCCTCGCGCTCACCGTCGCGCTCATCATGCTGCCCCAGCTGATGTGAGGAGCGTATGTCGGTGGCACCATCGAGCTGAGTTGCCCAGCCGGGTAATCGGATTCGACTGTCGCGGGGTGCTGGTCGAGTGCCTCGATCGCCGTGCCATCGCGGGATGATCCGGGCGGTGCGCGCACGCAATTCCGTTGCGGGGCAGAGAATTTACGCTGGGAGACTGTGCGTCCGTGAATACGAGCCGGAGGCGGTTCGGTGGCAATGACACTGGACCGGATATCGCATGTGACCCTGTGATCGAACCGGGAGGCGCCGTGACCGCGCTGGCATTGGTGTTCCGTCCCACCGAATTCGCCGCCGATCGGGTCGTCGGCATCGACGGCCGCACCCTCGTGTGGCGCGAGATCCCGGCGCGCGGGGTGTGGCAGAGCTGTCGGGACCTGCTCCTGGACGTCGCGGGCGACGACGAGATCACTGCGGTCGGCATTGCCGCCGCCGGGCGAATACGAATGCGCGCCGGGGTGGTCGCGCCCGCGGAAATCCTGGAATGGCGTGCGGGATTCGGCATTGTGGCGGCGGTGCAGCGGATATTCCCCGTCGCCGCCGTGCAGTTGGCCCCCTGCGGTATGTGCACGGCACTGGCCGCGCGTGGGACCGGTGCGGCGGCATCGGGCGACGTGCTGGCCGGCGCCGGGTTGCTCGCCCTGCTCGCCGAGGATTACGCCATCCGCCATTCCTCGGCACGCGATCGCGACCGGAAGCCGATCGGGCAGCACCGCGCCGGTCCCACCGGACCGCGCTACCCGGCGGCTTGCGTCCGGCCGCGACCACGGTGAGCGCCGCATGCGGTCGACGAACTTGTCGCCCACGTCACGGACGCCTCGTCAATTATGTTCCGAGGCAGAGAAGTTATGTTTTCGGGACAGCCGCGAATACGTGGGTTCAGTTGTCGGGCAGGATATTTGCTGCATCGCGCAGTATTCGACCGATAGGCAGGCGGAATGGCGGCGGAATTCCCCTTCGCACAGTTGACTTCCAACCAGCTGACCTATTCGGAGCGTGACGAGGGGTATCGGCGGCTGCATGCGTGGCCCGAGCCCAGTTACCGCCACGATTCCGGGCTGCATATGGTATGGCGCTACGCCGATGTGCGCGAACTGCTGGAAGCCACGGCACCCGAGATCTCGAATGCGCACGCGCTGCGACCGCTGGTCGGTTTCGGACGTATCGCCGCGAATCCGCGTGCCGTCGGCCATCTTTGTCGGCACTTGCTCCCGCTGCCCGCCAAGGCGACGGCGGATCTGACCGATGATGTCTTGCATCGGCGAGTATGGGCCACTATGGCGGGACCGACCGGGTACTTCACGGTGCCCGCGGATACGCGATCCGAGCGGGCCGAGGCGCTCGCCGAGCATTTCCGGCACTCGTTGCCGGTCTCGGGGGACCTATCCGAACCGCTCGACGTGACTGCCGCATCGATTGTCTACGCCACCCGCGTCATCGGCGAAACCATCGGTCTGCCCGAACGAGTTTGGCCCGCGGTGGCGGAATGGAGCGGTGCCCAGTCGGGCCTGCTCGGTCGGCGGATGCGCGGACGCGAGTTGGCCGACGCGGTCGGTGCACTCGGCCGACTGTTCACCGTCAGCGGACTGGCGGTGGCGCACAGCCGCCAGCACGCCGCGGGCTTTTCCGGGCATCTGCACGCGGCCGGTATTCCGCCGCGAGTGGCGGTCTCCGTGGTCGCGAACTCGCTGGCGGCCGGTGTGCACACGGTCAGCGGCACCATCCAGCAGGGCCTGCAGCGACTGCTCGGCGATCCGGATCGGCAGTGGTGGAAGCTGCTCGGCGAAGTCAAGGGCACCGCCGACGTCGCGGCCAAGGTGCTGCAGCTCGATCCGGGGTTGGTTGGCTGGAAGCGAAACATCGTGCGTCCCACTACTTTACGAAGCGGAACCGCGCTTCCGAGAGGGCCGGTGCTGGTAATGTTCGGTGCCGCCAATCGTGATCCGCGGGCGTTCGCTGATCCACTGGCCATGGACAGCGCCGGAAAGGTGCCATTGACCTTTGGATTCGGCAGGCACACCTGTCCAGGAAAGCAATTGGCACAGCTGGCGGTGGAAGTGTTTCTGCGTGAACTGCACAACCGCGCGCCGCACGCGCAACTGGTCGGGTCGGCACGCTCCGCCCGATCTCGACCGGCCGACCTTTTGTTCAGTGGAGCGGATATCGTTATCCGGTGAGGTGATCGGGGTGTCGACATGATCTATGACGAACTGCACGTGACCGGTGTCGATGAATGGACCGCCGTGGCGAACAGCATCATGCCGATGGATCACCGATATCGCGACCGGAACCGGTGGCAGGTCACACTGATCACCCAGAGCATGGGGAGTTACAACCTGCTGCGCTGGGATCAGCCCGGCGACCGGCTGGCCTTCCGCACGCCGTCACACATCCGCAGGGGCCCTGCCGACGACTTCTACTGGCTGGTGGTCCCGGAGCGGGGCACATTCACGGTCGCCGATGATCACGAAACCACTTGTATCGCACCGGGTCAGGCGGTGCTGATCGGTTTGGATCAGACCCTGCGGTTGGGGGTGCCCAGCTCGGTGGCATTCGGCTTCCAGATCCCACGTACCGAGGTCGACCACGCGATATCACCACTCGGCGCGCGCCGACCGGTATTCGACCTCGAATCCGGACTCGGACGCATCGCCCGGAGCATGATCCGCGACACCCATAACGAGCGATCCCGGCTCACCGGCCGTCAATTCAATGCGGTCTGCGACCGGACCACCGAACTGCTGTGCATGATGGCCGTCGGCGACAGTACTCCGCAGCGAACCCAGCTGGCCGAGACAGCCGAGGCCGTACGCCGGTATGTGCGCGACAATATCGGAGTCGCCGATCTCCGGCTGGCCGCGGTGGCTCGGGCATTGAGCTGGTCGCCACGGCAATTGCGTACCGCGCTGGAGCAAGCCGGAACCACGTATCGTGAAGTGCGCCAGGATGAATCACTGCGTGCGGCGCGCGCCATGCTCGAAAGTCCCGGCACGACGATGACCATCGGCGAAATCGCCGCGCGCAGCGGATTCACGGTCACCTGGTTCTCCGCCGCGTTCAAGACGCGATACGGCGAAACCCCGAGGGAATTCCGCAAACGCCGGCTGGCCGAGACCGGCCAGCCGGCATCGGTGGTCAGTCGGCTGGCTGCAACCGCACCGGCAGAGTGAGCGGGCCCGCGGTCATGAACTGCGGGCTGACCGGAAGCAGCGCCGCATCCCGGGCCAGGCGTAGCCGCGGGAAGCGATGGAACAGCGTGGACAGCGCGATGCGCGCCTCCAGGCGGGCCAGCGGTGCGCCCAGGCAGACGTGCGGGCCCCTGCCGAAGGCCAACTGCCCGCGGTGATCGTGCTCGATGTCGAACGCATCGGCGTTCGGGTATCGCTCCGGGTCTCGCCCGACATTGCCGTTCCAGATGACGATCGCGCCCGCCGGCAGGTCGACGCCCGCGATGGTGACATCCTGCTGGGCATAACGAAGGTTGGCGCTGTAGACCGGTGACCGGAAGCGCAGTGCCTCCTCGACCACGTCCGCCCAGCGGTCCTCGGTGCGGGCCTTGTCCAGCTGTGCCGGGTTCTCGCACAGTGCGATGATCGCATTGGCCAGCAGGTGCACCGTGGTCTCGTGGCCGGCCATGATCACCAGCCACAACATGTTGACCATATCGTCGGCGGTCAGGTTGTCGGTGTTGGCCGCGAGCATGGCGGAGGTGAGGTCGTCGCCCGGCTCGTGCCGTTTGGCCTCGAGGAATTCCGCGAGGTACGCCAGCATCTCCGTCATGGCGGCCTGCATCTGCTCACCGGTGCTGGTTTGCGACATGAGGGTGGTAGCCCAGTCGCGGATCCGCGACTGATCCGCCGCGCCGACCCCGTACAGTTCACAGATCACCCGCACCGGGAACGGGAGGGTGAATCGCGGGACAAGATCGACTTCGTCCTGCTCGCCGGCGAAGTCGTCGATGAACTCCGTCGTGATCTGCTGAATCCGGGATTCGAGTGCGGCGACCCGAGCCGGCGTGAACGCGGCGCTGATCGTCCGGCGCAGCCTCCGATGGTCCTCGCCGTCCTTGTTCAGCATGTGGTCGATATCGGTAAACGCGCGCATCGGCCAATCCGCCGGAATGGTGCCGTCGTGCAGGGCCGCACAGTTCTTGGCGTTCTTGCTGAATACTGTGCCGTCGCCCGCCAGAACGTCGGTCACCGCCTTGTGGCTCGCCGCGACCCAGGCCGCGACGCCGCCGGTCAACTCGACCGGAACCACCGGCCCGCGTTGCGAAATTCGCTCGTAGGTCTCGAGAACCGTCTCTCCAGCGGTCGGCAGCTGGATGACCGACTCGGTCATACTGTCTCCAATGGTGTGATCGAATGACTCCGGACCGTGGAGTCCGGGCCAGGCCAGTGTCGATCACCCTCCGCGCCGCGAAGCACCTAATCGATATCCTCTGCTCCGCAACGGAATTTCGTCGCGATCGGAACATAATTTCAAGTGCGGAAGCACTTTCCGCGGACGCGTGGCAAGGGGTCCCGGATGAGCAAACTCAATTGGAGTCACAACGCGTACTACCAACGGTTTCTCATGCGGCAGCTGCCCACCCCGGGTACGCGGGTGTTGGACGTCGGCTGTGGGGCCGGGGCGTTCGCCGGGGAACTTGCGCGGCACGTCGAGCATGTCGATGCGATCGATCGGTCTGCGGTGATGATCGACCTGGCGAAGCAGACGGTGCCGCAGAATGTCAGGTGCATTCTCGGAGATGTGCTGGAACAGCCGCTGCCGGACGAAACCTACGACGCGATCGTTTCGATGAGCACGTTGCACCATATGCCCCTCGATGAGGTGCTGCCGGTATTGGCGCGGGCGGTGCGGCCGGGTGGGGTGATCGCGGCTGTGGCATTGCCGCGGCCCGATCTCGTGCGGGAACTGCCCGTCGAATTGGCGGCGGCGATCGGACATCGGGTGTTCGGGATCGTATTTCGGATGCTTCGGTCGCGTGGGCGGGGGAGTTGGTATGCGGTCGAGGCATCGCACGATGTCATGCCGGTTGTTCTCGATCCGCCGCTGACCACGCGGCAGGTGCGGGCGCGGGTCGCCGCGATTCTGCCCGGCGCGCGAGTGCGTCGGCTGGTCTTCTGGCGCTATTCGCTGGTGTGGCGCAAACCGGTGTAGACGTGCTCAGACGGCCGCCGCGCGTTTGGCCTCGCGACGTTGTCTGCGGCGCATGCGGTAGCGGCGGATCCGGCTCGCCAGCAGATAGACCAAGAGCACCCCGATCACCAGCAGTGTGCCCGCGCAGACGGCCGCCGCGACCGGGTGGAAGATCGCGAGGGTGACGATGCCGCCGACAGTCAGGTCCTCGACGAGGCTCATGACGATATTGCTCGCCGGCTCCGGCGAGGTATTGATCGCCATTCGCGTTCCGGCCTTGACGAGATGGCTTGCCAGGGCGGTGGTTCCGCCGACCGCACCGGCCGCCAGTTGGGGCAGCGAACCATCCTGGCCTGCCAGCAGTGCCGCGACGACCGCGCCCGATGTCGGGCGCACGATGGTGTGCACCGCATCCCAGAAGCTGTCGAGATAGGGGACCTTGTCCGCGACGGCCTCGATGAGGAACAACACACCGGCCGCGATCAACACATCGGTGCGCTGCAGTGCTTCCGGCACATCATCGGACAGACCGGTCACGCCGAAGATGCCGAGCAGCAGGACCACCGCATAGGCATTGACCCCGCTCGCCCAGCCCGCGGTGAAGATCAGGGGCAATGCTGACATGGGGCCATCGTAGGGTTATCCGACACGGTGCTCCTCACAGATTCAGCAGATCGGCGGTTTCCGCGCCGATCGCGGGTCCGAGGGTCATGCCGCGGCCACCCGGACCGGTGACGACCCAGATGTGCGCGCCGGCCTGCGCGCGGGTCACGATGGTGCAGGGATCGCTGCTCTGGCTGTAAACGCCCGCCCAGCGCCGCACCACCTGCGGGAGTTTGCGCCCAAGCAGTTCCTCGGTGACGGCGGTGAGGTGTTCGTACGGTGCCTGGTCCACATCGAAGGCGAAGGGCCGAATCCGCCGTCAGGGTCGGGGTACGGTGGTGTCGCGGCCGAAGATGGTGCAGCCGCTGTCGCTGCGCTCCTACACCGAGGGTGCCATCAGTCACGGCCGCGTGCCGGGTCGGCTCCTGGTCGGTTGGGACGATATCCCCGCCGACGCCGATACCGCCCGCGATCTCGGCCTCGCCATCGGCACGCCGGTCATGCACCTGGAGCAGGTGCTGCTCGCGGACGGTGAACGCATCGGGTTGGAGAGCACTTTCCTGTCGCTCGATCGTTTCGGCCACCTGCGCGGCACCTACGATCCGACCGCATCGCTGTATGCGGCCGTCCGCGCCTCCGGTGTGGATCTCGGCAGTGCTACCGAGCGTATCGAGACGGTACTGGCATCCCCCCGCGAGGCCGCGCTACTCGAATGCACCACGGCGCTACCGCTACTGCTGCTGCATCGGCGCAGCGTCGACCGCGACGGCGAGCCGGTCGAACGCGTCCGCTCCCTCTACCGTGGCGACCGCATCGCCTTCGAAGCCCGGCTCGGCAAGTAGGGTCTCGAACCGGACCGGTCAGCTCGCGCCGCTCGTCTGCTGGTCGCTGCCGGGCTGGATCCGGGGTGCGTCACTGGCGCGGAATTCGGTGCGGTGGCCTGCCTGATCGAGCGGACCGCGAACATCGCCTGTGTGGTCGTTTTCGTACTGCACGACGTCTTCGGGTTCGCACACGGCGAGATCGCCGAGATGCTCGATCGCTCACCGGCGGCGGTGCGCCAACTCGCGGTACGGGCTCGCCGTCATATCCACGCCCGACGTACGCGCACCACATCGCGCCCGGATACCGGCACCGAGGCCGCCGAACGACTGATGGCCGCGACACTCGGCGGTGATCTCACCGCCCTCGTAGCGGCCCTCGCACCCGAGGTCACCCGGTAGACCGACAGCGGCGGCCGCGGCGTGGCGAAGAGCCTCGACGACAACCAACCCGGATAAGCTCGCCGCCGTCCGCCGACCGCCACGATGCGCCGGGATCTGCTGGCTGGGCACCGTTCGAAATATCGCCGAGATCCGTTGCGCGCGTGGGTGATCGGCCACGTACGCTGGGCCGGTGTTCGCCCTCTACAGTGCCGCCATCGCGATCGTGACCGGTGCCACTTCGGCCTGGATCGGTTACTACTTCAATATCCGCAAGGATCGTTTGCAATGGGACCGCCAGCATGCGACACGATGGGATGGCGCCCGGCGGGAGGCGTATGTCGCCTTCGCCGCTGCTATCAAGCACGAGGTCCGGCTGCACACCAAGATGGCGGCGGGCAGGCATCCGGACCTCTGGCCGGGGCATGAAACATTGGAGGTATCGGAAGGCTGGCCGATGCTGGTCGCCGCCGAGGATGCGCGCGCGGATCTGCTCGAAGCGATACTCCTGCTCGCGGACGGTCCGACCGTGGCGGCGGCACGGGTCTGGCAGCAGCAGGTGTGGGACCTGCGGGTACTGCACACCGATGAGTCGGTTTCCGCGGAGGCCGTCGGATTTGCCCTCGAGGCCGCGTCGGAAGCCAGGGATCGCTTCTACGCCTGCGCGCGACCCGATTTGGGAATTCTCGGCGCGCTTCCGACACCGCAAGCCCGGCATCGACAACACATCCCGGAGGCAGTGACGTCATGAATGCCTGGCGCGCCGGGTTCTTCAGCGCACCTGGGGTGCGACCTTGGCGCCGAGCAATTCGATATTGTGCAACACCTTTTCGTGCGGCAGGGTGCCCACGCTGGTGTGCAGCATGAAGCGGTCCAAGCCGAGGGTGTCACGGATGTCGGTGATCTTTTCGGCGACGTAGTCGGGCGTGCCGACGAAGAGTGAACCGCTCTGG
Organism: Nocardia sp. NPDC052112; assembly: GCF_040680135.1. Lineage (NCBI taxonomy): Bacteria > Bacillati > Actinomycetota > Actinomycetes > Mycobacteriales > Nocardiaceae > Nocardia > Nocardia sp. NPDC052112. Next base: position 7,857 of record NZ_JBFAWD010000010.1, on the reverse strand, counting down.
GAGCGTAGGGCGTCGAACTGCGCGCGGGTCATCGGGCCCCAACCGCGTTCGCGCCCAATGGTGCTCATTGCCCCGGCGTACGGTTCGTAGAAGTCGGCGACGGCTTGTTCGTCGGTGTCGGCGATATAGCCGTGTGCGTGTACCGCGACGGGCTGTCGCTGGTGACCGCCCTCTTCGAGCGCGCGGTGGTACAGGTCCACCAGCGGCTCGAAGCGCGCGGGCTGACCGCCGATGATCGCGATCGCCAGCGGTAGGCCGAGCAGTCCGGCGCGGACCACGGATTCCGGGCTGCCGCCCACCGCGATCCAGACCGGCAGCGGACGATTGTCGGTGCGCGGGTAGATCACCGCATCGCGCAGTGGGGCACGGAATTTGCCGTGCCAGGTCACCGGCTCGTCCGCGCGAATGTGCAGCAGCAGCGCCAGTTTCTCTTCGAAGAGTTCGTCATAGTCGCTCAGGTCATAACCGAATAGGGGAAAGCTCTCGGTGAACGAACCGCGTCCGGCCATCAATTCGGCGCGACCGTTCGACAGTCCGTCCAGCGTGGCGAAATCCTGGTACATCCGTACCGGATCATCCGAACTCAGCACGCTCACCGCGCTGGTGAGCTGAATCCGCTCGGTTCGTGCCGCAATCGCGGCCAATACGACCGCGGGCGCCGATGCCGCGAAGTCCTTGCGGTGATGTTCGCCGACGCCATAGACGTCGAGTCCGGCGCGCTCGGTCGCGACCGCCTCGTCCACCACCTCGCGCAGCCGTTCGGCCGCGGTGGGCGCCGGTCGGTTGCCGACCGGGTACAGCTCCGCGAACGTCGTGAGTCCCAGTTCCACAGCTCGAGTCCTGTTCGTGTGTAGTTTCTACGTCAACCACTAGCCTAAACGGACCGTGGTCCGGAACTATTCCGGCCGCTGAAGACGCGTTCGCGGTCAGGTCGGGCGCGGGCACGGACGGTGCGCGATTGACCGGTGCGGATAGTCTTGTTCCATGTCAGTGCGTACCCGCCAGCCGCTTGTTCCCGGCACGCTCTCGCCCACCCGTGAGGTTCCGCGCTCGATCGAGCGTCCGGAGTATGCGTGGAAGAAGACCGCGAACGAGGGCCGCGAACCCTGGGTACAGACCGTGGAGACCATCGAGAAGATGCGGATCGCGGGCAAGATCGCGGCGCAGGCGCTCGAGGAGGCGGGCAAGGCGGTCGCGCCCGGTGTCACCACCGATGAGCTGGATCGGATCGCGCACGAGTACATGTGCGATCACGGCGCCTACCCATCGACGTTGGGCTACAAGGGTTTTCCGAAGTCGTGCTGCACCTCGCTGAACGAAGTGATCTGCCATGGCATTCCGGATTCGACGGTGATCCAGGACGGTGACATCGTCAATATCGATGTGACCGCCTACATCGATGGCGTGCACGGCGATACCAATAAGACCTTCCTGGCCGGTGCTGTCGACGAGGAGGTGCGGCTGCTGGTCGAGCGGACGGAAGAGGCGACCATGCGGGCGATCAAGGCGGTCCGGCCGGGCCGTGCGCTCAATGTGATCGGGCGCGTCATCGAGTCCTACGCCAACCGGTTCGGCTACGGCGTGGTGCGCGATTTCACCGGGCACGGCGTCGGCCCCACCTTCCACAGCGGCCTGGTCATCCTGCACTACGACCAGCCCGCCATCGAATCAATCATCGAGCCCGGCATGACCTTCACCATCGAACCGATGATCAACCTCGGCGGCATCGACTACGAGATCTGGGACGACGGCTGGACCGTGGTCACCAAGGACCGCAAGTGGACCGCACAGTTCGAACACACGTTGGTCGTAACGGAAACAGGCGCCGAAGTCCTCACGTTGCCGTGATGGGTGGGCCGCATGGTTCGAAGCTCGTGCTGTTGGGTCGTAACGGAAACGGGCGCCGAAGTCCTGACGTTGCCGTGATGGGTGGGCCGCATGGTTCGAAGCTCGTGCTGTTGGGTCGTAACGGAAACAGGCGCCGAAATCCTGACGTTGCCGTGATGGGTG